>CAVDWM010000005.1:0-80887 GCA_963612725.1 Faecalibacterium prausnitzii | reverse complement strand
GGTTCGTTCCCTTCGGAAGGTTCGTTTTCCTCGGAAGGCTCATTCTCCTCAGAGGGTTCATTCTCTTCGGAGGGCTCATTCTTCTCGGAAGGCTCGTTCTCCTCAGAGGGCTCATTCTCTTCGGAGGGTTCATTCTCTTCGGAGGGCTCATTCCCTTTGGAAGGTTCGCTCAACTTGGATTGTTCATTGCCCTCGGAAGGCACACTCTTTTCGGTGGATGTGCCGTCTTTAGAAAGGGTATCGCCCTTGATGGTTTCATTTCCCTCGGAAGGCTCGTTCTCCTCGGAAGGTTCACTTTCCTCAGAGGGTTCGTTCCCTTCGGAAGGCTCATTCTCCTCAGAGGGTTCATTCCCTTTGGAAGGCTCATTTCCCTCGGAAGGCTCGTTCTCTTCAGAAGGCTCATTCTCCTTGGAGGGTTCGTTCCCTTCGGAAGGTTCGTTTTCCTCGGAAGGCTCATTCTCCTCAGAGGGTTCATTCTCTTCGGAGGGCTCATTCTTCTCGGAAGGCTCGTTCTCCTCAGAGGGCTCATTCTCTTCGGAGGGTTCATTCTCTTCGGAGGGCTCATTCCCTTTGGAAGGTTCGCTCAACTTGGATTGTTCATTGCCCTCGGAAGGCACACTCTTTTCGGTGGATGTGCCGTCTTTAGAAAGGGTATCGCCCTTGATGGTTTCATTTCCCTCCGAGGGCTCGTCCTCTTTTGGGGTCTCTCCTTTACCGTGATCATCGTTTTCCGGTTCGTTCCAACGAGGATCATTTGATCCGCGTTCCCTTTCAAATCCGCCTTTAGGCCGTTGGGACGGAATATCCGGGATACCGTGGCTGCGATTATACTCTCTGACCTCATCTTGATTTTGAGGCACCTTCAGTGAATTGATAAAAGCATCCCTTTGTGGAGAACTCTCTTTAAAGGTGTCAAATGCCTTGCCGTTATCAAAACCCTTTTTTGCTTCCAGACGCTTGGCCATGTCTTCGATGACTTGGTTCTTCATGTATTCTTCGGGACTTTCGTTATTGCCGAGCCCAAATTCTTTTCTGGCGTCCGCCATGTTTTCGGCATTTTTATTGAGCCTGTCATGCATCCATTGGTTATAGTGCTCGTTGTTGCCGTATCTCTGCCCCATCTCCTGCATTATTCTGTCAGAATAGTTGTTTGCGTCCGCTTCTATGGGCTGATATCTGTATTGGGAGAAGGTGTGCCCTCTTTCTTTTGAATAATAACCGTCGGCGCGCATATTTGCGCTCCAAATCCCTCTGTTTTGATTCGCCGTCATGCCATCGACCGGGTCGAAGTTTTTGTAGGTTTCGAGTCCGTTGGATACCTGATGCTGATAGGCGTGCCGGCCTTCATGAAGCGTTGTCGCCATTGCTTGAAAAGGGTCATTACGCTCTATGAGAGACGGTTTTATAGAAATGCTTTTGCTGCCTGGATGATATTCCCCGTTGGTTGAGGTTCCTTCTAATTGGGGATCGGGTGATAAGGGAACCGGTTCTCTGCCAAGCCGACGCGCCGACCAATTTTCAAGCTGCTGAAGCGCATCAACTCGCTGATTTGATGAAAGTTGTTCCCATGTTCCCTGATTAAAGGCTCCCCAAAAGTTGCTTCTGTTGATATTTACATTTCCCGATTCACCTATTATCGGTTCATAAGGTGCAAGAATCTCATTCATATCTTTGCTCCTTATTCCAATGCATAAATATCTTCAAGGTGTTCTTTGCGATATTTGATTTTTTCTGCATCTAAATCCATGCAGGCACTGATAATACCGCACGCTGTAAGAAAGGGAAAATCCAATCTGGACATGACTTCCTGTATGCCGAGTATTCCGTGAAGAACATAATCCGCATTGTCATTTCCGTCGATCCATTCTTTTACAGTATCCTCAAGCCGCGAATCAAACCTTAATACAGATTGAAGAGCTCTATAGTTCAAAATGTCGTCTCCCGGAGCAGGAGCAGCAATCCTATTTTTTAATTTTTCAATATACTCGTCGGATAAAGTCAACATGATATACCTCCTCGTTATGGCTTCAATATGAAATACGGATCCGCCGCACTGCATAAATATGTGCCGCAGATCCGTAGCCTTATTTTTTACTTGTCACGAACTGTCAGCTTTTCCACTTCTCTATTCCGAAATCGCCGAGCCGCTGAATGTCGGAAATGATTGCGCAGACCTCTTTGATTGCGACCTCAACATTCTCCGCAGGCAGAACTTCTGCATATCCGGTATGCTCCTCCTTTGAAGAACCGAATCCGGGAAGAACGCTGTTTTTCTTCTGGATATCTATTGCCTCTGACGATGACTTCGTTTTGATTGTCAAAACGAGATTTGGCTTTATTGCAAATATAACCAGACAGATCAGAGAGATAATGATACTGATGGCGGCAAAGAAAAAGAAAAAGTCAACGCTTGCATAGTGGCTGAACGGATTGGCAGAGGTCGGGGCGAGGTAAAATCCGGATGAAGCTCCGAGTGCGAGCAGCTTAATGCCGAACTTCTGATGCAGCAGGAAGAACGGAAGCAATGCTGCGGTGCCGAGCAAAAAGTTGAAGAATGCAATTGCGCCGCTCGATCCGGATCGCGGGAAAATGCCCAAGGCGGTAAGCCCGATAAATCCGCCGACAGCCCAAATGATAATGCCGATAAGGATATCCCAGAAAGTGAATGAGTATTCTCTCCTGACATCGGCGCCGGCTATTTCGTCAATAGAAAATTCCTGCTGAATGGTTGTCCTGCCGCGCAGGCATCTTCCTGCGGCCCTGAAAATTACTCTCTTGTTTGTTATCTGCAGTCTGCCGATTGCCTTGCTTATCGTTATTCCGAGAAAACGGTTTCTGAGGGTTGCGACATTATACTGCTTTATCGGTATTTCGCCGTCGTTTGCGGATATGTTTTCGGGAACTATCTGCATATTCTTTTCATATAAAGGTGCATTGTTAGTTTCGGGTTCTCCGATACCCATCCTGTTTTTTAATGAGGCGAAGAAAGAGGGATTGCCGACGGTGCTTTTTTCGCAGGTGCATTCATCGAGCGGCTTTCCACATTTGGTGCAAAATTTTGCCATAATCTTTATTCTCCTTTAGTCGTAATAATAGCTTGGCATGTAATAGTCCATGTCCCTGAGCTTCCAGCTTCCATTTTCATATGCATACTCCATGAATGTGTCGGAGGAGTGGTTTTGCGAAGAAATCTCGGCAAGTCCGTCGTACTTATCCTCGATTTTGACATATGAATAATCATATACGAGTCTTACGCGGCAAATATCGTTGCTGTACATTTCTATTTCGGGAGTATTAGCCAAGGTCTTGTCCCTGAAATTGGAAAATGTAATGGATTTCAGACCCTCTCCGTTGTCCTTCTTTGCATATGAGGATAGGTTGTTATATTTTTCCGAGATGTTGCGGTTGCCGCTCGCCAAAGACACCCCGCTGTCATTGAATGATTTTCCGGCAATGGCGGCATTGTACATAGACTGAAGGTCGCTGGCTGCAATGTCGATAATGTTGTTTGCTGCGGTGCTGCGCAGATAAAACGAATCATATTCTCCTATATTTATCGTATCATCACTTCGACTTATATTAACTTCCTTCTCAAAAGCGTTTATAAGATCACCTGTGACCGTGATTTTATGTTCGCCGCTGAAGATGGCATCAACCGTATAGATTGCGACCTTATCTTCGGAGTCCTGAATGGTGGGATCTTTCAAGGCGATACCATCAATTTCAACACTGCATCCGGAAGGTGCGTCAAGCTGGACGGTTATGTTTGAACATACCAACCCGTCCAGAGCCACCTTGTAACGAGGGAAGAAAAGAAGAAAGTTCTTGTCCTGCTTCGTGGCGGTGACTTCAAAAGAGTTTATTACCGTTCCGGTTACATTTGATAAAAATGCAACGTTGTAGTTTTTGAAATATTTGTCAGCCTGAGTGCCGGTGGAATCCACTTCTTCTACAGTGAAATTCGATGCTACGGACAGACCGCCTATATATGAGCCTTTTTCTTCCATCGCTTTTTTAAACTGCTCTTTTGTAATAAAATCACTTTCCGGCAGAGCTATGTCGTTATAAAGCGAGTCAAAATCTCCGGCTATAAGATTTTTGACATATGAATTAACAACCCGCTTAGGAGAGCTTATATACCCGATGATGGAAATTGCAGCAATTAAAACGACTGCCAAAATCGATACGGGAATAATAATTTTGCGCTTCTTTTTGGCACGCGCACCTACATCTTTAACGGTAGATTTTATGTTTGAAATGTCAACGTTTTTTGCCTTTTGAGCATACTTTTCGATGTTGCCCGGCAGCTTGGAACTGCTGCTCGTTGTTTCTATGAGTTCGGCGTTGCAATATTGACAGTTCTTTGCTACTTCGGGATTGCTTTTGCCGCATTCCGGACAGTACAATGCGATCTTACCTCCTTCAAAACCCTTATTTTTATACATTTTTCTGACCAAAACTTATTGGCTGCCGTCAAAGTTTCGTTGCGGCAGAATGCTCCTCCTTTCTGCGTTTTGCACCTATATAGGTGCAAAATAAATATATCACGCTGATAGAATGATGTCAATAGATTTGAAAATATTTTCGCCAAAAGGGATATGTGGAGTGGTGAAATGAATCCGGAATATGAGAAGCTGTTTGGCGGCAATATAAGAAAAGCGCGCGAGGCTCGCGGCATGACGCAGGAACAGGTGGCGGCTAAGCTTCAGCTCGGCGGCTGCGATATCACACGCAGTGCGCTTGCGAAAATCGAGGTGGGGCAGCGGCATGTTTACCCTGACGAGATAAAGCTGCTCAAAGAGATACTTTCGGTAAGCTACGATGACCTTTTTAAACAAAATTAAAAAATCCGCCGAAAATACATTCAGCGGATTTTTATATTTGCATTATTGATCTATTTGCTCTGCAATCGGACGACCTCGCTCAGTCTCGAAGAGCAGTCTCTGCATACCCTTTTGCCGGAAAACTCGATCGTGTCGTCGGACGAGCCGCAGAAGATGCAGCGTGCGGCATATTTGCGGATGATTATCTGATCTCCGTCCGCAAAAAGCTCCACCGCGTCCGCGTTGGGCTCAAGCGCGAGCCTGCGCCTGAAATCCTTCGGAAGCACGATGCGTCCGGTTTCGTCAATCTTCCTGACGATACCCAATGACTCCATTTCTAATACCTCCTATATCTGTCCTATACCCTATTTCGACTAAATTGTACCATTTAATGGTAATACTGTCAATGTTTGAAAGAAAATTTAAAAAATAAATCTATTTTGCGGAAGCAGTTCGATGTACGAAATATATTGTTTGAACTAATAAGTCAAAATTTGCGCTCCGAAGTTGACTTTTCGCGGCACTGGAATCTATAATGATAGCAAAATAACAGCAAAGTAAGGGATAAGTCTTGGAAAACTTGAAGGAATTTATATTTGAAAACAAGCCGACTGAGAGTTGCCACGCCTCTACTGTGTTGCCATTAGACGACGGCAGAGTCGTTGCCGCGTGGTTCGCGGGCACGAAGGAGAGCGCCGACGATGTTGATATTTTGACGAGCGTGCGCAGCGAAAACGGATGGAGCGAGCCGGTCAGGGTCAGCGCGGACAGAAATATCCCGCACTGGAACCCGGTGCTTTTTGAGCGTGCGGACGGGAGGATAATGCTCTTTTTCAAGGTCGGCAAGAAAATACCGATGTGGAAAACATATTTTTCGCTCTCGGATAACGGCGTCGATTGGAGCGAGCCCGCCGAGCTTGTGCCGGGCGATATAGGCGGCGGCAGAGGACCTGTCAAGAACAAGCCGATAAGGCTCGGAAGCGGCAGGGTCATAGCTCCCGCCTCGGACGAGAGGAACACGCTCTGGGTCTGCTTTGCCGATATCTCGGACGACGACTGCCGCACATGGGAGCGTATGCGCACCGTGCCGACAAAGTCGCTCAGGGGCTTTTATGTTCCGATGATTCAGCCTACCCTGTGGCAGAGCGGGGACGGCGATGTGCATATGCTCACGAGAACCTCGCGCGGCAGGATATACCGCAGCGATTCGTCCGACGAGGGCGAGACCTGGTGCCGGGCTTACCGCACGAAGATGCCGAACAACAACAGCGGCATCGACCTTGTGCTCGCGGGGAACGGGAAGATATATCTCGTCTGCAATCCGGTCAAGAAGAACTGGGGCGGTCGTTCGCCGCTCGACTTGCTCGTCTCCGAGGACGGCGGCGAGACATTCAAATTGCTCATGCGCCTTGAGGACAGGGAGGGCGGCGAGTTCTCCTATCCCGCGATAACCGAGCGAGACGGGGTACTGCACATAACCTACACATACGACCGCGAGTATATCGCTTATAGGCGGATAAAGATATATTAAAGAAAAGGGAGCGGCAAGCAAATAAAAAATAAAGGCCATATTCCACATTGTCACCGGTGTGAAATATGACCTCTGCTTTTTGCTCTTTGACCTGCGCCGAATGCGGCAGACCGTTATTTTACTATAAGGCTCTTGCCTGTCATCTGCTCGGGCTGGGGAAGATGCATTATCTCGAGCATTGTCGGCGCGATATCGCCGAGCTTGCCGCCCTCGCGGAGCTTGCAGGGATAGCCGACAACAACGAACGGAACGGGGTTCGTTGTGTGCGGGGTGAAGGGCTTGCCGTCGTCGCCGATCATGCGGTCCGCGTTGCCGTGATCCGCAGTGATGAGCGTTACGCCGCCCTTGGAGGCGACGAGGTCAACGAGTCTGCCCACGCAGGCATCGACCGCTTCGACCGCCTTGACAGCCGCGTCGAACACGCCGGTGTGACCGACCATGTCGCAGTTTGCGAAGTTGAGGATTATCGCGTCGTAGATGTCCTCATTTATCTTCTCAACGAGCGTGTCCGTGACTTCGTATGCGCTCATCTCGGGCTTGAGGTCATAGGTCGCGACATCGGGGGAGTCGATAAGGATTCTGTCCTCGCCCTCGTAGACCGTCTCTTCGCCGCCGTTGAAGAAGAATGTGACATGGGCATATTTCGTGAACTCGGCGATTCTCAGCTGGCGCAGACCCTCCTTGCTGAATACCTCGCCCAGGGGCATCTCTATTCTCTCGGGCTTGAACGCGACCTCGACATTGGGCATCTCCGCCTCATACTGAGTCATGCAGACATAGAACACCTTCGGCTCTTTCTCGCGTTTGAAGCCGTTAAAGTCGGGATCGACAAACGCCCTGGTTATCTCACGCGCTCTGTCGGGACGGAAGTTGAAGAACACGATGCTGTCGCCGTCCCTGACGGGCTCGGCGTCCTTGCTGACGCAGGGGACGATGAATTCGTCTGTCACACCGTCGGCATAGGACTTCTCCATCATCTCAGCCGCGTTTTCAAATTTCGGAGCGTCAAGGCTCGTCATGGCGCGGTAGGTCTTTTCAACCCTGTCAAACTTGCGCTCTCTGTCCATGGCGTAATAGCGTCCCTCAACGGTAGCTATCTTGCCGACGCCTATCTCCTTCATCTTCTGCTCAAGCTCCTCGATGAAGCCCTTGCCGGAGGTCGTGGAGACATCGCGCCCGTCCATAAGGCAGTGGACGAAAACCTTTTCAATGCCGAAATCCTTCGCCATTTTGATCAGCGCATAGAGGTGGGTGTTGTGGCTGTGAACGCCGCCGTTTGAGAGCAGACCCGCGAGATGAAGCGCGGAGTTGTTCTTTTTGCAGTTCTCCATGGCATCGACGAGAGCGGGATTCTTGAAGAACGAGCCGTCCTCGATAGCCTTGGTTATGCGCACGAGCTCCTGATACACCACGCGACCCGCGCCGATATTGGTGTGACCGACCTCGCTGTTGCCCATCTGTCCGTCGGGCAGACCGACATCAAGACCCGATGCGCCGATATATGTGATCGGATTTTCCGAGAATATTCTGTCGAGATTCGGCTTCTTTGCCGCTGCGATGGCGTTGCCGTAGGAGTCGGGATTCTTGCCGAAGCCGTCCATGATGCAAAGAAGCACAGGCTTTTTACTCATTTTAACCTTCCTTTCGGTTGCCGCCGATCGGGTGTGACCGACCGGCGGCAAAGCTTGTTTATTTTGCGCTTGCGGCGTTGACTATAGCGGTGAACTTCTCTGCTACGAGCGAAGCTCCGCCGATAAGACCGCCGTCAACATCGGGCTGAGCGAGCAGCTCCGCGGCGTTCTTGTCGTTCATCGATCCGCCGTACTGGACAACGATAGCGTCCGCGGCGTCCTTGCCGTAAAGTCTCCCGATGAGAGAGCGGATAACGGCGCAGACCTCGTTTGCCTGCTCGGGGGTTGCCGTCTCGCCCGTGCCGATAGCCCAGACAGGCTCGTAGGCGATGACGATATTCTTGAGCTCGTCAGCGGATACGCCGCCGAGAGCTATCTCGGTCTGTGCGCTGACTATCTGAGAGGTGATGCCGTCCTTGCGCTCGGAGAGTACCTCGCCGACGCAGAGGATAACCTTAAGACCCTCGTTGAGAGCGGCTCTGACGCGGTTGCGCACGGTGACATCGGTCTCGCCGAAATACTGTCTGCGCTCGCTGTGACCGATGATGACATAGGGCACGCCCGCAGCCTTGAGCATTTTCGCGCTGACTTCGCCGGTGAATGCGCCCTTCTCCGCCCAGTGGCAGTTCTCTGCGCCTATCTGTATGTTGCTGCCCTTTGCAGCCTCAAGAGCCGCATAGAGGTCGATATAGGGGACACAGCAGACGACCTCGCAGTCGGTATCCTTGACGAGAGGCTTGAGCGCCTCGATGAGAGCGGTAGCCTCTGCGGGAGTGTTGTTCATTTTCCAGTTGCCCGCGATAACGGGTTTTCTGAGCTGCTTATTCATTTTGAAGCTTCCTTCCTGAAAAATCCCGCGGGGTTGCCGCCCGCGGGCTTAAAATTTGCGGATAATTATTTGTCGTTGAGCGCGGCGATGCCGGGCAGCTCCTTGCCCTCGAGGAACTCGAGAGATGCGCCGCCGCCGGTGGAGATGTGGCTCATCTTGTCGGCGAAGCCGAGCTTCTGAACGGCAGCTGCGGAGTCGCCGCCGCCGATGATGGAGATGGCACCGCTGTCAGCAACGGCGGTTGCAACGGCAATGGTGCCGCCCGCGAAGTGATCCCACTCCGCAACGCCCATCGGTCCGTTCCAGATAACGGTTCCGCTGCCCTTTATGGCGTCTGCGAACAGCTCACGGGTCTTGGGACCGATGTCCATGCCCATCCAGCCGTCCGGGAACTCGTCGGAGTTGATGGTCTTGTACTCGGCGTTCTCGGCGAACTCGTTGCTGATAACATTGTCGATGGGGAGAAGGAACTTGACGCCCTTGTCAACGGCCTTCTGCATCATTTCCTTTGCAAGCTCGACTTTGTCGGCCTCAAACAGGGAGGTACCGACATGGTAGCCCTTGGCGACAAAGAAAGTATAAGCCATGCCGCCGCCGACGATAAGGGTATCGACCTTATCGAGAAGGTTGTTTATAACGCCGATCTTATCGGAGACCTTTGCGCCGCCGAGGATGGCGACGAGGGGTCTCTTCGGCTGCTCGAGTGCGCCGCCCATGAACTCGATTTCCTTCTGGATGAGGAAGCCGCAGACTGCCGGCAGATAGTCGGCAACGCCGGTCGTGGAGGAGTGAGCTCTGTGAGCCGAACCGAAAGCGTCGTTTACATAGATGTCCGCAAGGGAGGCGAGAGCCTTCGAGAATGCGGGATCGTTCTTGGTCTCTTCCGCGTGAAAGCGCACGTTCTCAAGGAGCATGACTTCGCCGTCCTTGAGATTGGCGGCAAGCTCCTTTGCGCTGTCGCCGATAACGTCCTTAGCCATCTTGACATCCTGGCCGAGAAGCTCGGAGAGTCTTGCGGCTACGGGAGCAAGGGAGAACTCGGGCTTGAACTCACCCTTGGGTCTGCCCAGATGGGAGCAAAGAATAACCTTTGCGTGATGATCGATAAGATATTTGATAGTGGGGAGGGAGGCGACAATTCTCTTGTCCGAGGTGATTTTGCCGTCCTGGAGCGGGACATTGAAATCGCAGCGTACCAGCACTTTCTTGCCGGAAACGTCGATATCCTTAACTGACTTTTTGTTAAGTGCGCTCATTTTGATCGTCCTTTCAAAAGTTGAATTTGCCAGCTTTTTACGCTTGCACCACTGATTATTTTATAACATAAATGTAAATATTTCAAGTATATTTGTATGTATGATTCCGCGCAAAACGGACAATTATCCCAAAAGTTGCGATATTGTTTTGTCCGAGACGATTCTTCTTGACTTTGAAGAGCTTATCTGATAAAATATTGAGCGTCAAAAAGCATATACGCCTCCTTAGTTAAATGGATATAACAGCCCCCTCCTAAGGGGCAGTTGAGGGTTCGATTCCCCCAGGGGGTGCCATGAAAAAAGCAGCCGTCAGGCTGCTTTTTTCAAATGAAGCGCACCTGCGGTGCATGAAAAATGAAGTATGGCTTCGCCATATGAAGTTTGACGGTATCATACCAAAGCCTGCCGTGCGCTCTGCTTCATACGAGCGTCAGCGAGTACTTCATGGCAGCGAAGCTGCTGCTTCATGTTTGCATAGCAGACGCTTCATATTATTTGCGTTGCATATATGATTTGACTTTGCACATAATATGTACTATAATTGTAGTGCAGGAGGTGCAGATATGGATACGAATATGACATTCCGCATGGATTCGGAGATAAAGTCGCAGATGAACGCGATCTGCGCGCAGCTCGGTATGACCGCTTCTACGGCGTTCAATATTTTTGCAAATGCTTTTGTCCGCGAAAAGGGCATGCCCTTTTCCGTGACGATCAGGGAACCCGAGAACACAGTGCCGCAGGAGAAGATGCTCGATGATACCGATCGGTTGCTTTCCAAATTCGCTTCCGATTATAGGAGAATGGCAAAATGATTTGGATTGAGGCGGATGATGTGATTCTGATACACGGCAGAATCATACAAACCACTGGCGGTATAGACGGACTGCGCGACCGTGCGGGGCTGGAGGCGGCAATTGCCGCTCCGCTTCAGTCCTTTGACGGTTAGGATCTCTTTCCGTCTGATATTGAAAAAATTGCGCGTCTCGGATACGGTCTTGCTGCGAACCACGCTTTTTTTGACGGAAACAAGCGCATCGGCGCAATGATGACTCAGCTTCTTCTGAAATGGAATGGTTATAATCTCGAATTGCATCAGGGCGAGCTGGCAGATATGTTTATAGCGATTGCGGACGGAAAATGCGGCGAAGAAGATCTGCTGTCATGGATTCGAGCGCATATTAAATGAAAAATAAATAAATATCTAACCGCAACATCCCCCGCACGGCAAAGCTCCGTGCGGGGGACAGTTTTTTATTTTCCGCTCTCGCCGTAGTTTGAGAGCACGCGGGCGGACGGGTCGTTGACATCGCAGCCCTCCCAAGATTTGTTGGGCATCCAGAAATCGACTATCATCTCGGACTGGTCGGGATAGTACTTTTCAAATATCTCGCGGTAGAGCAGGGATTCCTTCGTGAACGGCTTTGCGTGAGTGTACCTTTCGCATTTCTCTTTGAACTCATCTTCGGTGTAAAGCCCCTCGGCGTATTCCTTGAGGTAGTCCACCATCGAGTGACCGACCGCATCGGAGAACGCCGCCTTTTCGCGGAAGAGTATATCGTGTGGCAGATAGTCGCCCTCAAAGGCGTGGCGGAGCAGATATTTGCCCTTGCCGTAGGTGTTCATCTTCTTTGCGGGATCTACGGACATGACATATTTTACAAAATCGAGATCGCCGAACGGCACGCGTGCTTCAAGCGAGTTTACCGAGATGCAGCGGTCGGCACGCAGAACGTCGTACATGTGCAGCTCTCTTATTCTCTTCTGCGACTCCTTCTGGAACTCCTTCGCGCTCGGCGCAAAGTCGGTATATTTGTAGCCGAACAGCTCGTCGGAGATTTCGCCCGTCAGAAGAACCCTTATATCCGTGTTCTCGTGTATCCATTTGCACAGCAGGTACATACCCATGCTCGCGCGGATAGTTGTGATGTCAAATGTGCCGAGCATACGAATTACGCCCTCGAGCGAGTCTATGACCAGCTCCTTTGTCATGATGACCTCGGTGTGGTCGCTGCCGATATAGTCGGCGACCTCCTTTGCATATTTGAGGTCGATAGCGTCCTCGCTCATGCCTATTGCAAAGGTGCGTATCGGCTTTTTGCTCCGCCTTGCCGCTATGGCGCAGACGAGGGACGAGTCGAGTCCGCCGGAGAGCAGGAAGCCGACCTTTGCGTCTGCAACGAGTCTCTTGTCAACGCCGGCGATGAGCTTTTCGCGGATGTTTTTGCAAACCGTCTCAAGGTCGTCGCGGCAAATTTCGTCAACCGCCGCTATGTCGCAGTATTGAATAAACTCGCCGTCTTTGTAGTAGTGTCCGGGCGGGAAGGGCATAACATGTCCGCACATTCCGACGAGGTTCTTCGCCTCGCTCGCGAACATGATAACACCTTTTTTATCATAGCCGTAGTAGAGCGGGCGGATGCCTATCGGATCTCTTGCGGCGATGTATTTTTTCTCTTCGCCGTCGTAGATAATCAGCGCAAACTCGGCGTCGAGCAGCTTGAACATATCCACGCCGTATTCGCGGTAGAGCGGGAGAAGTATCTCGCAGTCGGAGCCGCTTTTGAATGTATATTTCTTCGCAAGCTCCTCTTTTATCTTCTCGTAGCCGTATATCTCGCCGTTGCAGACGACATAGCTGCCGTCCAGTTCAAACGGCTGCATCCCGTCGGGGGTCAGCCCCATTATCGCAAGGCGGTGGAAGCCGAGCAGACCTTTGCCGGTGTCTATTATTCTGCTGTCGTCAGGACCTCTCGAAACGGTCTTTTTGAATCCTTCCTCAAAATCGGAAAAAGCGGCACAGCAGTCGCAGTAACCCATTATCGAACACATAGTAATCTTTCCTTTCGGTTAGTTTCAGCATTCGATAGGGCAAGTGCAGGCTCGCTGTGCCACCTATCTTTGTTCTCTTTTCGGCTTCAAAGAAAGCCTCGCCGCAGTAACGGTCGGCGTGTCCGGCGCACCTACTCGGTAATCTTTCGGCTTGCAGCTCGTCGGGTGTTATTCGTGCGGCTCCTGTGCTGCATGGCTCTCACCGTCCCATGCTCGCTTTGAGCGGTATTCCGCATTACTTCTCCCGACTCGGGCGCTTTTGTTATTGTAAAAAAAGGTCGTAGATTTTTATTTTACGCTGAAGAGCAGGTCGCTGTAGGTCGGGAACGGCCAGAACTCCTTGGCGGTTATCGTCTCCGCCTCGTCGCAGACGGCGCGCAGGGCGTCCATCTTGCCGAGGATAACATCTCTTATGTCGTTCGCAGCCTCCGTGACATCCGCGATAGCCTGGAACTTCGCTATCTCGCTGTCAAGGTCTGCGGTCGCGTCGGCGATTTCGTCGGACAGCTCGGAGAGCTTCGTGATTGTCGCGGTCTCGTATTTGCAGGGGAGACCTGCGACTGCCGCTTTCTTCGCGGCGAGGGTCTCCGCAAGCGACCTTGTGTAGCTCTCGACTGCGGGAAGAATCTCTCTTTTTGCCATATCGACCATGGTCAGAGCCTCAATATTGACGACCTTTGAGTAGTTCTCGAGAAGTATCTCATAGCGGCTGTGAAGCTCGACGGAGGAGAATATCTTGTGAGAGGTGAGCATCTTCACGTTCTTTTCGGCTATCATCGCGGGCATGGCGTCCGGAGTGGTGCGGAGATTTAAAAGTCCGCGCTCCTCGGTAGCTTCCTTTATCCACGCATCGTCGTAGCCGTTGCCGTTGAAGATGATTCTCTTGTGGTCTTTTATGGTCTTCTTTATCATGTCGTGCAGAGCGGTCTCGAAGTCATCGACATTTTCGAGGCGATCCGCATATATCTTGAGCGACTCCGCAACGGCGGCGTTGAGCATGATGTTTGCGCAGGCGATGCTGTTCGACGAGCCGAGCATACGGAACTCAAACTTGTTGCCGGTGAACGCAAAGGGCGAAGTGCGGTTGCGGTCGGTGGTGTCGCGGGTGAACTTCGGAAGAACATGAACGCCGAGCTTCATCGTCGTCTTTTCGCTGCCGCTGTAGGGCGCGTCGTTCTCTATGGCGTCGAGAACTGCGGTCAGCTCGTCGCCGAGGAACATCGAAACAACTGCGGGCGGAGCCTCGTTCGCGCCGAGTCTGTGGTCGTTGCCTGCGGTCGCGACGGAGACGCGGAGCAGATCCTGATAGTCGTCAACGGCTTTGATAACCGCGCAGAGGAACAGCAGGAACTGTGCGTTCTCATAGGGGGTCTCGCCGGGGGTTAGGAGGTTGACTCCCGTATCCGTAGCCATGGACCAGTTGTTGTGCTTGCCCGAGCCGTTGACTCCGGCGAACGGCTTCTCATGGAGCAGGCAGACAAGTCCGTGCTTCGCGGCGACCTTCTGCATTATCTCCATGGTCAGCTGGTTGTGGTCGGTGGCGATGTTCGTTGTGGTGTATATGGGCGCGAGCTCATGCTGCGAGGGAGCGACCTCGTTGTGCTCGGTCTTTGCGAGAACGCCGAGCTTCCAGAGCTCCTCGTTGAGGTCTGCCATGTAGGCGGCGACTCTCGGCTTGATAACTCCGAAATAGTGGTCGTCCATCTCCTGACCCTTGGGTGCCTTTGCGCCGAAAAGCGTGCGTCCGCAGAAGACGAGGTCTTTGCGCTGCTCATAGAGAGCCTTGTCAACAAGGAAGTATTCCTGCTCGGGACCGACGGAGGTGCGCACGCACTTTACATCGGTGTTGCCGAAGAGTCTGAGAATACGGAGAGCCTGCTTGTTGAGAGCCTGCATGGAACGGAGCAGAGGCGTTTTCTTGTCGAGAGCCTCGCCGCCGTAAGAGCAGAACGCCGTGGGGATGCAGAGTGTCTTGTCTTTAATGAAAGCGTAGGAGGTGGGATCCCACGCGGTGTAGCCGCGGGCTTCAAAGGTTGCTCTGAGTCCGCCCGACGGGAAGGACGATGCGTCCGGCTCGCCCTTTATCAGCTCCTTGCCCGAGAACTCCATGATAACGCGACCGTCGGAGGCGGGGGTTATGAAGCTGTCGTGCTTCTCGGCGGTTATGCCGGTCAGGGGCTGGAACCAGTGGGTGAAATGGGTCGCGCCATGCTCAACGGCCCAGTCCTTCATAGCGGCGGCAACTGCGTTGGCGACGTCATTATTCAGGCTTGCTCCTTCGTCAATGGTCTTCTTGAGAGACTGGTAAACATCGGCGGAAAGCATCGCTTTCATCACTCTGTCGTCAAAAACGAGACTTCCGAAATAGTCGGATACTGTGCTCATAAGTTAGCGCTCCTTTTTCATAATTTTTAAGGCAAAAACAAAAATGGCGTCAATGAACCCGAAAGCTCAAAGACGCCATTGCCTTTATGCGCTGAATTATACTCGCGGCAAAATCGTTTGTCAAGGCGTTTTCGGACAATTCTTTATTTTTGTGCAAATAGCCGCAATCGGAGCTTTTTGAAAAGCAAAATTATGAGCAAGATGTAGCTGTATTTTTGAGAAAATGCGGCGGTCTTGAGCTCTCGCCGGAAAAATTTTTTCGGCGGCGTTCTTTTCTCTCAGCCGTTTCGGGAAATAAAGTGCAATACATATATAATATACAATTGACACGGGTCTTTTAATATGATAAAATACGCCTCAAATGAGCAAAGGCGTTCATTCCCTTGGGGAAGTGCCCCCGCGGGTGAACGCCTTTGCTTTTGTTTTTTTGAAAACCGACAGCTCCGCCTTTTATCGGTTTTTGAGGGCAGTTGACCGCATTGTCATATTTTTCGGCTTCAAAGCACCCGCTTTTAGTACAGAATACTGTAGAAGTCGGCAGGGAAGGTGTGTTATAATATGTGATAATGAAAAGTGTGCGGACAGCAGAATATCAGCAGACGAAAGAAAAATACGGAGGGATATTAATGACAAAGTACATCTTTGTGACCGGAGGAGTCGTCTCCGGCCTCGGAAAGGGAATAACTGCGGCGTCGCTCGGACGCATCCTCAAAGCGCGCGGGCTCAAGGTAGCGGCGCAGAAGCTCGATCCTTATATAAATGTTGACCCCGGCACCATGAGCCCCTATCAGCACGGCGAGGTTTATGTCACGGAGGACGGAGCGGAGACCGACCTCGACCTCGGTCACTACGAGCGCTTCATCGACGAGGATCTCAACAAATACTCGAATCTCACCACCGGCAAAGTATACTGGAACGTGCTCAACAAGGAGCGCCGCGGCGAGTATCTCGGCTCGACCGTTCAGGTCATACCCCATATAACAAATGAAATAAAGGATTTCGTATACCGTGTCGGCAAGAAAACCGATGCCGATGTGGTCATTACTGAGATCGGCGGCACTATAGGTGACATTGAATCCCAGCCCTTTCTCGAAGCCGTAAGGCAGATATCTCTTGAGGTAGGGCGTGAGAACAGCCTCTTCATCCATGTCACTCTGGTGCCGTTTTTGCGTGGATCGGACGAGCACAAGTCAAAGCCCACCCAGCACTCGGTCAAGGAGCTTCAGGGCATGGGCATCAACCCGAATATAATCGTTCTGCGCTGCGACGAGCCGCTTGAGGAGTCGATATTCAAGAAAATATCGCTCTTCTGCAATGTCAAGCCCGACTGCGTTATCGAGAATATCACCCTGCCTTATCTCTACGAGGCTCCGCTGATGCTTGAGAAGTCCAATTTCTCGACCGTCGTCTGCCGTGAGCTGAATATCGACGCTCCCGAGCCGGATCTCGACGAGTGGACGGAGCTTGTATACCGCATCAAGAACCGTGAAAAGGAAGTCAAGATAGGTCTTGTCGGCAAATATGTCCAGCTCCACGACGCGTATCTGTCCGTTGCCGAGGCGCTTCGCCACGCGGGCTACACTCTAAACACCCATATTCGCATCAACTGGATAGATTCCGAGAATCTGACCGAGGCGAACTACGAGCAGGAGCTCTCTCACCTTGACGGAATAATCGTTCCCGGCGGCTTCGGCGGCAGAGGAATCGAGGGTATGATTCTCGCGGCGAAATACGCCAGAGAGAACCGCGTACCTTATTTCGGAATCTGTCTCGGAATGCAGATAGCGGTTATCGAATACGCACGCGATGTTGCGGGTATAAAGGACGCCCACTCCGGCGAGTTCGATGAGCTGTGCAAGAACAAGGTCATCGACTTCATGCCCGGTCAGAGCGACAATATCGACAAGGGCGGCACGCTGCGTCTGGGCGCATACCCCTGCGTTATCAAGTCCGGCACTACGATGGAGCGCTGCTACGGGAAGTCCGAGATTTCCGAGCGCCACCGCCACCGCTACGAGTTCAACAACGATTATCGCGATATACTTACCCGGAACGGACTGACTCTCTCGGGTCTTTCGCCCGACGGCAGACTCGTTGAAACGGTCGAGCTTTCCGACCGCCCGTTCTATGTCGGAGTGCAGTATCACCCCGAATTCAAATCCCGTCCCAACAAGGCTCACCCGCTGTTTAAGGGCTTTATAGCCGCAGCGCTTGAAAAATCTGAGATCGGAGAATAAATGTCTATGGCAAACTTGCATGAGGAGTGCGGCGTTTTCGGAATCTATTCACCCAAGTCCGGTTCGGTGGCAGAGCTCGCCTATTACGGGCTCTACGCTCTGCAGCACAGGGGGCAGGAGAGCTGCGGCATAGTCGTCAACGACGACGGAGTCTTTGCTTCGCGCAAGGATATAGGACTCGTCAACGAGGTCTTTTCCCGCGACGACCTGATGAAGCTCCCGCAGGGCAGGATGGCTGTCGCCCACGCACGCTACGGCACGACCGGCGGCAACAGCAGAGCAAACTGCCAGCCCATCGAGGTCAATCACCAGAAGGGCAAGATGGCGCTTGCCCACAACGGAAACCTGAGCAACGCCTATGAATTGCGCAGCGAGCTTGAGCTCGGCGGTGCTATCTTCCACACGACGAGCGACACCGAGATAATCGCCTATATCGTCACGCAGGCGCGCCTCAACAGTCCTTCGATAGAAAATGCGCTGAGCAGTGCGATGAACAGGCTTGAGGGCGCGTATTCCCTCGTGCTCATGTCCGCCGCAAAGCTGCTCGCGGCACGCGACCCCTACGGCTTCCGTCCGCTGTGCTACGGTAAAACGCCGGACGGCACATATGTCGTCGCGTCCGAGAGCTGTGCGCTCTCCGCCGTCGGCGCAAAATTCGAGCGCGATGTACTCCCCGGCGAGATACTTGTCTTCGACGAAAACGGCGTGCGCTCGAACAGGGATCACTGCGGAAAAAAGCCGAAGCGCTCATGCATTTTTGAATATATCTATTTCGCAAGACCGGATTCCGTCATTGACGGCGTGTCGGTTCACGCGGCGCGCAGAAACGCAGGAGCGATACTTTCGAGGATACATCCCGTCAGGGCGGATGTCGTCATGGGCGTTCCGGATTCGGGAATAGACGCCGCGCTGGGCTACGCCGAGGCTTCGGGGATACCCTACGGAATCGGCTTTATAAAGAACAAATACATCGGCAGAACCTTCATCTCGCCCGGTCAGGACAAGAGGATAGACCAGGTGAGAATAAAGCTCAGCGCGATAAGCGAATCCGTGAAGGACAAGAGAATAGTTCTCATAGACGACTCGATAGTGCGCGGCACGACAAGCCGTCAGATAGTCAACCTCCTGCGCGAGGCGGGGGCAAAAGAGGTGCATATGCGCATCTCCTCGCCGCCGTTCATGCATCCCTGCTACTACGGCACGGATATCGATTCGCGTGAGAATCTTATCGCATGTCATTATTCCGTGGAGAAAATAGCGGATATAATCGGCGCGGATTCTCTCGGGTATCTGCCGGAGTCGGAGCTTGAAAACCTGATAGGCAGCAAGGACTTTTGCAGCGCCTGCTTCAACGGAGCTTATCCGACACCCGTTCCGGAAAACATCACCAAGGACCGCTTTGAGGGGAAGCTCTCCGAGCGGAGCAAATAAATAAAAATACGAAAAGCGAAAGGAAACTGCGGTATGGAAAAGTTGTATGAAGGCAAGAGCAAGGTCGTTTACAGTTCGGAGGAGCCCGGTACCTGCATCATCAAGTACAAGGACACCGCCACCGCCGGCAACGGCGTCAAGAAGGAGGATCTGCCCGGAAAAGGAAAGCTCAACGCGGCTATCTCCAATATCATCTTTGATTACCTTATGAAAAACGGAGTCAAGACCCATCTTCTCAAGGTCATCGACGAGACCACGGTTCTCGCAAAGAAGGCTGAGATCGTCATGGTCGAGGTTATAGTCAGAAATATCGCAGCAGGAAGCTTTTCAAAGAAATACGGCGTGCCGGAGGGCTCGCCGCTGAAGAATACGGTCGTTGAGTTCAGCTACAAGAGCGACGAGCTCGGCGATCCGATGATAAACGACAGCCAGATAACCGCCATCGGTCTTGCAACGCAGGAGGAGCTTGACGAGCTCAGAGCCATGGCAAAGCGCATAAACGAGCTGATGACCGAGCTGTTCGCAAGGGGCGGCGTGCGCCTTGTCGATTTCAAGCTTGAGTTCGGGCGCACCGACGACGGACTTGTCCTGTGCGATGAGATATCCCCCGATTCCTGCCGTCTGTGGGATATGGAGACGGATAAGAAGCTCGATAAGGACAGATTCCGCCGCGATCTCGGCGATGTTCTCGGCGGCTACAGAGATGTTCTGGCGAGACTTCAGAGCTCGATCTGATAAATTCAAGGAGTGTATTTTTAAATGAGACTCACAGACCGCAAGATCGTCCTTGAGGACGGCAGCGAGTACTACGGATACGGCTTCGGCAGCGATACCGACAGGGTGTGCGAGATAGTTTTCAACACCTCGATGGTCGGCTATCAGGAGATAGTCTCCGACCCGTCGTATACCGATCAGATGGTCGTTATGACATATCCGCTCATAGGAAACTACGGCATAACCGACGACGATTTTGAGTGCAAAAACCCGAGCATCGGCGGTCTTATCGTATATGACTATAACGATATGCCCTCGAACTTCAGATACACAAAGACGCTCTCCGAGCTGCTCGAGGAGAACGGCATCCCCGGCATCTCCGGCGTTGACACGAGAAAGCTCACGCGCAGCATACGCGATTTGGGCTCGCGCCGCGTGCTCATAACCTCGCCCGACATACCGGCTGAGGTCGCGGTGGAGATAATCAAAAATACCCCAGTCGCTCACGATGCGGTCAGCCGCGTCAGCTGCAAAAAGCGCTGGTATTCGCGCACCTCGAACCCGCAGTTCAATGTCGTCGCGATAGACTGCGGCATGAAGCTCAATATCGTGCGCAGCCTCAACAAGTTCGGCTGCAATGTAGTTGTCGTGCCCTATGACACGCCGGCTCGGGAGATAGAGTTCATGAAGCCGGACGGTGTGTTTCTCTCGAACGGCCCCGGCGACCCCGAGGATGTGACGCCGGTCATAAATACGGTCAGGGAGCTTCGCGGCAAGTATCCGATTTTCGGCATCTGCCTCGGACATCAGATGATATCCCTCGCCTACGGTGCAAAGACATATAAGCTCAAGTTCGGTCATCGCGGCGGAAACCATCCGGTCATGAACCTCGATACCGATAAGATAGAGATAACCTCGCAGAACCACAGCTACGCCGTTGACCCGAAAACGGTCGAGGGGACGGACCTTGAGGTCACGCACATAAATCTTCTCGACAACACCGTCGAGGGAGTCAGATGCAAAAAAGACCTCGTTTTCAGTGTGCAGTATCACCCGGAGAGTGCGCCGGGTCCGCAGGACAGCAGCTATCTGTTCGGTCAGTTTATCGACTATATGAAGGAGGCGAAGGAGCGTGCCTAAGAGAACTGATATAAAAAAGGTGCTCGTTATCGGCTCCGGTCCCATCGTCATCGGACAGGCCGCCGAGTTCGACTATGCGGGAACTCAGGCGTGCCTCGCGCTGCGTGAGGAGGGCTACGAGGTCGTCCTTGCAAACTCGAACCCCGCGACGATAATGACCGACACCACCATAGCCGATAAGGTCTATATGGAGCCGCTGACGCTCGAATATCTTGCGCGTATCTGCCGCTATGAGCGACCGGACGCGATAGTACCCGGCATCGGCGGTCAGACGGGACTCAACCTCGCAATGCAGCTTGCAAAGAAGGGCGTTCTCAGGGAGTGCGAGATAGAGCTGCTCGGCACGGATGCCGACAGCATAGAGCGCGCCGAGGACAGAGAGCTCTTCAAGGAGCTCTGCGAGAGCATCGGCGAGCCGATAGTACCCTCACAGATAACCTACAGCATTGAGGAGGGTCTTGAGGCGGCGGAAAAGATAGGCTATCCCGTTATCCTGCGCCCCGCGTTCACGCTCGGCGGAACGGGCGGCGGCTTCGCCTATGACCCCGATGAGATGCGCGACATGATGAAGAATGCGCTTGCGCTTTCGCCCGTGCACCAGGTGCTCGTTGAAAAGAGCATAAAGGGCTACAAGGAGATAGAATACGAGGTGATACGCGACGCGAACGACACCGCAATCACCGTTTGTAATATGGAAAATCTCGACCCCGTAGGCATCCACACCGGCGACTCGATTGTCGTCGCGCCCAGCCAGACGCTCACGAACAAGGAATATCACATGCTCAGGGATTCCGCGCTCAGGATAATCCGCGCCCTCGGCGTAAAGGGCGGCTGCAACGTTCAGTTCGCGCTCGATCCCCACTCGTTCCGCTACTATGTCATCGAGGTCAACCCCAGAGTTTCGCGCTCGTCAGCCCTCGCTTCAAAGGCGAGCGGATATCCGATAGCGCGCGTCTCGGCGAAGATAGCGGTCGGCATGGATCTGCATGAGATACAGCTTGCGAATACCCCCGCCTGCTTCGAGCCGTCGCTCGACTATGTTGTGACCAAGATGCCGCGCTTCCCGTTCGACAAGTTCCCCGCCGCGCACAACACGCTCTCGACCCAGATGAAGGCGACCGGCGAGGTCATGAGCGTCGGGCGTACATTTGAGGAGAGCCTGCTCAAGGCGATACGCTCGCTCGAGGAGAGCAAGAACCACCTGCATATGGAGAAGTTCGACTCGGCGCATATGAGCGTTGACGAGCTGCTCGAATATATCAAGGAGGGCACGGACGACCGCCTCTATGCAATATCCCAGCTGATGTGGATGGGCGTTGACCCGTCGCTCATCTGCGACATAACGCATATAGATATGTTCTTCCTTGATAAAATAAAGAAGATAGTCGATTTCGAGAAGGAGATGGAGGCGAACCCCGACTCCGATATTCTTCTGCGCGAGGCAAAGCGTCTCGGCTTCTCCGATTCGTATATCGCCGAGCTCTGGAAGGAGAGCGAGGACAGCATATATGAGCGCAGATGCAAAGAGGATATCTTCCCGACATACAAGATGATCGACACCTGCGCGAGCGAGTTCGACAGCTATGTGCCCTATTTCTACTCGACCTACGCGAGCGAGAACGAGTCCGTTGTGTCGGACAAAAAGAAGATAATAGTCTTAGGCTCGGGGCCCATCCGCATAGGACAGGGCGTTGAGTTCGACTATTCGACCGTCCACGCCGTCCATGCCATCCAGCAGCTCGGCTATGAGGCGATAGTTATAAACAACAACCCAGAGACTGTTTCGACCGACTACACCACTGCCGACAAGCTCTATTTCGAGCCGCTGACGACAGAGGATGTCATGAATATAGTCCATCTCGAAAATCCGGAGGGCGTTATAGTCACTCTCGGCGGTCAGACCGCCGTCAACCTTGCCGCTCCGCTCGCAAGGCGCGGAGTGAAGATAATCGGCACGGACTGCGACGCTATCGAACGCGCCGAAAACAGAGACGCTTTTGATGCCGTTATAAAATCCCTCGGCATCCCGAACCCGAAGGGCGAGGCTGTCACGGATATCGAGACCGGCGCGGCGGTTGCCGCACGCATAGGCTACCCCGTTCTTGTGCGTCCGAGCTTCGTGCTCGGCGGCAGGGCGATGGAGATAGTCGCAAATGAGACCATGCTCAGAAAATACCTCAAGAGCGCCGTTGAGGTCGATGAGGATAAGCCCGTGCTTATTGACAAATATCTCATGGGCAAGGAGGTTGAGGTCGATGCCATCTGCGACGGCAGTGAGGTGTTCATCCCCGGCATAATGGAGCTCGTCGAGCGCACCGGCGTCCACTCCGGCGACAGCACGAGCGTCTACCCGCCGTTCTCGATTTCCCAGAAGGTCAGAGACACGATAGCCGAATACACCGCAAAGCTCGGACTCGGCATAGGCATAGTCGGTCTGTTCAATATTCAGTTTATTGTTGACAGCGACGAGAGCGTCTATGTTATCGAGGTCAATCCCCGCGCCTCGCGAAGCGTGCCGTTCCTCTCAAAGTCCACCGACTGCAACCTCGTCCGCATCGCGACAAAGGTCATGCTCGGACAGAGCCTGCGGGAGCAGGGCATTACCGATATGCGCCTGCCCGACGGCAAGCGTTGGTATGTCAAAGCGCCGGCGTTCTCCTTCGAGAAGCTGACCGGCATGGACGCATATCTTTCGCCCGAGATGAAATCTACAGGCGAAGCGATAGGCTACGACAAGCGGCTGAACCGTGCGCTATACAAGGCTCTCCAGGCGTCCGGAGTCAAGATGAAGGAATACGGTACGGTAATAGTCACCCTTGCCGATGAGGACAAGGAGGAGGCTCTGCCGCTCGTCAAGCACTTCTATCATCTCGGCTTCAATATCGAGGCGACCGCCGGAACCGCAGCGTTCCTCAAGAAGCACGGCATACGCACCCGCGTGCGCGGCAAGCTCAGCGAGGGCAGCACCGAGATTCTCGATTCCATCCGTGCGGGGTATGTCAGCTATGTTATAAATACACGCGCCATTCTCTCCGGCGTCCACTTTGAGGACGGCGTTGAGATACGCCGCTGTGCAGTCCAGAACGGAGTGACGATATTTACCTCCCTCGACACCGTGAAGATAGTCCTCGATGTTCTTGAGGAGATAACCCCCGAGATATCGACCATAAACGGCGACGGAGAGAACTGATTATATTACGGAGCATTGCTCTCAGGGGCTGAGGCATTCAGCGCAGATCAATTCTGCATCTGAATGCCCGGTCCCTTTTGTAATTTAATGTGAATTTTGCAAAACAGAAGGCTGTTGAAATAAGCCGTAGGGTGTAATATAATAGAATAAGCATATGATGTCGTGATTTTGCGCTTCGGCGGGGAAACGGAGGTGAGGCAGATGCACAAGGGCAGGATAACAGCCGCTGTGCTCTTGCTTTTTGCCGCCGTTTTTTGCTTTTGCTCATGCAGCGCCGAGCAGGGGGAAAGGGTCGTCTTTTCCCGAAGCGTGAACCCGATATATACGCAGCTGCTTCGTAATATCGCGCAGGATTGCACCTTTGACGACGGCAACGGTCTCGATTCGCAGCTCTCCTTTGACGGAGACGGAAAGAAGGCGTTTGCCGCATTCGATGTTCAGGCTCGCGCCGCCGTCGATGCGGGGCTTGCCGAAAACTGGTATGAGCATTTTGCCGTCGCCGCAGTCATTGCCGTTGACCGCTCTCGGTTTGACGGCGAAATAAACGGCTGGCGCGACCTTGAAAATATATCCTGCCCGGTGGGCTTTTCGCCCGAGAACGAGAGGATGCTTTTTGCCGCCGTGTCTTACGGGCTCGAAAAATCCTATATGTCAAAGACGGCGGTCGATTTACTCGCTTCCCTTGAAAGGGACGGAAGGCTTGCCCTCGGGACGGATTCCCCCGTCAATATCTGCTGGGATTATCAGGCCGTCCGTATGAAGAGCGAGGGAAAAAATATAGAAATCATCGTCCCTGCCGAGGGAACGCTGCTCTACGGAGTCGGCGTCGTGTCCGAACGCGGGATGAATTTTTCGCCCGACACGGCGGAGCTCGTCGCCGCAGCGGGTCTGCGTGCAGACAAGACCGAAGCGGAGGGATATCCGTCCTTGTCCGACTATGCTCGCGCCGAAAGGGTCGGGGACGCCGAACAGTTTGCAAGGCAGACAAGGAATTTTATCAGTATTTTTAAACGCCGGGTTTTCAGAACGCGACTCTATTCCGCCTCGGAATCGTTTGAACACAAGATTATGGCGGCTGCGGTCATAATGGGCGCGGTCATATGGATGGGCTGTGCCCTTCGCCGCGTTCGCCGCAGCGATATCAGGGCGATGGTTCGTGCGTTCAGCGGCATGGTGATAGCGTGGATGCTCGTGTGCGTGCTGAAGTATCAGACGGAGAGTAACCCTGTTTTGGGGCGATACCTGTGGTATGCCTACTATATCTTTATGATGGGCTTGCCGCTTCTGATGCTGCCGCTGTCCATGCTCATCGATTTCCCCGAACGCACGAAGCGCCGCGAATCTTTCGTATGCGGCTGCTTTGCCGTATATGTCGCGCTGCTGCTTATGGTGTTTACAAACGACCTTCACGGCATGGTGTTCAGGCTCGGAGACCTGAATAACTGGGACGGAAGCTACAGCTACAACATCGGCTATTATTTGATTTTTGCATTTGCGGCGTCGCAGGTGCTCATGTCTACCGCCATACTTATCAGAAAAGCCATGCGCGGCTTCAACCGCACAAGGCTTATCCTGCCGATACTCAGCGAGCTGCTGCTCCTCGCCTATTGTGTGGCATATGCCGCAGAGGTGCCCGTTGCGCGGGACAGCGACATAACGACAGTCTCCTGCGTTTTCGTGCTGCTGTTTGCGGAGCTTGCGATGAGGACGGGGCTTGTTCCGGTCAACAAGAAGTATGATATGATTTTCTCAAATTCGCCGCTCGGAATGCAGATAATTGACTCATACGGCGAGGTGAGGCTCAGCTCTGCCGGCGCGGTTCCGATACCGCGTGACGACTGGGAGAAGCTCAGAGACGATATAGACCATCCTCTGCTCCAGCACACGGACACCCTGCTTTATGCCGACGGTATACCGGGGGGCATGGTCGTGTGGCAGGAGGACATCTCCGAAATTCTAAGAATGCAGGAGGAGATACGGGAGAATGTCGTCAGGCTGACATCGGCAAACAAGCTCCTTGTCGCGGAGCGCGAGAGCCGGTACAGGCTCGCCGCAGCCGAGGAAAATGTCCGTCTTATGGGGCTGCTCAACGCGGAAATGGAGCGGCACCTTGACCGCATGAACGATATGATAGACGGGCTCGAACGCTCGAAAAACAAGCAGAGGGATATCGCGCTGATAACTCTGCTGATGTGCTATATCAAACGCAGGTGCAGCCTGTTCTTCAAGGAACAGGAGGGCGGCGGTATGCCGATAGAGGAGCTTGCCGTGTACATAGACGAGCTGTCCGAATTTGCGTCATATGCCGATATCAGAGTGAGCACGGTGTGCACCGCAAAGGGCGAGGTGTCTCCCAGATGCGGCAGCGTTATGTACGACTTTTTCTATTTTGTGATAGACGCGTGCACAGGGGAGGACGGCACCGTTCTCGAACAGCTTGTCGAAGCCGACGGGGCGATAGAGATGCGGCTGCTCCCGTCCTCCTTTGACGGCAGGAGCGTGAGCGACGAGCTAAGCGAAGCGATAAGGGGCATCGGCGGGTCGGTATCCGTCAAGGACCTTGATGAAACTGCGGGACTGAGCCTGCGCGTGCCGGGAGGGGATAAGTTATGACATCCTTCTATTTTCTTCCCGAAAAAGTCAGGGTGCTTGTCTGTATGCTGTCGATAGCCTGCGTCGGCGTTCAGACCGGTGCGCTCGTCTATATGGTCATCCGCAGCACGAAAAAAGATAAGCGGCACACCGTGTCATATATTTCTCAGATTGCCGTCACCGCTCAGAGCATAGTTATGCTCATGCTTATTTCGCGTGTTCAGCTCAACGCCGCCGAGCTTTTGCCCGCCGGCAGCGAGTATGTTGCTTTAAGATGCATTGCTTTTGCGGCGGTTGCGGCGTCGTGCGCCGCCGTTATAATATTTTGCCGCGTGTTCGACCCCTTGCTGTGCGCGGCGGTTTCGGCGGTGACGCTGCCGTTTGTCGAGCGTTTGCCGTATGCGGCGGTCGCGGTGCTCTTTGCCGCTGCGGAGGTGCTGCTTATCGTCCGCGCCGTGCATCTTATGGCGGTTTGCCGAAGAGATATCAGAAACGAGCTCTCCCGCGATTCGGTGAAGCTTGCGGTCGATGAGCTTCATTCGGGCATTCTTTTCTGCGAACGGGACGGCAATATCCTGCTCGTCAACAACAGAATGCAGCGGCTTATGAAGGCGCTTTGCGGCGAGGTCTGCCGCGACGGTAAGGAGTTTTACGAGCGTCTCGTGCGGGGCGATGTCCTCAACGGAAGCGCGGAGGCGTATATCGGCGAAAAACCGGTCTTTGTTCTTCCGGACGGCAGGGTGTGGCTTTTTGCAAAGTGCGGAATTGACGTTGACTCAAAGCACTTCACTCAGGTCTCCGCCGCGGATATTACGGCGCAGTGGAGGCTGACGAACGAGCTCAACGAACAGCGCAGGATGCTGCAGAGCAGGGGACTTGAGCTCCAGAGGATGATATCGGATATCCGCTATCTCTGCCGCGAGGAGGAGATGCTGAAAATACGCAGCCGCTTCCATGATGTGTTGGGTCAGCGACTCGCGCTGCTTTTCCGCAGCCTGCGTGAGGGTAAGGAGCCGGACGAGGAGCTTATACGCAAATTCGCCTCCGACCTCCCCGACGAGCTCAGCGAACGCGAACCCGTAGTCACGGCGGAGGACAGGCTGGATACTCTGCGCGCACTGATGAAGGAGATAGGCGTGAAGCTCTGCGTTGAGGGCAGACTGCCGTCAAACGAAAACCATGCGTGGCTCGGTATGGATATAATAACCGAGGCTGTGACCAATTCCGTGCGCCACGGGCTTGCGTCGGAAATTTACATATGTCTTGAACGGCGCGGCGGAGATTTTTCGATGCGGATAACCGACAACGGTATTCCGCCGAAGCCCGATTTCACCGAGGGCGGCGGACTCGGAACGATACGCAAAAAGGTCGGTTTTTTTGACGGCAGGGTGACTGTCGAAGCAACGCCGCGTTTTATACTTTCGGTTTATATTCCAGGAGGTGAAGCTCTGTGACCAGAGTGCTGGTTGTTGACGATCACGAATCAATGCGCGAATCCCTTGAGCGTCTGTTTGACGCGAGCGGGGACTTCTGCGTTGTCGGAGGGATTTCGAGCGCGGATCACGCGGTCAAAATGTGCGGCGAGCTTGAGCCGGATATAGTTTTTATGGATGTGTGCACCGAGGGCGGCGCGTCCGGACTGCGGGCGACAAAGGAGGTGCGCGATGCCTTCCCCGACATAAAGGTCATAGTTATGACCGCCTTCGACGAGATATCCTATGCCCCGCGGGCAAGGGAGGCGGGAGCACATGCGTTCATATATAAAAGCCGCAGTCTCTCGGAATTTGAGCAGACCGCACGGGAGGTCATGGCGGGCGGCGGATGCTTCCCGGAGCCGAAGACCATTCCCATGCCCCGCGGCGAGGCGCCGCTGACCGAGCGCGAGATGGAGATATTGCGCCTGATGTGCAAGCACATGACAAATAAGGAGATAGCGGGCGAGCTGTATATCAGCGAGGACACGGTGAAATATCATAAGAAGAATATGCTCGCAAAAACCGGCTTTGCAAAGTCGGTTGACCTCGCCTTTTATATGATATCCAACGGATGGATAAATCCTCTCTACTGACAATACTACCCGTTCGGGGTAGGGCACATACGCAGGGATATTGCTATAATTAAAGTGGTATCCGACACAGACGAGCCGAGTTGACCGGTCGGAGCAGGCACGGAGTATGAAAATCCTTTTTTGCGAGTGTGTCAAAATGAAACATCTGAAAAAACTTACTCTTCTTCATTCAAATGATATGCACGGCGATTTTATGGCCAAGGAAGCCGACGACAGGCTGATAGGCGGAGTCTCCATGCTCTCGGGCTATGTGAACAAGGTTCGCCGCGAGGAGAAAAATGTCATATATTCGATTTCGGGCGATATGTTCCGCGGCTCGCTTATCGACAGCGAATATAAGGGTCTGTCCACTATCGAGATTATGAACATTCTTGCGCCCGATGTTGTTACCCTCGGCAATCACGAGATAGATTACGGTATAGCTCACCTGCTTTTTATCGAGCGGTGCGCCAAATTCCCCATAATCAACGCCAACATATATCTGACCAATAACGGCTCGCGTCTTTTCAGGTCCCATGAAATATTGGAGGTGGACGGCATGAAGGTGCTGTTC
The DNA here is from genome assembly GCA_963612725.1 of Faecalibacterium prausnitzii. Taxonomy (GTDB): domain Bacteria; phylum Bacillota; class Clostridia; order Oscillospirales; family Acutalibacteraceae; genus CAG-177. Next base: position 51,675 of record CAVDWM010000005.1, on the reverse strand, counting down.
ATCGGGCTGATAACGGAGCAGGTGCTCTCTCAGACGAGGCAGGACAAGCTTATCGGCTCTTTTCTCGATGTTCATGAGGCGGCAAACGAGGTCGGCAAGATATGCAACAGCTATCAGTCGGTGGACATTGATTTTACGGTTCTGCTGACTCATATCGGCTTTGACGCGGACAAGGAGCTGGCGCGGGCGCTCGACCCGCGCTGGGGAGTCGATATTATAATCGGCGGACACAGCCACACTCTGCTCAGCGAGCCGGCGGTGGTCGAGGGAATACCCATAGTTCAGGCAGCCAACGGCACGGCGCAGATAGGCAGATTTGACATTGTTGTCGATACCGACAACAACTGTATCGACAGCTACACCTGGCAGCTCGTTCCGATAGACGGGGAGAATTGTGAGCGGGATCTCCAGCTTGAGAGCGTCATTGAGAAATACAAGAACCAGACGGATATGAAATACAGCCGCGTCGTCACGCGGTTTCGTGAGGAATATTTTCATCCCGAGCGCAACCGTGAGACGCAGCTGGGCCGCATATTCAGCGATGTGTTCAAGGACGCGCTCGGGCTTGATATCATGCTCCTCGGCTCCGGCAGCATAAGAAACGAGCAGCTCGGACCTATTGTCACGCTCCAGGATCTTATCGAGATGTTCCCGTATAAAAACGAGATAGAGCGCATATATGTGACGGGGGCGCAGCTCAGGGCGATGCTCATGCGCATCCTGCGCGACGAGGCACTCAACGGAAAAACGGAGTTTTATCAGCTTTCACACGGCTTCAGAGTCGTCTATTCCCGCTCGCGGCATGAGCTGATATCGGTCGAACTCGACGGCAGGGAGGTAGAGCGGGGGCAGGTCATAACGGTCGGACTTCAGGAATATGATGTGATGAATATGAAGGAGTTCTTCGGTGTTGACAGGGCGGAGATAGAGCTTAACGGAAAAATCAAAACCGTGGCTACCTCCTGCTTTGATGTGTTGGAGGAAAATTTGGGAGATATCGAGCTTGTTACCGTCCCCTCGGATCGCAGGCTCATTATAGTTGAATAATTTTCGGCGGCTTTCGATTTTTTCGTCAGCCGCCGTTATGCTTTATCCTATCAGACGCAACACCTGTCTGCTGAAAAACTACTCACGGCGGGTAGTGCTTTTCTTTTGATTTTTTGATACCATATAATCAGACGGATGCCGTAAAAGGGGGGAGTGCGATGAGAAGGCGCGACCGCAAGGGTTTTTTGCTCTGCTTTCTGATGAATCTGGCGCTGGACATCGGCTGGTCGATTCCGGCGTGGGCGGCACTCGCGGCTCACTTCGTTTTTAAAATATCCGTCCTGTGGTTCGTGCTGCTCCTGTCGGTATGGCTGGCTGCCGTTTTGCTCAGAACGGTTATCATCAGCTGGGTGAGCCGCTGCTCGGGGACATCGGACGAACCGAAAAGGAACGTCAATCCTTATTCCGCATCAACATCGGATTTTATAAAGAAAGTCAACGGTGAGAGGGAGGATGATTTTTGCCGTGAGGAGAGTGACGAGAAGGGCTGCGGCGGTGCTGCTTGCCGTGCTGCTGCCGACTCTGCTGCTGTGCGGCTGCGTGAAGGACGGAGAGACTCGGGTTTCTTCGACGCAGGAGCACCCCGAGACGACCGAGCGGGAGACGCAGAGGGAGACGGAGAAAGCGTCTGAGACATTTTCGGCGGGCGGAGAGGCTCCGTCAAATCAGAGGACAGACATACCCATAGAAATGGTTCCGCAGGTGCTGCGTGAGTGCAGTGCGGGAGCGGGCAGATATCTTGACATGGGCATGTCGGTCATGGACACGGGCGAGACGACACTTCAGGATGGGGTGTACTGCAATGTTTATGCCCTGGGTACGAGCCGTGACGGTCAGTTCGTCAGGGAGATATATCTGTGCTTTGACTATCTTGACAGGGTCGTCTATGAGTACGATGCAGTTTCCGACACATGGACGCAGCTGCCATAATTACGGGGGTAGATGAAATGAAGAAGACAGCTTTCGTGGGAGCGGTTGTCGCAGCTCTCGCCGCGCTTATTGTTCTCTCCGGCTGCGGGCGAACCTTCGACCCGAAAACGCAGAGCGGGCAGACGACCGAGGAGCGGATGACGGAGCGCGACGGCGCGGGAGATGCGTTTGAGCTTTCACTGTATACCGACCCGAAATCGGACTCCTTTATGTCGCTTTCGGAGCCCGTGGGTGTGTTCACAACGGGCATAGGCACACGCTCTGACGACCGCATACGATTTGTATCGAATACGGACGGAGTGACCGTTTCGCTCGTTAAGCTCAGATATGACGAGCAGAGCGGGGAGCTTGTGACGGACGGAGTGCTGTTCACGGTGAAGGTCAAAAAGGGCGAGGTCTATGAGTTTGACGGCTATCTCGCCGAGACTGTTCCGCCCGCCGTGATAGAGGCTCAAAAAGGCGATATGAAGGCAAGCCGGACGCTCACCTATGACGGTCGGGACGGAAAGACCGATTTCGTTCTTGCGGGTCAGACGGCTCAGACGGAGCAGATGAAAGGATAAATTGTCGAAAAAAGGGCGCGACCCTTGTAATTTTTAAAATATTATTTGCAAAGGAGTTTTTATCTATGGGACTTATTAAAGCCGGTATCGGAGCGGTCGGCGGCGTTCTTGCCGATCAGTGGAAAGAATTTTTCTATTGTGAGGCAATGCCGAAGGAGCTGCTTGTTACAAAGGGACAAAAGCGTGTCGGCGACAGATCGTCGAACACGAAGGGCAGCGACAATATCATCTCAAACGGCTCGGGAATAGCCGTTGCGGACGGTCAGTGCATGATGATAGTCGAGCAGGGCAAGGTCGTTGAGTTCTGTGCGGAGCCCGGAGAGTTTACATACGACGCTTCCACCGAGCCCTCGATTTTCTCGGGCTCTCTCGGCGACAGCATAAAGCAAACCTTCAAGACCATCGGCAAGCGTTTCGCTTACGGCGGAGATACGGGAAAGGATCAGCGCGTCTATTATTTCAACACCAAGGAGATAATGGATAACAAATTCGGCACTCCGAATCCCATCCCCTTCCGCGTTGTCGATTCAAAGATAGGGCTGGATATCGATGTCGCGGTTCGCTGCTCCGGCGTCTATTCCTACAAGATAGACGACCCCATGCTCTTCTACACCAATGTCTGCGGCAATGTCGAGCAGGATTATACCCGTGAGGAAATAGACAACCAGCTCAAGACGGAGTTCATCAGCGCACTTCAGCCCGCATTTGCCCAGCTCTCGGATCTCGAGCTTCGCCCCAATCAGATAGTGGCTCACAACACCGAGCTTGAAGCGGCAATGAATACCGCCCTCTCCGCAAAGTGGGGCGAGCTGCGCGGAATCAAGGTCATCACCATAGCCCTCGGCTCCGTCACGCTTCCCGATGAGGATGCGGAGCTCATCAAGCAGGCGCAGCGTTCCGCTATCATGCGCGATCCCACCATGGCGGCGGCGACCCTCGTCGGCGCTCAGGCTGACGCGATGAAGACTGCGGCAGGCAATCAGGCTGGCGCAATGACAGGCTTTTTGGGCATGGGCATGGCTATGAATGCCGGCGGCGGAATGAACGCGCAGAACCTCTTTGCCATGGGTCAGCAGCAACAGCAGGCTCAGGCGCAGCAAAGCGCACCTGCGGCACCTGCGGCGGACGGCTGGAAATGCTCGTGCGGCGCGACCGTGAACGGAAAATTCTGCCCGAACTGCGGCGCAAAGAAGCCGGAGCCCCAGCCGGCGGACGGCTGGAAATGCTCCTGCGGCGCGACTGCGACCGGCAAGTTCTGCCCCGAGTGCGGCGCACCCAAGCCCGCTGACGCGGAGGGCTGGAGATGCTCGTGCGGCACGGTGAACAAGGGCAAGTTCTGCCAGAACTGCGGTGCTCAAAAGCCTGCGGGCGCACCGCTCTATCGCTGCGACAAGTGCGGCTGGGAGCCTGCAGATCCGGCGAATCCTCCGAAATTCTGCCCCGAATGCGGCGACCTGTTTGACGAGAACGACAAGCAGTGATCTCGCGAAAAATATAAAAACAGTTTTCGGTACAGTCAATTTTGTTTTGGCACAATACCGATACGGCTTTTAAATGCAGCCGTATATGACAGAGCCCGCCTCTTCATCCCTGAGCCTTATCGGAGGAGCCGTTATGAGCAAGGATACGAGTAAAATAAAGAACAAATTATATTCCGTTGCGGCATTGCTTTTTGCCGTCGCCGTGCTTGCGGCGGGTATCTGCGGCGTTGTTTTCAGCAGGGTCGCAAGTCGGGAGTACAAGAACTCCGAGGATATCCGCAAGGTCACGGCGGTCGTCACGGATTATAAGGATATCGGCGACGATGAGGATTACGGCGATTACAAGTACAGGGCAAAGCTCGCCTTTGACGTTGACGGGAAGACCTATAAGGGGACCGAGACCTACTACCGAAAAATAAGCAAGGGAGATAAGGTCACGGTCGAGGTTTATCGGACATCGAAGGGCACATATAAGCTCAGTCCGGACAGAAACCCCGTCGTCTTTCTCGTTTACTGCATAGCGATTCCCGTCGGCGGCTTCCTTACCGTGGCAATGGCGTACTCCATATTTACCGATAATTCGGATAAAAAGGCGGCAAAGGGCAAAAAGGCCGAGGCGAAAGAATAAAGGGGTATTCCGATGAGCTTAACGGATGCGTTGCTTATAGCGGCGGCGGTCACTGTGCTCTGCGCATATTTTGTCGGCGAAAAGATTATCGATATCGATATTTCCGGTCTCCTGCCGCAGAATATGAAAAAAGCGAAAATGAAAAGGCTGCTTGCCGAGCGCGAGACACCGCTGCAGGGAATGGGTCTTCACGGCGATGTCAGAGAAGCCCTTGAGAAAGCTCTCCGTCCGCTGAGCAAGGCGGATAAGGAGCTGCTCCCTGCGAGAATGGATATGGTGTTCCGCAAAAATACCGAGCGGCAGCTTGACCTGCTTGCGCAAAGAGGGCTTTTCCGCGATATCCGATTGGCGGATGTTGTTCCGCTGCCGAAGAACGACTTCAAAAGGTGGAGCGACGACGGTCGGGAATGGCGCGAGGCTGTTTTGCGGTGCAGTGTACTGGAGCGCCTCGTGTCCAAGCGGGACGGCAAGCCCGTATACGAGCTGTATCGCAAAAATGCCTATGTCAGGCTCCTTGAGTCAAGGCATATTCGCACCTCCGACAGGACGGAGAAAAAGAAAAGCTACTATGACGACCGGTCGGAGATAAGCTGCCCGTCCTGCGGCGCACAGATCGGGCTTGACAGTCAGCAGGCGGTCTGCCCGTACTGCGGCGGAATGATTCACAGCGATTTTTACGACTGGCAGACCGAAGCTTTCGAGATATACGAGGAGCTCGGGACGAATCAGCGAAGAGCCTTGCAGCTGCTTGCGTCGTCGCTTGTCCTTTTTGTCTGCGTGTTCCTGTGCCTCTGGCTCATCAAGGATACGGAGGTGTCTCTGGCGGCAGGGGTCGGGGCGGCGGCTTTCGTTCTGGCAACTACCGTTGCGCTTTTGATTCACAGAAAAACAAAACGGGAAAAGCCGGCGGGTGAAATAGTCAGGTATTCCGAGAACTACCTGCGCTCATGCATCGACGAGGCACTGTACAAGGAAATAAAAAATGCCGATCTGATGGATCACAGCATCGGCACAGTCATTTTGAAAAAGGTCGTCAATACGGAGAAAACGACCGAGATAACCGCTCAAATCTACGGACGCGAGATTTATCTTCCGAAAAACAAAAAACCGTACACGAAAAAATTCACAAAGACGCTTGTTTTGCAAAGGGCGAGATATCCCCAAAGAAGAAAGGGCAAGGGCGAGCTCTTTACTGAAAGAGACTGCCCGTCCTGCGGCGCGAATTTTATTCCGGACGAACACGGCTGCTGTTCGTTCTGCGGCTACGGTTTACAGACTGACAATGCAAAATGGGTCGTAAAAGCGACCGAAAAATAAAAGGAGGGTCTTTAATGGGACTTTTTGACAAAAAATACTGTGATGTTTGCGGCGAGAAGATAGGCCTTCTCGGAAACCGCAAGCTGGAGGACGGAAATCTCTGCAAGGAGTGCGCCTCGAAGCTTTCGCCGTTCTTCAGCGACCGCCGCCGCTCGACCGTGGAGGAGATAAAGCAGCAGCTTGCCTACCGTGAGGAGAACGAGAAAAAACTCTCGTCCTTCAATCCCTCTCTCATTTACGGCGACCGCACGAAAATTTACATCGACATGAACGCGGGCAAGTTTATCGTCACCCGCGCCTCGGACTGGCGCAGAGCCAACCCGGATCTCATCGACCTTTCGCAGGTCACCTCTTGCAGAGCCGATATAGAGGAGCATAAGGACGAGATATTCCTCGAAACTCAGGACGGCAAACGCGAGAGCTATTCGCCCCCGCGCTATGAGTGCGAATATGAGTTCAAGATTGAGATACAGGTCAACTCTCCGTGGTTCTCCGAAATAGAGTTCGAGCTCAGTGAGAACAACAGACCCGAGAGCCAGTTCACCGATCTTTACAGAGAGTATGAGCGTCAGGCGAACGAGATAACGAATGCGCTTCTGCGCCGCGGCGCGTCCGCGGGCGGCTTCGGTCAGCCCATGCAGGGCGGTTATGCTCAGCAGCCCATGCAGGGCGGTTACGCTCAGCAGCCCATGCAGGGCGGGTACGCTCAGCAACCCATGCAAGGCGGTTATGCTCAGCAGCCCATGCAGGGCGGTTACGCTCAGCAGCCCATGCAGGGAGGATATGCTCAACAGCCTATGCAGGGCGGATATGCCCAGCAGCCGGTTCAGCAGGCAGCTGCCGCATCGTGGACCTGCCCGAATTGCGGAACCGTTAACAACGGTAATTTCTGCGAGGGATGCGGAACGCCGAAGGGCTGACGACGGCAGAGCTCCGCACAAAAGCAAGCGCATGACCTCACCGACGGAGATGCGTATGGGCTTGCGGCGCGGAGCTCCGAGGACATAGACCGACCTTAAGGTACGGTTCGATTGACGGAGGGTAGAGCTTATGAAAAAAGCACCCCAGACCAAAAAAGGCAAAACATTGACATTTTCCATCGTTTTCGCGGCGGTTTTTATACTCCTCGGACTGTACGGGCTTTTCACGACCCTGACGGGCGGACGGGCATACAGAAAGTCCTCCGACGTGCGCGTCGTCGATGCCGTGGTCACTCGTGTGGAGCACAGCTACAGGAAGGACGATGACGGCGATATAACGGACGAAAAGTGGAAGGCGACGCTGAGCTTCACCGTTGACGGCAAGACGTACACCGGCAAGAAAACCTTCGGCACCAAAACATATAGCGGCGAGACCGTTTCGGTCGAGGTGTACAGAACCGCAAAGGGTGACTATAAGCTGTCGAGCACGAACACTTTCGGATTTATCCTTTCCGTTGCGTCCCTCGTTTTCGGGGGCGCAGCCGTGGCGGATATTTCAAAGACACTGTCCGGCGGACGAAAGACCGCCGAAAAGCAGACGACAAAAGCAAAGAAAACGAATCAGGGCAAGCAGTAGCGGACTTTTGCTGCGGCTTCGCCGTGGAGAATCGGGTGAATCCGCCGAGGCTGTGCCGATCGTGCGGAAAACCGCTTTAATAAGAAAATGAAAAATAAAATTGTGCGTAAGGCGGTGATTGTTATGTCACTTCTGTCCCTGATTTCCGGTATGTTCGGCTGCGGCGGGAACAAAAAATTCACTGCCGATGAAATCGTTTCGCTGAGTACCTCATATTACGGCACGGAAAGAGACCCCGTATATTCCTTCGCTCTGCTGAAGGGGGATCGCGGCTGGTTCTTTTCCGCAAGCTGCCGCGTGGGAGAGCAAAAGGAGCATTACACCTCGTTCAGCTGTTTTCCGATATCGACTGATGAGGCTGAGAAGCTCATTTCCCTTGTCAGCGAGGAGAGGGAAATAACGCGTCTGCGCCGGCACCTTGACATGGCACGGCTCTTTCATATCCCCGATGCGCCGACGCGCATCACCGCAGTGACCTTCTCCGACGGGAACAGGATAGAAAAGAACACGGCTCTCGGCGAGAAGACGATGGATTATCTCTATTCTCTTGCCGACACTCACTATGAGGCGGCGGAGACAAGGACGCTCACGGAAGTGTTTATAGTGCGCAGCTGCATGGACTATTCATACTCCCATACCTTCACTCTCAGAAGGGAAGAAAACGCATGGCTCTTTTCGTGTGATGCCGTAGTCGGCGACAGGGAATACCGCACGGAAGTGGAAGACAGGCGTGTCGAGGAGGATGCGGCGAAGGAGATACTTGATATCGTAGAAAGGCAGCAGCTTATCGGTCAGGTCGTGCAATATGTGGAGCCGGAGGACGACGGTCTGATCATTCTTGACGAAACCACATATAAGATTTCGTTTGATTTTTCCGACGGCAGCTGGATATATGCACCCATTGATCCCGGCAAAGAACTGACGGAGGCCTTTTTCCGTCTTGCGGAAAAGTACGAATAAAAAATACGAAAAGCCGTGTAAAGCTATCGACCGAAAGTAAGATGAATCTGCAGCCGGCAGGTGCGCTCTGCGGCGCCCAACGGGAGAGATTCTTTAAGAGAGGAGCTTTTTATGCAAACCTTGCAGGAATACAAGTGCCCTGCCTGCGGCGGCGCGCTTGAATTCAACAGTGATATCCAAAAAATGAAATGTCCGTTCTGCGACTCCGAATATGCTATGGAGGAGCTCGCAAGTCTCGACGCGGGGCTTGACGGCGGCGCGGGCGCGGACGATATGCAGTGGCAGACTGCCGCGGGCGGAGAATGGACGGAGGACGAAAAAGGCGGACTGCGCTCCTATGTCTGCAAGTCCTGCGGAGGCGAGATAGTCGGCGACGAGACAACCGCCGCGACCTCTTGCCCGTTCTGCGGAAATCCGGTCGTTATGATGGAGCAGTTTTCGGGAATGCTCAAGCCGGATATCGTTATTCCGTTCAAGCTCAATAAAAAGGACGCAAAGGAAGCGTTCAAAAAGCATATTTCGGGGAAACGGCTGCTGCCGAAAACCTTCAAGGACGAGAACCATATCGACGAGATAAAGGGGATATATGTTCCGTTCTGGCTGTTTGACGCCCATGCCGACGCCTCGGTCGTTTATGACGCGAAGAAGATAAGAAAATGGAGCGACAGCGACTATAACTATACGGAGACGAGCCTCTACAGAGTGTATCGGGACGGCTGCACCGATTTTGCGGCGATACCGGTGGACGGCTCCGAGAAGATGGCGGACGACCTGATGGAGTCGATAGAGCCCTTCGATCTCGCCGCAGCGGTGAATTTCCAAACGGCTTATCTCGCCGGATATCTTGCGGATAAGTACGATGTGACTGCTGAGCAGAGCGTTGACAGAGCCAACAGCCGCGTCAAGAGCAGCGTCGAAGAGCTCTTCAGGGACACTGTTAAGGGCTACGATTCCGTGACGCCCGACAGCAGCTTTATAAGGCTGCAAAACGGCGTTGCGAAGTATGCGCTTTACCCTGTATGGCTGCTCAACACAACATATCAGGGCAAGCAGTATACCTTTGCCATGAACGGACAGACGGGCAAGCTCGTCGGAGACCTGCCGGTGGATAAGTCTGCGGCGATGCGCTGGAGACTGGGACTGGCGGCGGCACTGAGCGCCGCTACCTACGGTCTTGCGTGGCTCGTCCACATTCTGCTGTATATGTAAGGAGGGAAGCGGCTGATGAAAAAGAAAATTTGTGCAATGCTTTTTGCTCTTGTGATTTGCCTTGTGACGGTCGTTCCGTCGTTTGCCGTGCCCGCGCCTCCTTATTCCGGCACCGTTCCGCAGGAGAGGATGTATCCGCTGCTCGTAGACGATGCCGATATCCTAACCGATACCGAGGAGCAGCAGCTTCTCACGAAGCTTGAAGAGGCGAGTGCGAAGCATAATATGGATATCGCGGTGGTCACGATAGAAGCTCTCGACGACAGAGACATAGAGGATTATGCAGATGATTTCTGCGACTATTACGGCTACGGTCAGGGCGAGAATCACAACTGCGTTTTGTTCCTTATCAGTATGGGCGAACGCAAGTGGCACATAACTACAACGGGGAGCGCAATAAAGATATTTACCGATGCCGGAATCGCGCATATCGGCGAGAAGATGGTTCCCGATCTGTCGGCGGGAGATTACGCCGCTGCATTCACGACATATGTCGAGACCTGCGACGCCTTTGCCGTTCAGGCGGAAAACGGCGAACCGTACGATGTTGACAATATGCCGGAGGAACCTGCCGCAAAAGAGCTGCTTTCGCCGATATGGATACCCATTTCGATTATTGTGGGTGTTCTGATCTCGCTTATCGTTGTCGGAAGAATGAAGGCGAAGCTCAAGACGGTGCGGTTCCAGGCGGCGGCAAACAGCTATGTTGTGCCCGGAAGCATGGCTGTCACCGGCAGCAGAGACGAGTTTATTACAACAAATGTGGTGCGCACCGAAAAGCCGAAGTCGTCAAGCAGCAGCTCAGGCGGTTCGAGCACTCACACATCCTCATCGGGAACATCACACGGCGGAGGCGGCGGCAGCTTTTGACGCGCCGCTCGGAAATGAGGTAACTATGAGACGAATACTGACAGCTTTACTGTTCGCACTCATCCTTACGGTTTCGGCACCTGCGCAGGTGCTCGCGGCGGGTAAAATAGAGATCACCCTCCAGCCGCAGAATATGGTATTTCCGGAAAATTCCTCGGCATATTGGACAGTGGAGGCTACCGGAGACGACCTTGTATATGATTGGTTCATCGTGTATAAAGGCGTTGCCTACAACACGACAAGATCCTTCGTCGAAAACCATCCGTGGCAGGAGGGCGTTGTCGGCGACGGATACGGCAGAAATGATGTCGGAAACGGGTTCTTTATCAACGGAATCGGAAGTGCCCTTGACGGCGCGGAGATATACTGCGTTGTTTCAAACAAGACGGGCAGCGTGACCTCGCGTAGCGCGTACATCTCGGTAGGCGGCACAAAATCTCCGCCGCAGCTGAAAGTGCCTGCGTCGGTTACTGTGGAAAAGGATAAGATTCTGAAGCTCCACTGCTCCGCCGAGGCGTCTGGCGGGGACAAGATAAAGGTCTACACATGGTACGAGACCGCAAGCGGCGAGCTCAAGGACATCGTTGCCGTCGGAGCGAAGGAGGGCTATACGGAGGACGCCCCGATCCTCGTCTGTGACACGACAAAGACCGGAACGCGGTACTATGTCTGCTATGTGGAGACGAGCCTCGGCGGCAGAGCCTATTCCAGTGTGATTCCCGTCACTGTGGTCGGGAAAGCCGCTCCGGCGGCGACCTCCCCAACGAAAGCCGCTGCGGAGCAGACAGCCTCCTCCGCGCCGCCCGCTTCGACAGGCGGCAGTGCGGAGACGACAGAAGCAATCACCGGCGAGTCGGCAGCCGACAGTCGGGTTGATACCTCGGAGATGCCCGGCGAAACGACGGAGAAAAATACCGATAAGACCGGCTCATCCCCGAAAAAGATTGCTCTTATAGCAGTCCCCGGTGTGGCGGTTCTCGGTGGAGGAACAGCCGCAGCGGTGATTCTGAGCAGGAAAAAGAAGAAATAAAAATATTTCATAAAGAGGAGAGATTGTCAATGAGTATCTTCGACAAACTGAAAAGCACGGCCCAGCAGGCGGTAACGACCGCCGCGCAGTCCATCGGCAATAAGCGCGAGACCTTTACCTTCACCTCGCTGCCCGAGAGTCTTGCCGAGATGCAGGCACTTCCGGAGGCGAGCCTTGACACACCGTTTCAGACGGCGGCTCTCACGGTTCTTGCCCTGTGCGCCTATGCCGCAGACAGAAACATCGGCACCGAGATGCTGAACTGGCTTCGCGGTCCGCGCCCGCTCAACGGTCAGGAGATATCCTTCTTAAACGACCGCTTCCGCGACGGCAAGACCTATCTTCCCTTCACCTATTTTGTCGGCGCTACGCCGGACAACAACTATACTCCGTCCGAGCCGTATACGGTGGTTGTTACGAGCAACCATGTCTCCGGCGAGGAGCAGGGCTATATGAAGCTGTTCATTCCCTGCGGCGGAGCCGACGATCCGCGCCCGATAAAGCTTCGTCAGCGCGGCAGCGACGGCAAGTGGTTCTTGTGGGAGCAGTATCTGCTCACGGGCGTCAGAACCCCCAAGGAAGCCGATCCCTGGGCATAAAAATGACGGACTTGCGTCGGAAGCTTCTTTTCACAAGAGCTCGGAGCCGTCACCGCGACCGCTTTCGTGTGGATAATTGCGGGAGGGAGCGCGTGGTTTATTCCTTTGACGATTTTAAAATAATCAAGGAAACAAAGCTCGGCTTCTGCTGCGGCGCGGGTGTGTTCGGCAGCGATATATACGGAGTGCGTGTATATTGCGAGGGCGGCAGCGGCTCCGGCTTCTGGTGGAATATTTACCGAATCTCAAAGGCGGAGTTTGACGCCTATCCGAACAATGCGTGGACTCTCGGCGGACGGTTCAGATATGATGACGGTCAGCTGCTGTGCTCGAATTATAACGGAAAAGGCAGGACTGCCTACAGCTTTGAGGTCACGGACGGGGAAATACACGTGCTGTGACATGGCTTTTGAAAGAATTACGGCGTGCGCACCGAAAAATCGCGGTTCGCGGGCAAAAGGAGGAAATGCGATGGATGTCAGAGGACTTTGGAAGGTCAAAGAAATACATACCTTTACGCCGGACGGCGAGCTGGTCATTACGGCGGACGCCTTGCCGACCGATGGGAGCTTTGATGATTATGAAAAGCTGCTTCAGAGCCTTACCGAGTTTGCCGAGGACGGAGTTATGAACACGCTCATGCCCGTTCCCGAGGAGATAAGGGAAGCGGCGGAGGCGGAGGGCATCGTTGTCCGCGAGGACGGTTACGGCGTTGTCGAGAGCACCGTTTGGAAGGAAGAAAACGGTAAGCTTTACTATGACACGAAGACCGAGGGCGAGGCTCTCGGAGAAGAGGTCGATCCGTTTGAGGAAATTTTCGTCACCGAAGACGGCTGTCTGCGGTACGGGCTCGGTATGTTCGTGCTCGAGCGGGTTTAGCTTTTCGGAAAAATGAAAGAGAACGATCCTTATAACCTGAATTTTGAGTCAACAAAGGCTCAGCAAATGAGCCGAGACAGGGCGTCAAAAGGGACATTAAAGGAGACTTTTGAGAAATATTTCGGAGGGCTCAATTACTTTTTCGCCACCGAACAGGCTGACCTTACCTATGAGGAGGTTGTCGTACATATCGGCGTCGATCCCTCGGAATACCGTTACGACGCCGCACGGCAAGCGCAGCTCTATTCCTGGTATGCCGCCGAAAGCGATGCCTGCGTGCTGCATGTCTGGTTTAAGGACGGCAGGCTCTATGCCTGCGGCGCATACAACCTCGGATTTCCGAAAATGTCTTAGCAAATGCGAAAGGGCTTGCTGCGTCAAGCCTCTTTCGGAAAGGCATCGGCTTATATTCGATGTTTTTCCGAAGGATATTCGCATATATTTTGGGCGTTGCGAAACAAGAAAAGCAAAAGAGAGGTGCTTTCGGCAATGGGTGAAGTCAGATCGCCACTGCGTATCACATGCCGCAACTGCGGTCATCCCGTGACCTTCGATATCGAGCGTCAGACCTACCGCTGCCCCATGTGCTCGGAGACCTCGGGAATAGAGGAGACGCGAAGGGCTTCGCTTGAGCTGCGCGAGCTTCACAAGGAGGAGCTCCACGCTCACGCCGCGCAGGCGCAGACGGCGGTCTGTTCGGGCTGCGGCGCAAAAACGGTATTTCCGCAGGGAGAAGCTCTTTCTGATTGCGATTTTTGCGGCGGCAGGCTCGTTCGAGCCGACGCGGTGGAGCTTGGCTTTGAGCCGGATCTGGTCATTCCGTTCATGCTCACCGAGCAGGAGGCAAAGGAGCGGCTGCGCGAATGGGCAAAAGAGCACCCAAAAACGGGCGAAGCGCGGATGATAAACAGCTCATCGGACGATATTCGGGGCTACTATCTGCCGTATGAGATAGTGAGCGGACCTATGGAATTTAAGGCGAACCGAGCGGGACTTTCAAGAAGCTACAGGTGCCGCGGCTACATAGAGGACACCGCCGTTAACTGCGTGCGGGAAATGGATTACTCCGTTCTCGATGCCGCCGAGCCGTTTGACCTGAATTCGGCCGTGCCTTTTGAATACGGATATATCGCAGGACACCGCGCTCTCATTTCCGACATATCCGATAACGATATCGACAGGCGCGTGCGCCGCCGTGCGGAAAAGGTGTGCCTGCCGACGGTGCAGAGAACCTTGCAGGACAGCGATGTGCGCATTAAGGTCACATCGGACAGACTGCTTTCGGCGTCGGCGACATTGCCGATGTATGTGCTGAAAAAGGGCAGGCTTTCCGCAGTCGTAAACGGTCAGACCGGACGCGTGGCAGTTTCGTTAAAAGATAAAAAGAAAAAGCCGTTCCCGTTCTGGGCGGTCGAGGCGGCGGTATATACCGTTGCGGTCACGCTGCTGCTGTGTGCGATAATTTCCTTCTCGTGGAAGTATATCTGCATGTTCGGAATATTTTTCGGACTGATGTTCTTTATAGGCATGGGGCAGGATCGCGCACCTATCGCCGCCCGTGTCATAAAGCGCGGCGAAAGGGTACGGGCGCACCGCGAGGACGGCGAGCTTTTAATATCACAGGGCGAAGCGTCCGCACCGCCGTGTCTGTCCCCCGTGTTTTATGAAACCGTTGACGGACGGGAGACGGCGGTCGAATATAAATTTTTGACGCTGCGGCGAATTCTGTCTCTGGTGATTCAGAGCGTCGCGCTGATATTCGCTCCCGTCGCTGCGGCGGCGGTCATAGCGGCTGTAAAGGCGATTGCAAGCAACCGCAGCGTGTCGGAGGGAATTGCGGAAATGAATCTTCGCGGCGGCAGCGTTTGGTTCATTTTTACGGTGACCTTCAGCCTTCTGCTCACAACGCAGTCGGCACGGGTCAAAGCATATGACCGACCGTATATTTACGAGCTGACGCAAAACGGCGGGCGCAGGCTTGTCGGAAAGCCGAGGGATCGCAGGCTGCTGCTTGCCGAACTGGTTTTCACCGATGTCGGAACTTTCAAGTCTGCGGCAAAGTCAACGCGGGGCATACTTATTGCAATAGGGACGGCTGTCATATTCATACTGTCCGTGTGGGGTATGCTGAGCGTTTAGAACATCTGAGGCAAGACCGTGTTGCCCGGAAAAAGAAGAAGGAGGAGCTTATGGCAGCAAAGAAAAAAGAACAGTGGATCTGCGTCGGGTGCGGTGCAAATGTAAAAACAGGCGAGTTTTTCTTCCTTGATAACAGAGAAGAGGGAATCCTCTGCAAGAACTGCTCCGCCGCGCTGCAATTTAAATATCCGGTGTATGTGGGAGAAAATCCGGCTTACAGGCCTGAGTTAAATATGATCGTTGGACCGGATTATAACACATGCCCCACGCATACAGATATCTATCCCGTTCTGGCACTGACTGCGGAGCAATTGAGGCAGGAGCTCGCTACCGCCGACGCCTGCCGTGAGGAGCTTCGCGCTTCGTTCGGAGGTGCGGAGAACGTGTTTGAGGTGAGACTCGTGCATCCGCTGCCGAAGCTCAATCCGCTCCGTGTGAACATCCCGAATGCAATACGCTACAAAAACGCGATCGCGGTATACGGCTATGTGCGCCTAGGAATATTCCATAAGGGCGATTTGGTAGAGCTTCGTCACGGTGGCACAACGCGAGACATAACCGTGCTTTTGATTCGGCGCGGAGTACTTTCCGAGGATAGGGATCCGCTGTTTATGCTCCGCAATCCGGACAGGGATATCTGTTTTCATTTCACAAAGGAGGGAGTTTCTGAGGGCTTTCCGGCGATAATGCTTCTTCCGCCGGATGCCGCAGGCATTCAGCCGGGCGACCTGATAGTTGCCGACTGACGGGAGTCTTTAAAGGTCTGCAAAGAGAATGTGCATTTCAGAGCTGCCGACGAGGGCAGCTGCGGCACGAAAGCTTCCTTTAGGCGTGCCTTGAGAGCTTTTGAACGCCGCGTGTCGGACATTGGCAAATAACCCGTGTTCAGCAATATAAGCACAGCCGGCACAATAGCGGTGACGGCAGTGTGGCGAATCGCAGCTGGCACCTACGATTTTTGATGAAAGGATTTTTGCAATGGAAAATAACAATAATAATGTTGAAATGAATGTTGAAAAGACGACCGGCGCATCCTCGAAGGACTTTATGACGACGCTGCTTCTCTGCGTTCTGGTAGGCGGACTCGGCGCACACCGTTACTATGTCGGAAAGATCGGCTCCGGAGTGCTTTATACTCTTACGGCGGGTGTGTTCGGGATAGGATATCTTATAGACCTTATCATGATAGTGACCGGCAAATTCACGGACAGCGACGGCAACGTGATACAGCGCAGCTGAACGGCGGCGAAGCTCACATTTCGCTAAAGCTTTTCAGTCATTTTTCGATCCTGAACCTCTCCTGCATCCGTATGCAGAGAAAAACCGACCGATAATGCACAGACTTTTGCATAAAACGGGAATCGGTCACGCGAAAGCAGTTGCTGCACTGCTCTTGCGTGACCGATCCTTTTTATATTCTGCGGTCGGCAGACCGTCTTCTGTTTTTTATGCCTTGCCCTTTTGCAGAAGAACTCTCAGCGGACCCTCAAAGACGAGCTGGTTGATGAAAAACGATTTTATATCGTTGGGATTGCACAGCTTTTTCCTGCGCCCTGCGGAGAGCGAGGTCTGCTCCCTTATCGTGCGCGAGACGAAGCCGGCGCAGGTATCGCGTCTGCGCTGCTTCGGGATTATCCGCAGATAGAGCAAAACGAGCCCGATGTAGCTGTATTTATACTCATCGGCGTTCGAGGTCATATGCTTTATTATGCGCTCAACATTGCGAAGCTCCGTTTCCGTCACAGGCAGAGCGAACAGTGCGCAGGGGACATCCGTGCCCTTGTAGGTCGGGTGGAGGTCAAAATCCTCGGTCATGAATCCGCGCTTGCCCGTGAAGCTGAAAAATTTGGGGTAGTGTTCGTCCGTGCTTATCGACATGTGCGAGTATTCCCAGAACCCTATCTTTTTTATGGTTCTCGAGACCTTATCCGGATAATCCGTGAGCATTATATAGACTGTGCGGTCTTTTCTGTTCATTCGGCGCACTCCCCCTTGTAATATCTTTTAGTATATGCTAACATTATAAGCAACTAAAGTTGTCTAATCAAGAAACTGTTTTGCGATTTGGTAAGATAAACGACTGGTTTCAGAAAAGAGGCGTTTAAATGGTGAACAAAAACGATCTGCGATATATCAAAACGGAGCGGCTTATTGTGCATACATATGTCGATATGCGCCTGAGAAGCCCATCGCCCGTCAAGGTCAGCGACCTTTGCCGCGAGGCACTTATCAACAAAACGACATTTTATTCACACTATGACACCATGGAGAGCCTTCATCGGTATATCTGCCGCGAAACGGTGGAGGATATTCTCAGCCACTGCGACTGCGCGGAGAAGGCGTTCAGCGACACATACGCCTTTGTTTCCGAGATAGTCGGCACGATAATCCGCGAGGAACGGCTCATCCGTGCGCTTTACGCAGACGATATCGCGACCTTGCTCAACGATGCGGAGGCGGCTCTTTTCAAGATATATCTTCACGAGGACGATGAGCCGGAGCGCAAAGAAAAAATAATCTTCTGCATCGGCGGCACCTCGCGGCTGCTGCTTCTGAACCCCGACGAGCACAGCATCCGTGCGGCGTCCGAGCTCATACGCACCGTCTTTAATCTCAACGAAAACGGAACATAAAAATCTTCGGCGCCGAGGTCACAAATTGTTTACAAACATATTGTTGACAATCGGCGCTCGGATATGTATAATGTGTAGCGTGCTACACTTAATGTTTGCTTAAAGCTGCTTTTGCGGAAAGGAGAAGACCATGGAGCATATCGGATATTTTTTCAAGCGCATAGACAACCGCCTGAAATCGAACGCCGACGCGGAGCTCGGCAAGCACGGGCTGACCTTTGCTCAGTCGCGGATTTTGAGATTCCTCGCCGAGCACGGCGGTCAGACGACTCAAAAGGAAATAGAGGATTATGCCCATGTCTCGCATCCGACGGTTGTCGGCATAGTTACACGCATGGAGCAGAGCGGCTTTCTGACGACCTGCACCGACCCGTCGGACAAAAGAAACAAGGTCGTGCGGCTGACCGACAAGGCCAAGGATATCAATCTTGAGATACGCCGTTCAATTGACAACGGCGAGCGGGCAATGCTCAGATCGTTCAGCGAAGAAGAGGTCGGGCAGCTGCGCGGATATCTGATAAGAATATGCAATAACCTTGACATTGACAGCCGCCCAGGCTGCAAATCGGAAAGTGCGGCAAAAAAAGAAAAGAGGGAGTGAGAACATGATAAAAACCTTGCAAAAAAGTATGCGGCAATATAAGGCGGTATCATGGGTGACAATATTTTTCTCGGCATTTGAAGTCGTGTTCGAGATAGTCATTCCGCTTTGCATGTCCGGTCTTATCGACAACGGCATCGAGGGCGGAGTTATATCCATGGTCTGGAAATACGGTCTGGCGCTGCTCATCCTTGCGGTGTTCCAGATGATAACGGGAATGCTCGCGGCGTTCCTCGGCTCGCGTGCGTCCGCCGGCTTCGGCGCGAATCTGCGCAGCGATATGTACGACAATGTTCAGACCTTCGCCTTCTCGAACATCGACAAATTTTCAACCGCGTCGATAGTCACAAGGCTGACAACGGATGTCACGAATATCCAAAACGCCTATCAGATGCTCATAAGAATAGCGATACGCGGACCCGTTATGCTCGTGTTCGCCATGATAGTCTCGTTCAGAATAAGCTATCGGATATCGCTTATCTTTATCGCTGTTATACCCGTCCTTGCGGCTCTGCTCATGCTGATAGTTCTCAAGGTACATCCCGTGTTCAAGCGCGTTTTCCATACCTACGACGATTTGAATAATATCGTTCAGGAGAATGTGCGCGGAATAAGAGTCGTCAAGTCCTTCAACCGTGAGGAGCATGAGATAAGCAAGTTTGAGAAAATATCGGAGAAGATATACAGGGATTTCGCAAAGGCGGAGCGACTTATCGCGCTCAACTCGCCTATTATGCAGGTGTGTATGTATACCTGTATGATTCTCATCTCGTGGCTCGGAGCAAAGGCGGTCATCGCCAGCGGCAACAACGCAGATCTCGGTTTGACCACCGGCTCTCTCACGGCTCTGTTCACCTATGCCATGCAGATACTCATGAGCCTTATGATGCTCTCCATGGTCTTTGCCATGATGATTATCGCGAGCTCCTCCGCTCAGCGTATAGCGGAGATTCTCAACGAAAAGACCGATATCTCGAATCCGGAGAACCCGATTCTCGAGGTTAAAAACGGCGAGATAGACTATAATGATGTCAACTTTGCATACGCATCAAAGGCGGACACGAAGGTGCTCGAAAATATCAATGTGCATATTTCCTCGGGCGAGACGGTCGGCATAATCGGCGGCACGGGCTCGTCAAAATCCTCATTTGTCCAGCTCATCCCGCGTCTTTACGATGTAACGGGCGGCGAGGTGATGCTCGGCGGCGTGGATGTCAGGAATTATGACCTCGACACGCTGAGAAACTCGGTTGCAATGGTGCTCCAGAAGAACGAGCTGTTCTCCGGCACGATATCGGAGAACCTGCGCTGGGGTAACGAGAATGCGACCGATGATGAAATAAAGCACGCCTGCGAGCTCGCCCAGGCTGACGAATTCGTCAGCGCGATGCCCGACGGCTACAACACCTATATCGAACAGGGCGGCACGAATGTCTCCGGCGGTCAGAAGCAGAGGCTGTGCATAGCGCGCGCATTGCTAAAGAATCCCAAGGTGCTTATTCTTGACGACTCGACAAGCGCGGTCGATACCCACACCGACGCGCTGATTCAAAAGGGACTTTCGCAATATATGCCCGACACGACGAAGCTGATCATCGCCCAGCGCATAAGTTCGGTTCAGCACGCGGATAAAATACTCGTGTTCGACAACGGCAGAATAGTCGCTCAGGGCACGCATGACGAGCTGCTGAAATCCTGCGACATCTATCGCGAGGTTTATGAATCCCAGCAGAAGGGAGGGGATGACGATGAGTAAGCCTATGCCCATGCACGGCGGACCGAAGGGAATGCCCGGCGGACCCGGGATGCAGCCGAGAAAGCTTGATATGAAAACGCTCAGGCGGCTGCTCTCATATCCCAAAAAATACAAGGGTTCACTGATTCTTGTCACGGTCTGCATCCTGCTCAGCTCGGTTGCGGGTGCGGCGTCGTCGATGTTCCTGCAGTCACTTATCGACGACTATATAACCCCGATGATCGGTCAGTCCTCACCCGACTTCTCCGGCTTTATACGCGCACTGATAATGATGGCGGTCATCTACCTTATCGGCACAGTTTCGACGCTTGTCTATAACCGCCGAATGGTGACTGTCGCTCAGGGCACGCTCAAGACCATACGCGACGAGATGTTTGAGAAGATGCAGCGACTGCCGATAAGATATTTCGATTCGCACACCCACGGCGACACGATGAGCCTCTATACCAACGATACCGACACCCTGCGTCAGATGCTCGCGCAGTCGATGGGTCAGCTGATATCCTCGGCGTTCACCGTTGCGGCGGTCTTCTGCTGTATGCTCTACATCAGCGTCGGTCTGACGCTCGTTGTGTGCGTATCGCTGTTCTTCATTATGCAGATAATCAAGAAGGTTGTCGGCAAGAGCGGCTCGTATTTTGTAGCCCAGCAGAGAGCGCTTGCAGATCTCGACGGCTATATCGAAGAGATGATAAACGGTCAGAAGGTCATAAAGGTCTTTTGCCACGAAGAACAGTCGAAGAAAGAGATGAAGCAGCGCAACTCCACATGGGAGCGCAACGCGGCGAGTGCAAACGGTCACGCGACCTCGATGATGCCCATGACGAATGCGTTCGGTTATTTTCTCTACATCCTGCTCGCCGTTATCGGCTCATATATGGCGATCGCCGGCACAAAAAATCTCGGACTGACCGGAATAAACACCATGTCGCTCGGCATGATAGCCTCGTTCCTCGTGCTCTCGCGCAACTTCATAAACCCGATATCCCAGATATCAAACCAGTTCAACTCGATAGTCAACGCCCTTGCGGGTGCCGAGCGAATCTTCACCTTCATGGACGAAGAGCCCGAGCCCGACGACGGATATGTCACCCTCGTAAACGCGAAGGAGGAGAACGGCGAGATAGTCGAGGTCAGGGAGCACACGGGAATGTGGGCGTGGAAGCATCCCCACGGCGACGGCACTCTGACCTATACGAAGCTTGAGGGTCAGGTCGTGCTCGACCATGTCGATTTCGGCTATGTCCCCGAAAAGGAAGTTCTTCACGACATCACGCTCTACGCAGAGCCGGGTCAGAAGGTTGCCTTCGTCGGCGCGACCGGAGCGGGCAAGACCACAATAACAAATCTCATAAACCGCTTCTATGACATAGCGGACGGCAAGATACGCTATGACGGAATAAATATCAACAAGATAAAGAAGGCGGATCTGCGCCGCAGTCTCGGCGTTGTGCTCCAGGATGTCAACCTGTTCACGGGCACGGTCATGGAGAATATCCGCTACGGCAATCCCGAGGCGACCGACGAGCAGTGCATTGCGGCGGCGAAGCTCGCGAATGCGGACGGCTTTATCCGTATGCTTCCGGATGGCTACAACACCATGCTCAAGGGCGACGGCTCAGGGCTCTCACAGGGTCAGCGTCAGCTGATATCGATAGCCCGTGCGGCGGTCTCCGACCCGCCCGTCATGATCCTCGACGAGGCGACATCCTCGATAGATACGCGCACCGAGGCACTCGTTCAGGGCGGCATGGATAAGCTGATGAAGGGGCGCACGGTCTTTGTCATCGCGCACCGCCTCTCGACCGTTCAGAACTCGGATGTCATAATGGTGCTCGACCACGGCAGAATAATCGAGCGCGGCAACCACGAAAAGCTCATCGCCGAAAAGGGCACATACTACCGCCTCTACACCGGTGCATTTGAGCTGGAATAATTAAAAACGAAAAAATTAAGCTTTAAACGGCGAACTGACTTCGATTTGTGCTCGGAGTCAGTTCTGTCTTTAACCGAATATACCTGATAATTGAGAAACAAAGCCGCGGTATCCGCATATGTCGGCAAAACGGCGCGTTTCCCACTTGACAACCGACGGAGCGGTTATATAATTAAACTGTTCGCTTTACGCATTCAAAAGGCACGAAAGGGCTAACTCAAATGGAAAAAGACAAATCGTTTCTCGGCACTCAGCCGATAGGGAAGCTGCTTTTCAGGCTCTCGCTCCCGACGGTCGTGGCGCAGATAGTCAATATGCTCTATAACATCGTTGACCGCATATATATCGGACATATGCCCGGCAACGGCAGTCTTGCGCTGACCGGTGTCGGCGTGTGCCTGCCGATAATTATGATAATCTCGGCGTTTGCCGCGTTTGTCAGCGCGGGCGGTGCTCCCAGAGCGTCCATATCCATGGGCAAGGGCGACAACGATTCGGCTGAAAAAATACTCGGCGGCTGCTTCTCCATGCAGATAGTCATATCCGCCGTTTTGACTGCGCTGCTGCTTATTTTTGACCGCGACCTGCTTCTCGCGTTCGGCGCGAGCGAGAACACTATTGAATACGCGGTCGATTATATGAATATCTACGCCGTGGGCACCGTATTTGTTCAGCTGACCCTCGGCATGAACGCATTTATAACGGCGCAGGGCTTCGCAAATATCGGCATGGTGACCGTTATGATAGGCGCGGTGTCGAATATAGTGCTCGATCCGATATTTATTTTCGGTCTGAATATGGGAGTCAAGGGCGCCGCGCTCGCGACGATTATATCGCAGTGCGTCTC
Organism: Faecalibacterium prausnitzii; assembly: GCA_963612725.1. Taxonomy (GTDB): domain Bacteria; phylum Bacillota; class Clostridia; order Oscillospirales; family Acutalibacteraceae; genus CAG-177. The sequence goes on along the minus strand of CAVDWM010000005.1, from coordinate 28,693 downwards.
GTGCGTATGGGTCGTGGCGTTCCTCTTCGGCAAAAAGACCGTATTGCGCCTGAAGACGAAGAATTTCTTCGTCTCCCCTAAAATTATTTTGCCGTGTGTTACGCTCGGGCTTGCGACATTTATCATGCAGTCGAGCGAGAGCGTTATCTCCGTCTGCTTCAACTCGTCTCTGCTCAGATACGGCGGCGATATCGCAGTCGGTGCGATGACGATACTCACGAGCGTCATGCAGTTCGCCATGCTGCCGCTCAACGGCATTTCGCAGGGTGCTCAGCCCATCCTCAGCTACAATTACGGCGCGGGCAACAGCGAGCGCGTCCGAAAGACATTCAGGCTGCTACTTGCCGTGTGCCTTACTTATTCGTTCCTGCTCTGGGGCTTAATCGAGCTGTTCCCGCAGAGCTTTGCAAGGATGTTCAGCTCCGATTCGGGGCTTATAGCCTTCACCGCGCACGCCCTGCGCATTTACTGCGCCGTGCTCTGTCTGTTCGGTATACAGATGTCATGCCAGATGGCGTTCGTGTCGATAGGCAGTGCACTGTGCTCGATCTCGGTCGCGGTCGTGCGCAAATTCGTGCTGCTTCTGCCGCTCATCTATATAATGCCGATGCTCGTTGCGGACAAAACAATGGGCGTATATACGGCAGAGCCCGTGGCGGATGTTATCGCGATAACCTTCACTTCAATACTCTTTACCGTTCAGTTCGGCAGGGCGATGAAAAAGCTCGAGGCACAGAAAAAGGGGGAGGCAAAATGAGATGACGGACAGAATAAAAATCCGTGCGGCAACGCCCGACGACGCGCCGGTGCTGCTCGAAATATATGCGCCTTATGTCAAAAACACCTCGGTAACATATGAATACGATGTGCCGAGCGAGGAGGAGTTCCGCAGGAGAATAGAATCGACGCTTAAAAGATTTCCGTATCTCGTGCTCGAAAGGGACGGCGATATCCTCGGCTATGCCTATGCGGGTCCGCTCCATCCGCGTCCGGCATATGACTGGGCGGTCGAGACATCGATCTATCTCGACAGGAATGCCCGCGGCTGCGGACTCGGCAGAAGGCTCCACGACGCTTTTGAGACCGTGCTGCGCGAGCAGGGCTTTCTCAGCATGAACGCCTGCATAGCTTATCCCGAAAAAGAGGACGAATATCTGACGAAAAACAGCGCGGAATTCCACGCGCATCTCGGCTACCGCATGGTCGGCGGCTTCACGAAATGCGGGTACAAATTCCACCGCTGGTACGGCATGGTCTGGATGGAGAAGCTCATCGGAGAGCATCTTGAAAATCAGCCGCCCGTAATACCGTTCCCGCAGATAAGAGATGTCATACGCGAAAAATACGGAATAGATTAAAAAATCACGCCCCGAAAGACCTGCGTACTGCCTTTCGGGGCGAGCGCGGCTCTTATGAGCAGTATGCATATGAATATGACCGGGACTGCGAGCACGGCGGGAAGTATATAAAGTCCCATATTGTTCACCCTTTCTTTTTCTGCCCGTCATTTTATCGTATCCGTGCCGCTCGCACAACTTGACTTTTCGGTATATTCAATGATAAAATAGAGATACACCGAGCACTGCGCCGACAGGTGCGGCATAGGGAAAAATATAAAAACGGAGGGATTCTGTGAGCAAAGAGGGAAATACGGGCATGAAGATACACTGCGCCGTATGCGGACGCACGTTTGACGCGGACGCGGATAAATGCCCGAACTGCTCGGCTCCCGCGTCGCTTTCACAGCCTGTTGCGGAGCCAAGGGAAGAGAAAAGAGAACCCGTATTCGTCTGCACGATATGCGGACATGTCCATGAGTGCGAAACCGCGCCCGAACGCTGTGAGAACTGCGGAGTCGGCGGCGAGCTTATCGAGGAGCGCCGTCCCGCACTGACAAGAACATGGGTCTGCGCGGTCTGCGGGCTGAAGATAAAGAGCGAGAATGCGCCGGAGAAGTGCCCGAAATGCGAGGCACCCGCCGAGCTGTTCAAGGCTCAGAGGGACGGAATTGCGCGTATGCGCTGCTCGATATGCGGCTTTGAAATCGAGGGTGACACCGCGCCCGACCGCTGCGAAAACTGCGGCGTTGACGGGGATATGTTCGAGCCCGTGAAAAACTGACGGAGAGACTGATATGAATGTACTTGTTATAGACGGTCAGGGCGGCGGAATAGGCAAGCTGCTCGTTTCCGGGATAAAAAGCGAATATCCGGACTTCTTCGTGACCGCCGTCGGCGCGAACAGCATCGCGACCTCAGCCATGCTCAAGGCGGGCGCGGATGCCGCCGCAACGGGCGAAAACGCCGTGTGCGTCGGATGCCGCAGGGCGGATGTCATAACGGGACCCATAGGCATAGTCATATCGGACGCGCTGTTCGGCGAGATAACGCCCAAGATGGCGGAGGCGATAGGGCAGAGCGACGCAAAGCGTGTTCTGATTCCCGTCAACCACTGCGACAATATAGTCGTCGGTGTCGGAGATATCCCGATGGCGAAGCTCGTTCAGGCAGCCGTGAAGGAAATCGGAAAAGGGTCTTGATTTTCTCCCGAAATGTGATATAATAGCCGTGATCTCACGAAGGGATCGGGCTTTCAGAAGAGAGCGAAGTTTTTTTAGAAATACCGTGAAAACATTGCCGCGAGGGTAACTGCGCTTCCGGAAGGGAGTGCCGTGCCCCCGCTTTTTGCTTTTTGAAAGGACGATCCCCATGACAAACAAAAGCTCAGTGAGAATCAGAAAGACAGTCGTAACCGCGCTGTGCGTTGCGCTGTGTATCGTGCTGCCCATGGCGTTCCATACGGTCAAAAACGCCGGAACGGTATTTTTGCCGATGCATATTCCGGTGCTGCTGTGCGGGCTTATCTGCGGCTGGCAGTACGGACTCGTATGCGGTCTGCTCGGTCCTCTGCTCTCGTCGCTTCTGACCCAGATGCCGCCCATGGCTATCCTGCCGTCGATGACGGCGGAGCTCGCGGTCTACGGCGCGGTGACGGGTCTTATGATGTATGCGTTCAAGTATAAGACCGCATATCTCCCGCTCTATACGAGCCTCGTTGTCGCGCTCATCTCCGGGCGCGTCGTCTCGGGCATACTCAAAGCTCTTATTTTCTCCGCCGGAGACTACTCTTTCTCCGTCTGGGTGACTGCTTCGTTCGTCACCTGCCTGCCGGGGCTTGTTATACAGCTTGCGATAATCCCGACCCTCGTCAAGGTACTGGCGAAGGCTAAGCTTCTGCCCCGCAGCCGGACGCAAAAACGGGCTTGACTTTGAATTTTCTTCGGGGTATAATAATCCCATATTACAAAGGCTGTGACGAAGAACACGGATCTTTTCGGGACGATCAGAGAGGGAAATGTTTGCTGCGAGTTTCCTTCGTCCGCAGGGTCTATTCCGCTTTTGAGCCGCAGGACGAGGAGTCCCGCCGTGTGCCCGCGTTATGGGCGGAGAGTTAAACACAAGGTGGTACCGTGCTTATTGCACCCTTGGGACGGCGGGAGTCGTTCTGAGGGCGTTTTTTATTAAATATTATGCAGGAGGATATAAAAATGCTGGATCTCAGATTTGTCAGAGAAAACCCCGAAATTGTCAAAGAAAACATCAAAAAGAAGTTTCAGGATCAGAAGCTTCCGCTCGTCGATGAGGTCATTGAGCTTGACAGGCTCTGCCGCGCCGCAAAGGGCGAGGCAGACGAGCTGCGCGGCAGCCGCAACCGCCTGTCAAAGCAGATAGGAGCGCTCATGGCGCAGGGCAAGCGCGACGAGGCGGAAGAGGTGAAGGCTCAGGTCGGCGCGAACGCCGCAAGACTTGCCGAGCTTGAGACGCTTGAGGAGGAGCTCGGCGAGAAGATAAAGAAGATAATGATGGTCATCCCGAATATAATCGACCCGAGCGTGCCGATAGGCCGCGACGACAGCGAGAATGTTGAAATTCAGCGCTTCGGCGAGCCCGTAGTGCCCGATTTCGAGGTGCCGTACCACACCGAGATAATGGAGAGGATGAGCGGCATCGACCTCGACTCCGCAAGAAAAGTCGCGGGCAACGGCTTCTATTATCTCATGGGCGATATCGCCAGACTTCATTCGGCAGTCATTTCCTACGCACGCGACTTCATGATCGACCGCGGATTTACCTATTGCGTGCCGCCGTTCATGATAAGGAGCGATGTCGTCACCGGCGTTATGAGCTTTGCCGAGATGGACGCGATGATGTATAAAATCGAGGGCGAGGATCTCTATCTCATCGGCACGAGCGAGCATTCTATGATAGGCAAGTTTATCGACACAATAATCCAGCCCGAGACCTTGCCGCTTACCCTCACGAGCTACTCTCCCTGCTTCCGCAAGGAGAAGGGCGCTCACGGCATAGAGGAGCGCGGCGTTTACCGCATCCACCAGTTCGAGAAGCAGGAGATGATAGTCGTCTGCGAGCCGGAGGACAGCAAGATGTGGTTCGACAGGCTCTGGCAGAATACGGTCGATTTCTTCCGCACTCTCGATATTCCGGTGCGCACGCTCGAGTGCTGCTCGGGTGACCTCGCGGATCTCAAGGTCAAGTCTATAGATGTCGAGGCGTGGTCGCCCAGACAGAAGAAGTATTTCGAGGTCGGCTCCTGCTCGAACCTCGGCGACGCACAGGCGCGCAGACTGAAAATACGCATCAACGGCAAGGACGGCAAGCACTTTGCCCACACGCTCAACAACACCGTTGTTGCCCCGCCGAGAATGCTCATAGCGTTCCTCGAAAACAACCTGAACGCCGACGGCAGTGTCAATATCCCCGAAGCCCTCAGACCGTATATGGGCGGCAAGGAGAAAATAGGCGGCTGAATAGAAGTATAACGGAAAAGCCCCGCCCGAGCGGGGCTGATTTTTTCACGGCGCAGAGTCAAATAATGAAAGGCTTGAGTATTTATAAGAATTGTGCTAAAATCGAGATATCAACAAAAGGTATGATGGGGTGGCAACATGAAGACAGGGAAAAGAAAAAATACTGCCGTTAAATGGATAATCGGAATAGCGGCGGCTGCAGTGGCGGCGGTGCTTATATTCATTTTGTCTATATTCGCAATAGATCCGATGTTCCATTATCATGCTCCGCTGAAGTTTCTGTCGTATCCGCTTGTGAACGAGCGCTATCAGAATAACGGAATAGCCAGGCACTTTGACTATGATTCGGTCATCACCGGAACATCCATGACGGAAAATTTCAAGACGAGCGAGGCTCAGAAGCTCTTCGGCTCTGATTTTATAAAGGTCGCGTTCTCCGGCGGCGGATATACGGAAATAGGCGACAATCTCAAGGCGGCGTATGATTCCGGACACGACATCGAATATGTCATATGGGGTCTTGACTATGACAAGATGATCTACGGAAAGAATTATCGCTATACCGAAAAGGGCGATTTTCCGGACTATCTGTATAACGACAGCAGCCTCGACGATATAAAATATTTCTTCGACCCGGTCGTTATCAAGCTCGCCGGAAGCGTTGTGAAATCAACGGTTACGGGCAGAGCGGCAACCTCGTTTGATGTTTATGAAAACTGGAGCGCCGGCTATGAATACGGGCGCGACGAGGTTATAAGGTCGTGCGAGCTCAACGCCTCTGCAAGCAAGATGCAGCAGCTGACCGACTCCGACCGCGCCGTTGTAACGGAAAATCTCAATGAAAATGTTATCAGTATTGTTAAAGCGCATCCCGAGACTACATTCTATTTCTTTTATCCGCCTTACAGTATAGCGCATTGGGGCATGGAGATAAATAACGGTCAGCTCGACAGGACGCTCGAAGCCGAAAATCTGATAACAAAAGAGCTTTTGAAATATGATAATGTCAGACTGTATTCATTCCGCGGCAACTCCGAGCTCATATGCAACCTCGATAATTACAAGGATGCGAAGCACTACGGCGAATGGGTGAACTCACAGATGCTGCAGTGGAAGAAGAATGACGAATACCGCATCACAGAAGAGAATCTCGCCGAATACGAAAGGAATGCCGACAGTTTGATAAAATCTTATGATTACGACCGGCTTTTCAAATGACGGCGAATATCAACAAACATAATTTCATAAAAGAGCTTGCGGACAGCGGGCTCATTTGTTTACACGGATTTTACTTTCGCTTTACCAAAAGTCGGTTGATGCTTCGGCGTCCTGCGGGTTAAACTGATAGCGGAAGGGAGAAACCGGACATATAAACAACGAAAACGCACGCGTCCGGTCGTTAAAGTCATGAAAGAAACAAGTGCCGCCGAGAAGGGCGGAAGCTTTTTTGAAAAGCACGCGGAGATATGGAAATTCATAAAATTCACTTTTGCAGGCATGTCATCGTCGCTGATAGAGCTCGGCGTGTTCGCTCTGCTCCAGTATGTCGTGTTCAAGGCCCTCAACGATGTCCCCGTGACGGACAGCCCCGTTCTCGCGTTCCTCGGAGTCGAGTATAAGGGCTATATGTATTCGTATTTCATCTCGACCGTCGTCGGCTACGCGATAGCGTTCGTCATGAACAGAAAGATAACCTTTAAGGCGGACGCGAATCCGCTGCTCTCGACTGTTTTGTATGCGATAATGGTCGTTTGCACGATTGTTTTCAACACCTGGTTCGGCGCATTCCTCGGCACGCTCATAAAGAACAGCGGACGCAGCAACGCGCTCATCGAGCTGCTGACAAAGGTCGTCGTCATGACCGTGCCGACCCTCTGGACATATCCGCTCAACAGGTTCGTTATCCACAGAAAGAAGAAGCCCGACGCGGAACAGGGGGAGTGAAGATGCGCTTCAACTCCGACGGAAAATTTAAAATAATGCAGATAACCGATATCCAGGAGATACCGGATGTGTCGCCGGATACAATAAAGCTCATCGAAGCGGCTCTCGAAGAGGAGAAGCCCGATCTCGTCGTGCTCACCGGCGATCAGATAAAGGGCTACGGAGTCTCATATAAGGGCAAGGGCGACGCGCTCACGGAAAGCGTCGCTGAGACTATTGGCAAGCTCTTAAAGCCAGTGACCGACAGGCATATTCCGTTCGCCGTCACCTTCGGCAACCACGACAGGCAGGTCGGGATAAGCAACAAAGACCAGTTTGAAAAGATATACAAAGCTCTGCCCGGATGCGTGGGCGAGCAGGCGGAGGGGATAGACGGAGGCGGAACATATAATATACCGATCTTGTCCTCCGACGGCGGGCGCACCGCGTTCAACCTCTATCTTTTCGACAGCGGAACGGACGCGAAGGGCGGCGGATATGAGCCGTTTGACCCGCAGATAATAGACTGGTACAGGAACAAACGCGACGGACTGCAAGCCGAAAACGGAGACTGTGTTCCGTCCCTCGTGTTCCAGCACATACCGATGTTCGAGCACTACAATGTCCTCAAAAGAGTCGGCAAGCGCGAAAAGGGCGCGATACCGGCGTTCAGAATACACAAGGGCGAGTATTACAAAATAGATGAAACCAAATGCGTTGAGGGTTCTGTCCTGTTAGAGCCGCCGTCGATACCCGATATCAACACCGGCGAGTTCGAGGCTCTCAGCGAAAAGGGCGATGTGCTCGGCGTATATGTAGGTCACGACCACAAAAATTCATATGTCGGAAAAGTGAAAAACATCGATGTCGGCTTCACTCAGTCGGCGGGCTTCAATGTCTACGGCAACGGCAAACAGCGCGGTGTGCGCTGCTTCGTCCTCGACGAAAACGATCCGCGCAATTATAAAACCTATACCAAAACATATGAGCAGCTCTGCGACGGCAGGCTCAACACGCCGATAAAGGACGCAATATGGCGCATAGTCCCCACGACCGTGGATATGGCGAAGCCGATAATAGCAAAGGCGCTTGCCGCTCTTGCGGCAGTTGCCGCGCTGACAGTCATTGCCGTCAAACTTATTTAAACAGACAACCTCTCTTTTATCATGACTCTTCTGCGAAGCCTCGGGACGGTATCGTCCCGAGGCTTTGCGCATTAAAAAAGACTGCCGCCGAGGGCAGTCCGTAATATTATTTATCTTTTTGCGCCGGAGACCACAAATTTTTCGTCGTCCGAGACGGCGATGTCAACATCAAAATACGGCGCGAACACTGCGGACAGTTCCTCGGCAGTCAGCATCTCACGCGAAACGCTGTCCGCTCTGCCCCTGTGGTGCAAACGCAGCGCGTCAAGGCTCATGCCGTGCGCCACGGTCAGCCGCCCGCCGCTTTTAAGCCAGTGGGACAGCCTCTCAACGAGCCTCTCCGGACTTTCAAAATGCGGGAATGCGTTGTAGACAACGCAGCAGTCGCACAGGCGCTCGACAGGAATTTCTTCAACATCGCCGCAAATTACCTCGACCCTCTGGTCGTGCAGCTTTGACGCGGCAATTCGCGCCATCTGAGCCGAAATATCAACGCCGATAACGCGCCCCGCACCCCGTGCGAGATAATACGGGAACATAACTCCCGTGCCGCAGGCAACGTCGAGCACAACGGAATTTTCCTTCACTCCGGCGGCGTCAAGTATGAAATTTATCTTTTCGTCGCTCTTTATCATGTTGGCGTCCCACTCGGGCGCCATGCGGTCGAAGAATGCGGCGATCTCCTTTTTGTTCATGCGTTTGTCTCTCCCGATTTATGCCCATATGACCGCACGGTTATCGGTACGGGCACAGGCTGCTTTTCAAAGAAACGCTTCGAGTCCGTGGTCAAGGGCGATTATGTCGCCGAACGGAGCGAGCGGCGTTTTGTTCCAGCGGTTGCCGCTTATCTTCACAGCCGAGCAGCAGTCGCCGAGGCGGATGCGCCCGCGCCTTAAATCAACTCCGTCGATAATCCGAGTGTTGATTATTCTGTTATTTGTGATATTCAAGCCCGAAACATTGTCGGCGCGGAGTATATAATTTTCGCAGTTTATGAAGCGGTTGGAGTCGATGACGATATTTGAAAACGCTGCGACCTGAGCCTTCTTGCCTGCGATATTTGTCTCTATTCTGATGGCGGAATCCCAGCCGCTGTAGCAGCCCAGCCTGAACTCGTTGTTCCTGATAACGAGATTGTTGACCCCCGTGCCCTCATACCAGAGACCGGGCATGATGTCCATAACGATTTTTATCTGCTGACCCATTATTTTATAGAATCGGTTGTTCTCGCAGAGCCCGTTGTCGCTCTGGAGCAGCAGCCCGCGTGCGCGGTGCTCGTGGAAATAGTTGTTTGAAATGACATAATTTCCGCTGTCGCAGTCGGCGATATACATTATTGTGTCGGCGGTTATTTCATCGGGCAGCGTCCTGTCGAAGCTTATCACGCCGTCGGCGGAAATGTCGGTTATCTTCGCTTCAAAGTCTATGTCGGCATAGGTGCCGAGCTTGAATTTCATCGTGTCGCCGATGTTCAGCAGATATTGATTCGCATATACCGTGAGCGCACTGTCGGACACGCGCTGTTTTATATAGAGGAGATTGTCGTGGACATTGAGCGAGTCGTCGCCCATATAGCTGAAATCGCAGCCGGAGACGCGGAAATGCCCGTTCGTGTCTGCGATATGCACGCCGTCGGCGGTCGCCGAGATGTGGCGTGTTTTTTCATATCCCGGGCGGATGCCTATGGACGAAGCCAGTATCTGATAGCGGCTGACGCGCTGAGTGAAGAGCCAGCCCATACCGGCGGCGGAATATATCTTCACGCCGTCAAAAGTAATATTTTCCGACATGCCGCAGACCGAGAACACCTGCGAGCCGTAGACATAGTGGCGCACGAGATAATATTCGCGGTTTTTGAACTCGTCGAGAGAGCCGTCGTGAGTCACTCTCAGAACATTTTTGCCGACTTTTTCGATGCTTTTGATTATCTCGGGGTGCTGATAAATATAGTTTTCCTTGCTCTCGCCCGCCGCGCCGAGGGTCAGCGTCCTGGGGTCGAGCTGAGTCATCGCCATGACGGCGACATCCTCCGACACCTCGTCAAGCTCGGTAAAACGCATATCAAAGGTATGCTTTTCCGCATCCCGATTCTCAATCTTCACAACGGAGGCGAGACGGGATTCGTCCCAAGCCCAGTCGATACCGAGCCCCTTTATCTCAAAATTTTCGCATCCGCTTATCTCGAAATATCTGTCGCAGTCAAAGACGAACACTGCGCCCTCGGCATCAATGAGAACATCTCTGAGCGAATTTAAGGAGATAGTATTCTGCGGCGAAAAGCGGTATTCTCCGGCGGCTATAACAAGGCGCGTGCCCGGATTTCTGCGGCAGTAATCAACCGCACGGCAGAAAGCGTCCGTGTTGTCCTGCGCGTCACCGTCCATGCCGAAGCTTGAAGCGCAGACCGTTTTCAGCTTTTCCGCATTCGGGCGGGAGATATAAAACACCGAGTCGTCAACGCCGACAACCCTGTCATATAACGAGAACTCCGACGGCGCGGGCTCGCTCTCGTGCGGCAGCTCACCTTTGGGCGGCACAACGGTCAGCGGGATATTGAACACCGGCGCGAACGCGATAATAATCGCCACGAGGGCAGAGAGAACACACTGCATATTTCTTCCTCCGTAAGGTTTATATCTCAAAGTATACCACACATCGGAAAAAGGCGCAACAAAAACGGAGCCACACCTGTACTGAGGATTTCAACACACTTCCCAAAAAACTGCGAATATCACTTTATCTTCATCGCCATCCAAAAACCCGACCGCACGCTCGAGATAGCGGACTATTCGTACAAATTCACTGCGCTCGGGCGGTATCTCCCTGGTGCTGCCTGATCTTTCGCCAGTTGATAAAGCCGTAGCAGTCATTGACAAAGAACACCGAGAAGCAGACTATCATCGGCAGATATGACGGTTCGTCGACAGTCGCCATTATCCACATAATAATCAGCACAACATCGTTTGCGGCGTAGCCGATCCCATAGAGCGGCGAGCGCAGGAGTGTGAGCGACGCGGCGATAAAGCTCGTTGCGACAGAGACGGTGCTTATCGCGAGCTTCGCGGTGTTGAAATATTTCAGAATAAAATAGAACGCCGCAGTCACCGCCGCAGTAAGAATAATCAGCACCGCCCACTCTTTCGCCCCGACATGCGCCACTTTCACCTCGTTTTCGCCCTCTTTATACGGATGACGAAACCATGATATAGCCGCCGCGAGAGCAATCGGCGCAGTCATGCCGAGATAGGTTATCATCTCTCCGTAGTAGCGAAACTTAAAAGAAATCACGGAATAGAATATGCTGAACACGACTGTCAGTACCTGGCCGAGCGGGTCGCCCTTTGCGTTGAGTATAAGCGAAGTGACGCCGATGAGCGACGCTATAAGAGTGAGATAATCCCGCTCCTGCGGAAACATAAACGAGACCGTAACCAGAATAAGCGACCCGAACCAAATTGCCCATTCGTGCTTTTTGAATGTCTTAAACGGATTCTGATAGTTTTTCATGCTGTACCTCCAAAAAAAATAAGCACCCGCCATCCCGTCTTCTAAGACCTAACGACGAGATACGAATGCTTCATTACCCGGTGGCAATCTACTTATTAGTTTTGGGGTATTATATCAGCCGGCGCGGAATTTGTCAAGCGGCGAAGCGGAGGACATCGAACTCAGTCGGGTATATATCGCGAAAGCGCGCATAATCTGCCCCGGTCGAACGCCTTGCCGCCGTCTATTCTTTCGTTTTTTATCTCCATAATATCACCTTATATTATATCTTGACCCCGTCCGCAGAGCAGACAGGGTCGGATTAGCTTTATTTTATCTCCAGAGATTTGTCCAGAAGGTGCTTTCAACGCTCACGAACGAGATAAGCTGAGCCATGTTCACATATATACACGCGACAGTCGAGACCGTGAATATCAGGTTGACGAGCTTCTTCGTGCTCTCGGACTTGATGCTCTTGTAGAGCGTGAACGCAACAACGAGCGCACCGATGACCATCTGCCACGAGAAATCCGCATTGTAGCGCACGGCATAGCCGCTCTCCCACGAGGAGAAGATTATCGCGAGCGGCATTAGAATGCAGGTCACGCCGATAAGAAGCATCGGCAATATGCGCTTTTTCTTCCCGACGCGCTTCAACGCCTTGCCCGCAAACAGATAGGAGAATATCGGCAGGGCGCGGTATATGATTCCGACGGAGATGAGGTTCTTGCCCGCATCGTCAATGAACATATAGCCGTTGAGCCCGAAACGCTCCACGGAGGAGGCGAGATGAGTGAAGGTCTTGGGCGTGAAATACGGCATATTCAGAAGATACGCATACATATTGATGAGCACATATTTCCAGTGGAATTCCGAATTTATAAAGTCGTTTATCGTCAGAGAATACTGAATGCCGAAGTCGAGCGGATTGTCAAAGCGCAGATAATTATATACCATCTGCCCAAGGGCGATAACGCCGAGCGGAACGAGGGCGACAGCCGCATATTTGAAGAATGTGCGGGTCTTCTGCTTCTTTTCGAGTCCGTCAAGCGCCTTTTTGAGCCCGCCCGCGAAGAAGAAGAGCGCGGCAATGCAGTAGACCGCGAGCGTCGGGCGGCACATCACGGCGTAGCCGAGGAAGAACGAGGCGAAGCCGAGGCGGACATATGAAATTTTTCCGTCCCACAATATGTTTGAGGTCATGAGCAGATACGCGCCGACAGTCAGGCACATAAAGCCGCCCGCAATGGCGAGCTCATAGAATTTCGGACGCGCTGCGGAGAACATGATTCCGGAGGATATCTGAAGCGTTATCAGCCCCGCGAGCACCGTATTTGTCGGCAGTTCGCGGAATTTCTTTTCTATCACGGCAAGATATATCTTTGTGAGGAAGATTATGCCGACGAGCGAGAATATCAGCGTCGCCCAGCCTGACGGGAAATAATATCCCGTTATCAGATGATACGGCAAAAACAGCGCAAGAACCGGACCTATGCCGTAATACGAATAGTATTTTCCGTTATACAGGCAGTGATCCCAAAGGAAATTCTCCTGAGTGACCTCGACCTCACGCCTCGCATATTCATACGGATTGTCGAGTGAGAGCAGCTCCTCGCTCGGCTCCTCAAGCAGGCTCACCTGATGATGCTCAAACGCATCGACAAGCTCCTTGGATATCTGATCGCCCTCCTGAGAGGTGAAGCTGTAGTGGGTGCTCGACCACCCCTTTTGCATGTTTGTGACCGTGAGATACACCGAAAATGCCATGACGGCGGCGGTTATGACTGCCGCAATGCGGGTGCAGCTGACCTTGTTTTCCGAAAACTTTCTGCGTGCGCCTGTCGGGTTCGCTACGGTATAGATGACAGCCGCGGCAGCCGCAGCTATAAGCAGATATATCAGAACCGTTTCCGTTATATGCAGTGCGCTTATCGATTGATTGAGCGTTATGCCCCTGAGCGTTGCGCTGCTGTAATTGTCGAGGGATATTTCAAGCCGAAGGCTTGAGACCTCGCCCGAAAAGTTGCAGGTCATAACATTGTCAAGTTCGTCTTCAAGCGTGAGCCTTGCGATATTCGTCTTGTAATAGGAGCCGGTTGAGTCGGCAAAATCGACATAAACCTTGCCGCTTTTCCCCGAGCCGTCAAAGTCGATATCGAAGCCTATCGAGCCGACACGCGCATCAATACCCGTAAACTCTATCTCGGAATAGCCCTCGCCGAGGGTTATCGTGCCGTCGTCGTTATAAGTGATATTCGCTCCGTATGCGCGGGAGAGGTCGAGCTTCTGCTCCTCATATCCTCCGATGAGCCGGTTCAACGGCGTGAAGTTCATCACGCAAAGGCTCACTGCCGTCACTGCAACAAATATAACGGCAACGCATACGGAAAGCTTTTTCAGAAATTTTCTGTTATCTCTGTCCATAAGCACCTCGCAAATTTTTGAAGTCAGTTCATTATACCCTATCTCGGGCATTTTTTCAAGTTTATTGTTAAATCCGAAAAAGAATGTGCTTCTTCGCATACGAAAAGACACGGCTCACATCGACCGTGAACCGCGCCTTTTCTATTTTGCTATTCGGTTAATACTTAACGTTGCTTATCTCAAGGTAGTTGTCAAGAACCGCGCTGCCGTCAAACTTGCTGCCGAGCACCTTGCCGGAGCCGGTGATGAGGACATGCATATACTGGTTGAGTGCCACCATGTGATTGTTCTTGGGGTTGTAGGTAAGCACTGCGGTGCAGTCATAATACTTGAGCGAATACTCAACATCCTTGACGACCTTTGTGACTCTGGAGTCGTTCTGGAGGGTGTTGTCAACATCCGCCTTCGCGATGGGGCTGAACATCGTGCCGGTGAAGCCCTTCGTGATAGCGCCGGTCGTGGGATCGCACGGCTCGGGATTGATATCCTCCTTGAGGACTATCGTTATTTTGTAGTTGCCGTTCGAGAGAACCTCGCACTTCGCGCTCTTTATCTTGCTGACATCGGTCAGCGTGCAGCCCTTTGTGGGATGCTGATAAATCGGGAACCACTTCATATCGGTGCCCTTCGGGTTGTTCTCGTGCTTGCTGCCCTTTGCGTCCTTCTCGCTGGTCATGAACAGCTCGGCAACGGGAAGAGCCGCGTTGATGACGAAGCCGTCGAAGTTTCTCTTGTCCTTGGGCAGGGTCTGCCACTCCGACTTCTCATAGCCGACCTTGCTGCTCTTTGCAAGGTTGAGAACATCTCTGTAGGCCGCGAGGATCTCCGCATAGCTCTCGGGCTTGCTGCTCGAGGCTTTTGAGGTGCTGTCGGTGGAGGCCTTTGTCTCGATAACGGTGTGACCCTCCTTGTCGGTCACTATCTCCGTCTCGACCGCAGTATCGTCGGAGGTTGCTTCGGAGCCGGGCTCCGTGGACTCGTCGGAGACTGCCTCTCCGTTGACTTCGGTGTCGCCGGCAGCAGTGGTGTCGCTGTTATCCTTGTTGCTCTTGCAGGCCGCGAAGCTTGCAATCATAGCAATTGCAAGCAGAAGCGCCGCGATTCTTTTTAGATTTTTATTCACTGTGTTCTATCCCCTTAGAAAAATCAATATTTGAAGTCGGAATAGCTGACATACGAGGTTCCCGTAGCCGTGGGCTTTCCGCCGATGCCGAGGTCGATGTTAACCGTGATATCAAACTTTATGTCGAGCTTGACAAAATGTCCGGTCGCGGCATCAACCGTCGCGGTGACGACCGCGCCCGAATAGCTCTCGGTGACCTTTGCGTTGCCGTAAACATCGTCTATGGCGTCATAGATACAGCTTGCTCTCTTGTGGTCGTAGTAGCCCTTGTCCTCGTCGCCGACGCATATTCCGCTCTTGTCGAGGGGAGCGTTGCAGGTGGAGGTGCCCTTAGTCGCATAGGAGTTGCCGTTCTTGATGTTGATGGTGATTATGTAGTTGGAGCCGCTCTGCTTGCAGGAGGCTGCGGTGACATCTCCTGTGCCGAGGGTCGAAGCTCTGAGATAGGTTCTGTTCGTATCGGAATCCCATTTACCCTTGGTGACGGTTTCGTTGTAGGCGTTTTCCGAGCCGATGCCCATAAACTTATAGATAAGGCTCTTGAACTGCTTGACAACAGCGTTCGCCTCTATGTTCTCGTTCTTCGTTTCTCTGTGCTTTGTGAAGCCCGCCTTATCGGAGAAGGCTGCCTTCGTTGCGGCATTGTAATAGCTGAGGATGTCAGCGGTGCTTGAGGGAGCCTTGTTGTCCTTGGAGGTGACGACGACGGTCTTGCCGCTGTCGGCGGCCTTAGTCTCGACGACCTTGCCGGAAGCATCGGTAACCGTCTCGACCTCGGAGGACTCGGCAGAAGCGTCCTCGGTGGAGGCATCTGCGGGAGTGCTCTCGTCTGCGACGGTGTTGTTCGTGTCGGCAGAGCTCTCGGAGGGGGCTGTGGTGTCGTTGCCTGTGTCCTTCTTCTTGCACGCCGCGAACGAGAATACCATCGCGAGGACAAGAAGCAGGGAAGCGATCTTCAGAAGATTCTTTTTCATGTCAAAAACCTTTCATAAAATATTTTCGGGTCTTTCCGCCCTTTTTGTGCCGTGTCCGGTCGAACACAGCAAGCTGTATTATAAATTTACACTAAAAATTATTCAAAGTCAAGTAAAATTTAATAAAAACAAAATTATCCGTGCCGTGTTTTTATGCAATATAACATCGGTGTTGGTAATAGATTGTTTACATTAGCTTTTATAAAGTTATGGAATTTCGCCGAAAGTTATGATATAATATCAAGGTATATGTGCTGCGGCGCATACGGTATGCCTTGAAGGGGGTCTGCGGCATGGCGGAGAAAAAGCTTGTCTCGTGGAATGTCAACGGAATAAGAGCGTGTATAGGCAAGGGCTTTTCCGATGCCTTTGCCGCGCTTGATGCCGATATCCTCTGCCTGCAGGAGACGAAGGTTCAGGCGGGACAGGTCGATTTTGCGCCCGAGGGCTATCACTGTTATTGGAACTACGCAGAGAAAAAGGGCTATTCCGGCACTGCCGTCTTTTCACGCGAGGAGCCCTTGAAGGTGTCATACGGCATCGGCATCCCCGAGCACGACCGCGAGGGTCGCGTGATAACGCTCGGCTTTGAGAGCTTCTGCTTCGTCTGCGTCTATACCCCCAATTCGCAGGACGGGCTCGCCCGACTTGACTACAGAATGACATGGGAGGATGCGTTCAGGGATTATCTTCTCTCGCTTGACAGGGACAGACCCGTAATAGTCTGCGGCGACATGAATGTTGCGCACAATGAGATAGATTTGAAGAATCCCAAGACGAACCGCAAAAACCCCGGCTTCACGGACGAAGAGAGAAACAAGATGACCGAGCTGCTTTCGGCGGGCTTTACTGATACATTCAGATATTTCTATCCCGACGCCGAGGGGCAGTACAGCTGGTGGAGCTACCGTTTCAAATCGCGTGAGCGGAACACGGGCTGGCGCATTGACTATTTCCTGTGCTCCGAGAGGCTCAACAGCCGCCTTAAAGGCGCAAGAATACATCAGGAGATATTCGGCTCCGACCATTGTCCGGTCGAGCTGACTGTCGATATATAAAAAAGCGCCGCCGAAAAGGCGACGCAGATAAAGCTTGATTTTATATTGAGCTTTCGCTGAAGTCGATAACGAGCTTGTCGCGCTTCATCTCAAGCTTCGTGTATTTCACTCCCGCAGCGTCGAACATTCTTTTCGATGCACGCACGCCGTCGGTGTTGCGATACTTGTCGCTGATATAGACGACCTCTTTTATCCCGCTCTGGATTATCGCCTTGGCACATTCGTTGCAGGGGAAGAGTGCGACATAGACCTTGCATCCGCGCAGGTCGCCGCTGGCGTTGAGTATGGCGTTGAGCTCTGCGTGGCAGACATAGGGATATTTCGTGTCAAACGCATTTCCCTCGCGCTCCCACGGGAACTCGTCATCGTCACAGCCGGACGGGAAGCCGTTGTAGCCGACGGACATTATCCTGTTCCTGTCGTTTACAATGCAGGCGCCGACCTGGGTGTTCGGATCCTTGCTCCTGTAAGCCGAGAGCATTGCGATACCCATAAAATACTCGTCCCACGAGATATAATCGCTTCTTTTAGGCATTTTTCACCGCTCCGTTTCCCTTATAATAGCATAATATATCAAACCGATATTAACATATTCAGGCCGTTAAGGCAAGAAGAAATTTTTGAGGTGACTTTTCATGGGTCTTTTAAAGAAAATTTTTGGAGATTACTCTTCAAGAGAGATCAAGCGCATAACGCCGATAAAGGACAAGGTGCTCGCGCTTGAAGAGGAATATTCAACCCTTACCGACGAACAGCTCAAGGCAAAGACTCCTTATTTCAGGGAGCGCCTCGCCAACGGCGAGACACTTGACGATATCCTGCCCGAGGCGTTCGCCGCCTGCCGCGAGGCTTCGTGGCGTGTGCTCGGGATGAAGCACTTCCCCGTGCAGATTCTCGGCGGTATCGTTCTGCATCAGGGGCGCATCGCGGAGATGAAGACCGGCGAGGGCAAAACGCTCGTCGCAACGCTCCCCGCTTATCTCAACGCGCTCGCCGGCAACGGAGTTCACATCGTCACGGTCAACGACTACCTTGCGCGCCGCGACAGCGAGTGGATGGGCAAGGTCTATCGCTTCCTCGGGCTTAAGGTCGGTCTGATAATCCACGAAAAGAACAACGATGAGCGCCGCGAGGCATATGCCGCCGACATAACCTACGGCACGAACAACGAGATGGGCTTTGACTATCTGCGCGACAATATGGTGCCCTACAAAGAACTCAAGGTTCAGCGCGGTCACTCGTTTGCGATAGTCGATGAGGTTGACTCGATACTTATCGATGAGGCAAGAACGCCGCTCATCATATCCGGTCGCGGCGACCGCTCGACCGATCTCTATAAGCAGGCGAACACCTTCGCCCGCACGCTCAACTTCGAGCGTATAAAGGAGCTTCGCTCCTCGTCAAGGCTTGAAAATACCGCCGATCAGGTCAGCGAAAACTGCGATGTCATCGTTGACGAAAAGGCAAAGACCGCCGTGCTGACCCAAAACGGTATCTCGAAAGCCGAAAAGTATTTCAATCTCGACAACCTCATGGATCCGTCCAATATGACTATCCAGCACCATATCAATCAGGCGATAAAGGCGATAGGCGTTATGCGCCGCGATGTTGACTATGTTGTGAAGGACGGTCAGGTGCTTATAGTTGACGAGTTCACCGGACGCATCATGCTCGGCAGACGCTACAATGAGGGTCTGCATCAGGCGATAGAAGCAAAAGAGGGAGTCAATGTTGAGCACGAAAGCAAGACGCTCGCGACAATTACATTCCAGAACTACTTCAGACTCTATGACAAGCTCTCCGGTATGACCGGTACGGCGATGACCGAGAGCGAGGAGTTCCAGGAGATATACTCGCTCGATGTCGTGGAGATCCCGACGAACAAGCCGATGATAAGAAAGGACATGGACGATCTTGTATACAAGACCGAGCCCGCGAAGTTCAACGCGGTCATCGACGATATCGTCGAGCGCCACGAAAAGGGTCAGCCCGTGCTCGTCGGTACGATATCGATAGAGAAATCCGAGACGCTCAGCAAGCTCCTTAAAAAGCGCGGCATCAAGCACGAGGTGCTCAACGCCAAATATCACGACAAGGAAGCGGAGATAGTCGCTCAGGCAGGTAAGCTCGGCGCGGTCACGATAGCCACGAACATGGCGGGACGCGGAACGGACATCATGCTCGGCGGTAATGCGGAGTTCCTTGCGAAGTCCGAGATGCGCCGCATGGGCTACAGCGATGAGCTGATAGCCGAATCGACCGGCTTCGGCGACACGGACAACGAGGATATAATCAGCGCGAGAGAAGAATTTCAGGCTCTCGAGAAGAAATATAAGAACGAAATCTCCGGCGAGGCGGAGCAGGTCAGGCAGGCAGGCGGTCTTTGCATCATCGGCACAGAGCGCCACGAGTCCCGCCGAATCGACAACCAGCTGCGCGGACGCTCCGGTCGTCAGGGCGACCCCGGCGTGAGCCGCTTCTACCTGTCGCTTGAGGACGATCTGATGCGCCTGTTCGGCGGAGAGCGCGTGACGACAATAATGAACACGCTCAGAACCCCCGAGGATATGCCGATAGAGTCGAAGATGATTTCAAATGTCATCGAAAGCTCTCAGAAGCGCGTCGAGTCGCGCAACTTCTCGGTGCGTAAGAATGTCCTGAGCTTCGACGATGTTATGAACCGCCAGCGCGAGCTTATCTACAAGCAGCGCGATCAGGTGCTCGACGGCGAGAACCTCAAGCCCGTTATCCTCAAGATGCTCGACGAGTGCATCGCCGAATCCGTAGATTTCTATTGCCCGAAGGCACTCTCTCACTCCGACTGGAACATAGCCGGACTGCGTGAGAAATTCCTCGGCTGGCTGACCACTCCCGAAGATTTCGCCGACGGCTTCGACCGCGACGAAGTGAAGGAGGAGCTCACCGAGCGCGGGCACAGGATATATGACGAGCGCGAGGAGCTCATGGGTGTTGACGAAAACGGTGCGCCGATAATGAGAGCTCTCGAGCGCATGGTTCTGCTCAAGATGGTTGACAGCAAGTGGATGGATCACATCGACGCCATGGAGGAGCTCAAGCGCGGTATAGGACTGCGCTCCTACGGTCAGCAGGATCCCGTCGTTGCGTTCAGACAGGAGAGCTACGACATCTTCGACGAGATGACCATGTCCATCCGCGAGGACACGGTGCGCCTGATGATGACTATCATGCCCAGAAACGAGGAGGATACCAAGCGCAAGCAGGTCGCCGAGATAACCTCAACCAGCGGAGCGTCCGACGGCAGCGAAAAGGGACGCACAGTCCGCAAGGGCGCAAAGATAGGTCCGAACGATCCCTGCCCCTGCGGCAGCGGCAAGAAATACAAGAAGTGCTGCGGCGCGGTCAACAAGTAAAATATATAAACATATTCCCTCTTCGGATGAGCTTCCGGAGAGGGAATTTTTAGGTGTTACAGGGTAGTACAAGCTCCAATCTGCCGTCTTATAAAAAAGGGAGACACCCTTTCGAATGTCTCCCTTTGCTGTATTTTATCGGTTGTCCGATTATTTCATAGCCTCTTCGACTGCAACGGCGCAGGCGACGGTCGCGCCGACCATCGGGTTGTTGCCCATGCCGATAAGACCCATCATTTCGACGTGCGCCGGGACGGAGGAGGAACCTGCGAACTGGGCGTCGGAATGCATACGACCCATGGTGTCGGTCATGCCGTAGCTGGAGGGACCTGCCGCCATGTTGTCGGGATGCAGGGTGCGTCCCGTGCCGCCGCCGGAAGCGACGGAGAAGTAGTTGACGCCGTTCTCGACGCACCACTTCTTGTAGGTGCCGGCGACCGGATGCTGGAAGCGGGTCGGGTTGGTGGAGTTGCCGGTGATGGAAACGCCGACATTCTCAAGCTTCATTATTGCCACGCCCTCGGGGACGTTGTCTGCGCCATAGCACTTGACGTCCGCTCTCGGACCGTTGGAATAAGCCCTCTGCTCGGTGACGGTGACGGTCTCGGAGTAGGGATCGAACTCCGTCTTGCAGTATGTGAAGCCGTTGATGCGGGAGATTATCATCGCAGCGTCCTTGCCCAGACCGTTGAGGATAACTCTCAGGGGCTTGGTTCTGACCTTGTTTGCGTTGAGAGCTATTTTGATAGCACCCTCAGCGGCTGCGAAGCTCTCATGACCTGCGAGGAAGCAGAAGCACTCCGTCTCCTCGGAGAGGAGCATCTTGCCGAGGTTGCCGTGACCGAGACCGACCTTGCGGTTTTCGGCGACGGAGCCGGGGATGCAGAAGGACTGGAGACCGATGCCTATAGCGGCAGCGGCGTCGGCAGCCTTGACAGCGCCGCTCTTTATCGCGATGGCGCAGCCGACCGTGTATGCCCAGATAGCGTTTTCAAAGCAGATGGGCTGGGTACCTCTGACGATCTTGTCGCAGTCGATGCCCTTTGCAAGAGTGATCTCTTTGCACTCCTCGATGGAGGAAATGCCGTATTCAGCGAGAACGGAGTTTATCTTGTCAACTCTTCTCTCATAGTTTTCAAATAATGCCATTGTCCGTATCCTCCTTACTCTTTGCGCGGGTCGATGTATTTTGCTGCCTCGGCGAATCTGCCGTAGGTGCCTACCGACTTGTCGTATGCGGTCTGAGCGTCGTCGCCCTTCTTGATGAAGTCGGTCATCTTGCCCAGGGACACGAACTCGTAGCCTATAACCTGATCGTCCTCGTCGAGAGCCATTCTGGTGACATAGCCCTCAGCCATCTCGAGATAGCGCACACCCTTGTATCTTGTGCCGTACATTGTGCCGACCTGCGAACGGAGTCCCTTTCCGAGATCCTCAAGACCTGCGCCGACGTTAAGTCCGTCATCCGAGAAAGCGGACTGGGAGCGGCCGTAGACTATCTGGAGGAACAGCTCGCGCATGGCGGTGTTGATAGCGTCGCAGACGAGGTCGGTGTTCAGAGCCTCAAGAATGGTCTTGCCGGGGAGGATCTCACTTGCCATGGCTGCGGAGTGGGTCATGCCCGAGCAGCCGATGGTCTCAACGAGAGCTTCCTCGATGACGCCGTCCTTGATGTTGAGCGAGAGCTTACATGCGCCCTGCTGGGGAGCACACCAGCCCACACCGTGGGTGAAACCGGAGATGTCCTTTATCTCATAAGCCTTGACCCATTTGCCCTCTTCGGGGATGGGAGCAGGACCGTGGTTCGGACCCTTTTTGACAATACACATATTCTCTACTTCTTGAGTATAATTCATACACGTAGTCTCCTTTCGTTTTGTGTATCCCGTACAGAGCTATTATACCAAAAAAATACAGGTGTATCAATTACTTGGGACAAGGTTTTTGAATTTTTTGCATTGTTACAATCGTTGAGGGCTTTTTCGGTCAAAAATTATTTATTTTAGTCGCAAACCCGCCGCGGTTGTAAAGACCTGAGGTTTATGATATACTGAAAAGCGGAAAGGGGGAGGATGAAATGAAGCTCTATATCAAGCAGAAGGTCTTTTCGTTGACTTCAAAATTCACCGTAAAAGATGAAGACGGACTTGACAGATATTTTGTCGAGGGCGAGTTCTTCTCCCTGCGCGGCAGGCTGCATATCATGGACGCGCAAGGCGGGGAGATAGGGCAGATATACCGCCGGCTGATGACTTTTCTGCCGCATTTTATCCTCGAGATAGGCGGCGAGGAGGTAGCGGAGATAGTCAAGGACTTCTCTTTTTTACGCCCGAAATATTCGCTCGAAAACACCTCGCTCAGGGTCGAGGGCGATTTCTGGGCGCATGAATATTCGCTCTATGACGGCGACAGGAATATTATGAACATCCATAAGGAGTGGTTCACCTGGGGCGACAGCTATGAGCTTGATATCCTCGACCCTGACTACGAGCTGATATCGCTGGGCATAGTCCTCGCCATAGACACCGCCATGGCGGCAGCAGCGGCGGCTTCGACCTAAATCAAAGGAGACTGTATGAAGGATTATCATATCTTTGCGAACCACGCCCATGTTTTTCCCGAAGAAGTGAAACCCGAGCGCGGAATAGCTTCGTTAAAAAGACTCATGGACGAGTGTCTTATAGAGCGGGCGATCTGCTTCGCACCGTTTCAGTCACAGTATGAAGAGTATAATATGTCCGGCGACTGCATAAGCTGGCTCGCGGGAGAAATAAAGAACGACGATTCCCTCGTCGGCTTCGGCACTATAGATGTTGATTCCGGCGATATCACGGGGCAGGTCAACAGAATCGCAGATATCGGATTTAAGGGCATAAAGCTCCATCCGGCATATCAGGAGTTCAATATTATGGGCGACAAAGCGTGCGAAATCTATTCTGCCGCCCAGGAGAACGGACTGTTTCTGTCGTTTCACACGGGACTGCACTGGTATCGCATCGCGGACTATCAGCCGCTGCTCTTTGACGAGGTCGCGTGGAATTTCCCGCGCCTTAAATTCAGCATGGAGCACGTCGGCGGATATCACTTTTTCCGCGAGGCTCTGGCGGTCATCTGCAACAATCATCACCGCGCAAGCGATCCGAGGCGCGTATATGCGGGACTGACGAGTATTATGCCCGATGACAGCGGTCTGCCGAATTGCTGGACGCTCTCGGATGATGAGCTGCGAACGCTTATTCATCAGGGAGGCGACGACTGCGCGATATTCGGGCTCGACTTCCCGTTTAAAAAAGCCGATTACGCAAAGGCGCTGATAAACAGAATAATATCCCTCGACATCTCCGAGGAGGCGAAAGAGGGAATACTCGGAAAAAATCTCGAGCACGCGCTCGGTATGGACTGAAAACGGAGAAATATATGCTTATAGTTACTGCAAACTGCAAAAACACATTCGACTCATACTTGAAATATGTCCGCTACACGGACAGCAAGCGCAGAAAGACCCGCTTCTCGGGCGCGACTGGCTGGCTTCTGCTCGCCTGCGCCGCGGCTGTTACAGTGAGCTTTGTGAAGGTCGGCGGCAACATCTTTCTCTATGCCGTGAGTGCCGTCCTCGTGCTCTGCGCGGCGGCGTATGCCTATATCCAATATTTAGCACCATACAGGGCGTTCAAAAAGCTCGACAAGTCGTTCTTCGCCGAGCAGGAGTTCGATTTCTACGAGGATAAGCTGGAGCTTATCGAGCACGGCGAAAAGAGCATAAAGCGTATCATACCGTATTCAAAGATACAGAAGGTCTGTATCACAAAGCACGCTTTTTATATCTATATCGCCGCAGACAGCGCGTTCATACTCTCGAAAACCGCACTCAGCTCATCGTCTGTTGAACGCCTGAAAACGCTGTTCAAGGATAAGGGCATAAAGACAGAGGAATAAAAGATAAAATAAAATTACGGCTCCCCACGGAAATTTTTTCGTGGGGAGCTGAACATATAGGAAAAATATTTGAATGAAAAAGCTTTTTTAGCAGGTACTTTTGTAGGGTGCGGCGGCTCGACGCACCGCTGCTGCTTCAATTCAGGTCGTAGGGACGGGGCTTGCCCCCGTCCGCACAAATCTGCTGAAACTTTGTATCGGACAGCCGCAAGGGCTGTCCCTACGGATTGCGGGTCAATAAATTTTGTGCAGATTTCGCGGGCGGATGATATCCGCCCTACACGAATTCGGTTTTTACACTATTCCCTGTGCCATCATTGCATCGGCGACCTTGAGGAAGCCTGCGATGTTTGCGCCGACAACGAAGTTGTCCTCGTGTCCGTATTCCTTTGCGGCGTTTGCCATGTTGTGATAGATATTTATCATAATGTTGTTGAGCTGGTGATCGACCTTTTCAAACGGCCAGCTGACGCGTGCGCTGTTCTGGCTCATCTCGAGCGCGGAGGTCGCAACGCCGCCCGCGTTTGCCGCCTTGCCGGGGGCAAAGAGAATTTTGTTTTGCAGGAAAACTTCTGTCGCTTCCGTAGTCGAGGGCATGTTCGCACCCTCGCCGACCGCGATGCAGCCGTTCTTTATCAGCTCTTTTGCGTCCTCAGCTCCGAGCTCGTTCTGCGTGGCGCACGGGAGAGCAATGTCGCAGGGCACGCCCCAGACCTTTTTGCCCTCGTAAAACTTCGCGTTCGGACGCTCTTTGATATATTCGCTTATCCTTGCGCGGCGAACCTCTTTTATCTGCTTGAGCGTCTCAACATCTATGCCGTCCGGGTCATAGACGAATCCGCTCGAATCGCTCGCCGTGACCACTTTTCCGCCGAGGCTTATCGCCTTTTCTATTGCATAGGTTGCGACATTGCCCGAGCCGGAGACAACTATCGTCTTGCCCTCGATTGAGTTAGCGTGATTCTTGAGCATCTCTTCAACGAGATAGACAAGACCGTAGCCGGTCGCCTCGGTTCTCGCGAGCGAGCCGCCGAACGAGAGCCCCTTGCCCGTGAGCACGCCCTCGTACTGTCCGGTTATTCTCTTGTACTGACCGAACATGTAGCCGATTTCGCGCCCGCCGACTCCGATATCGCCCGCGGGAACATCGGTGTTCGGACCAATGACGCGGTAGAGCGCGGTCATGAAGCTCTGGCAGAAGCGCATTATCTCCATCTCGCTCTTGCCCTTGGGGTCGAAGTCCGAGCCGCCCTTGCCGCCGCCGATGGGAAGTCCCGTCAGCGAATTTTTGAATATCTGCTCGAAGCCGAGGAATTTTATAATGCTCATGTTGACCGAGGGATGGAAGCGCAGACCGCCTTTATACGGACCTATCGCGCTGTTGAACTGGACTCGGTAGCCGCGGTTTGTGTGAACCTTGCCTGCGTCGTCCGCCCACGAGATGCGGAAAACCGTCGCCCTCTCAGGCTCAACGAGCCTTTCGAGCAGCGCCCAATCCTGATATGTCCTGTTCGCCTCGACAACCGGGCGAATGGAATCGAGAACCTCCGTCGCAGCCTGAACGAACTCCGGCTGAGTTGCGTTCTTCTGCTGAACGTTAAGTATCATGTTGTCAATGTAGCCCATGGTATCACTCCCAAAACGATTTGCGGCGACAAAGATAAAGGCAAAAGCATATTTCGCCGCCAATGTCAAATATTTTAATATACCGCGTATAAAAATGCAAGTAAATTTAGAAAAGTTTCAAAATTTTGAAAAAATCGTGCAAATTTAGCTGTACTTGGGTACAAAAATGCAATTTATATAAATGCTCATTCAATTTTCATGCAAAAGCGCAGCCGCGGATTTCATTAAATTTGACATACCGTCATAATTTTAATGGCAAATAAGACACTGCTGAACAATATTTCATAAACGCCGCGACATCGTTGAAAGTTTCTGTGAATTGTGCCGAACATATCTTTGCGGCGGATTTTTCGGCATATTTCGTTTCGCCGGCGGCAGAATACAAAACAGCAAAAATATCGGCTGATTTAATGCGCAATATACAGTTTGAAGCGAAAAAATTGTATTGCAGTCCGGTTTTCAATATGACAAAAGGGGCTGCGCTAAATGCGACAGCCCCAAGGGTTTGTTTTTTATGTTTCGTCGAACATTCCGAATCCCGCAACCTCGCTCACGGGGACTGAAAACACGACCGCACCCGCATCCGTGTCCGCGCCTGCGCGGGTCATTATCGAGCGCATGATGTCCGCCTTCTGCTCCTTGCGTGCGACGATGAGAATGACCTCTTTCTCTTTTGCTATCGACACGCCGAGGAACTTTTCGCTCTCGGGCGAGGTGGTGCCCTTGCCGTGGAGCACCGTGCCGCCCATCGCGCCCGCGGCACGCGCCGCGTTCATAACGGCGTCCGTGCGTCCCTCGTTGGCTATCGCGACAATCAGCTCATATGAAAAATTGAATTCGGGCGTGTATCGGGCGTCCTGCCGCCCATCGTTGAGATATGCCAAGATCTTTCCTCCTCCGACGCTTTTTATGGGCACAGCCCATGCTATGCCGTGACCGGGCACGCCGATATACAGCGTGCGGCGCAGTCTTTTTATATATTCCTTCGTTTTTTCTTCGCCCGCAATCGAAAAGACTATCCATTTTTCCGTCGAATCGATGCCGAGCAGATCGCGCATGCTCTGTACTGCCGTCCCGCGTCCGTGCAGGGCGACGGACATCGGTATCTCAAGCTGAGTGCAGATATCGGAGAGCTTCTCGAGCGCGTCGGGATTTATGACCGTCATGATGTAGTTCAACCTGTCTGCACCTCCCAAAGCTCGATAATTTCGTCGTCGGCAAAGGTTTCGCCCTTCTCTTCGGGCTTTTTGCGCTTTTCATATATCACACCGACCGCCTGGATTGATATGAGCGGCATCATTGCGACCATTGCCACGACTCCGAAAGCGTCGCTCAAGGGGTCGCCGCCGAGCGTCTTTGACGCGCCTATCATAAACTGGAGCATGAATGTCGCCGTCATCGGACCCGACGCAACGCCGCCCGAGTCAAAGGCTATCGCCGTGTAAATGTCCGGCACGAAGAACGAGAGAATTATGGCGATAAGATATCCGGGTACGAGGAACCACATGACCGATATGCCTGTTATGACTCTTATCATCGACATGCCCATCGCCGCGGCGATAGCGACCGAAAGGCTGTATTTTATAACCTTTCCGGGAATGGCACCCGCGCTGACATCTTCAATCTGCTTTTCGAGCACGGCAACCGCCGGCTCTGCGGAGATAATGAACCAGCCGAGGAGCACCGACAGCGGCACGAGCAGATATTTCGTATTCCCCTCGGCGAGCCTTGCGCCGAGCACCGCGCCGAGCGACGAGAAGCCGACGTTGACGCCGGTCAGAAACAGCACGAGCCCGACATATGTATAGGCGACGCCTATCGTTATCCTCGCGACCTCGCGTTTTGAAAGGCGGAGGGAGAAAATCTGGAATATATAGAATATCGCGATTATCGGCAGCAGCGCCACCGCCATCTCCGCCATATATGAGGGCAGAGCGGTGAGGTAGGCGTGCCCAATTTCACCCGTGCTCGAATATGCCGCCGAGCTTATGTCAACAACGCCGTCTCCGTCTGGATAGAAGAAGCCGAGCAGAAGCACCGCGAGTATCGGTCCTATTGAACAGAGAGCAACGAGACCGAAGCTGTCCGACTCCGCCTTTGCGTCGCTTCGTATTTTTGAAACGCCGACGCCGAGTGCCAAGATAAACGGCACGGTCATAGGACCCGTTGTCACGCCGCCCGAGTCAAACGCGATGCCGAGAAAATCGGGCTTTGAAAATGCCGCCAAAATAAAAACGACGGCATAAAACGCTATCAGCAGCCAGCGCAGGCGCACGCCCGTGAGTATTCTCATCATGCACACGCACAGAAAAAAGCCGACTCCGACGCCGACCGTCACGAGCAAAACCGTGTTGTTTATATGCGGCACCGTCTGCGCGAGCACCTGAAGATCGGGCTCGGCTATCGTCACGGCAAAGCCGAGAATGAAGCTGACTGTAATTATAAGCGGCAGGGAGCGGGATTTTGTCATCGCCGTGCCGAGCTTTGTGCCTATCGGAGTCATCGAGGTCTCCGCTCCGAGGGAGAAAAAGCCCATACCGATTATGACAAAAATCGCGCCGACGATAAAGCTCAGAAACAGATCCGTATCTATCGGCGAGACGCTGAAGCACAGCAGCACGACTATGGCCAATATCGGCAGCACCGAAAATGCGGCTTCCCGAACCTTTTCGAGAATCAGATTGTGATGAACGGAAATTTTTGTGTTTGCAATAACGACTTGCTCCTTTCTTTTACGGTCAACCGACCGGCATATTATTATATGTATATATTATACTA
>CAVDWM010000004.1:0-99291 GCA_963612725.1 Faecalibacterium prausnitzii | reverse complement strand
TCTTTCGTCCTTGGAGAGGGACGTTAATAACTACTACTTTATTATACGAGGAGATTATTATGAAACGCAAATTTATACATTTGCAATTAACATTTGTTTTTGCCTGCATGTTACTTTTTGCATTAACCATATGTTCGTATGCGGCGGAAGGATTTGAAGGATATGCAGTTTATCGAGACGGAGCATTCAAAGGATTTACATGGCACGGGGGATTAATGGATGGTGCTCACCCCAAAAAGGAAAAAACGGTTACACATGCGGCACAGTCGGAGAATACTGTGCAGAGTGGGTCTTGGGGTTCGTTTATTAATGGCAATACTTTTAAGGGCTTCTATTATCCCAAATCAGGTGTGCCTACTTCTGCCAAAAGAGACTTAATAAAGGCAATGGGAAAGAGCCTGATTGATGAAAACATTCTATATACGCCGATCCAGCAAATTGATTATAAAGTAACTGATAGTACATGGGTACTGCCAAGTGATATTACTAAAATCCGCTGTGATGGTGTTGTTGAGTATTGCTACGAATATTACGGTTTTCGTATATTCGGAAATGATACCTATTGGAATATTTCAAGAATGGGATCTGCCTATAAGAGCCATCATGCTTTAGCGACAGTTACTCCCAAAAAGCAGTCAGAAGATTATATGACTAAATGGTCGCATAGCGGTAAAACAATTTATATAGTTAACAGAAATTCCGGAAAGGTATTAGACGTGCGTGGACCAAGTTCCGCTAATGGTACGGCTATTCAGCAGTGGGACTATGCAAATAGGACTAATCAAAAGTTCAAAATGATTTATACGGCTTCAGGAAACTTTTATTCGTTTGTTCCGCAAAATGCGACCTCGGCACCAATAGAGGTGGAAAATAACTCCACGGAAAATGGAACCAAAATTCAAATTTGGGCGAAACCTTCCTCTGGATATTTAAATTCTCAAAGATTTAGAATAGTACCAAATTCAGATGGTTCTTACAAAATAACAACATATGCTACTAATTACCAAAAGGTTATAGAAGTTGGATCAGAATCTACAAGTAATGGCGCTTCGGTTAATCTATGGTCTGATAATGGCAGAATTCATCAACATTGGTATTTGGTGCCGGCATAAATAATTTACTAATAAATATATGCTAAATTAATGTATAGAGTGAAATTTAGATGTATGAAAGTTTCTTAAAATGTTATGTTGTCTTATATATTTCCTGCATATTTTAAATGTAGGATTAGTAAGTAACAACATACTACTAATTCATTTCACACGGAGGTGACCGAAATGAAAAAAACAGTTATTTGCATCGTATCGACCGCAGCCGCGTTTGTTCTTGCAACTGCGTTGAACATTCAGAACATGATTTGGGGCGGTACCCCGTCCGTCTTGGGCTTCGTTTTCTCCCTCGTCTTCTGCGCGTGCCTCTTTGTCCTGCCCGCCGTCGCGAAGAATCGTGCATTCGCTGTTGTCTCGGCGTGCTTCGCCGCATTCTCGGCGATCGCTTCAACAGTCGGGCTGCTCGCCGTGAAAGGCATCATTTCCGATACGGTGGCGTTGGTGGCTGTCCCGCCGCTTACCGCGTTCTGTGGGCTGAGCTATATCATGAGCGATTACGGCGTTTTCTATTCCGTGCTCATCGCTTTCACGCTCATAGCTGCGCTGAACCTTATTTTGACCGCGAGAAAGCTTGCGGCGGCAAAAGCATAAAAACAGCAAATATTAATCCTCGGAGCAGACCGTTCGATCGGTCTGCTCTTTCCATGTCCTGTCGAAAAAGCCGAACTTTCTGCCGAAACTCTTGATAAAACTGCTATATACATGGTATAATCAACTATTATTGAAAGGAATGGTAACCCTATGCGTAAAAGATGGCTCGCAGCTTCATATGACAAGGATCTGGCGGCTCAGATAGCCGAGGAACACAGCCTCAATCCTATCGCCGCGCTGCTTGCCGTTATACGCGGACTCCGTGACGGCGAAGAGATTGAAGATTTCTTCGACCCGAACCCGTTCTTTACTCTCGACCCGTTCGCCCTGCCGGATATGGACAAGGCGGTCGAGCGCATAAACCGTGCGATAGATAATTTCGAGTGCATAGCCGTTTTCGGCGATTTCGATGCCGACGGCGTGACTTCAACGGCTCTTCTCTATACATATCTCGAGTCAAAGGGCGCGAATGTCCTGTGGTATATTCCGGACAGGCTGACCGAGGGCTACGGTCTGAGCGTCGGCGCGGTCGAAAAGCTCAGGGATATGGGCGCTCAGCTGATAGTGACGGTCGATAACGGTGTCAGCGCAGCGGACGCGACCGAACGCGCATACGAGCTCGGCATGGAGGTCGTTATAACCGACCACCACAAGGTTCCCGATGCCCTGCCCCGAGCCGAGGCGATAGTCGATCTTCAGCGTGCTGATTGCACCGCCCCGTTTAAGGAGCTGTGCGGAGCGGGTGTCGCGTTCAAGCTGGCGTGCGCCATGGAGCTTGAGGACGACACTGCCGTTATCGAGGATTTCGCAGACCTCGCCGCAATAGGAACCATAAGCGATGTCGTCAACCTTACCGGCGAAAACCGCACGATAGTCAAGGCGGGACTCCGCAGTATAAACAACCGCTCGCGTGCGGGCGTAAACGAGCTGTTGGATGTCGCCGGAGCGGGGAATAAATATGTCAACGCAACCTCCGTGGCGTTCACCGTTTCGCCGCGCATCAATGCGGCGGGCAGGATGGGCTCAGCCAACCGCGCACTTGAGCTCCTGCTCAGCGACGACCCCGAAACCGCAAACGGGCTCGCGCAGGAGATAAACGAGGCTAACAGGACGCGACAGGCAATAGAAAGCGAGATTTTTGCCGAGGTCGAACAGAAGCTGTTCGAGCATCCGGAGATACGCTATGCACCGGTCATTGTCGTTGACGGCGACGATTGGCACAACGGCGTTATCGGCATTGTCGCGGCGAGGATTCAGGAAAAATATTCAAAACCGTGCATAATAATTTCGCGCAATACGGAGGACGGCACGGCACGCGGCTCGGGACGCAGCATCGAGGGCTTTTCGCTCTATGACGCGATAAAAAATTCAAAGCATCTGCTGACCCATTTCGGCGGTCACACCCAGGCGGCGGGGCTCTCGCTCATGGCGAAGGATATCGAGCGGCTGCGCTCTGAGATAACGGAATATTCGCTTAATACCGAGATGCCGTTCCCGGTTCAGAATATTGACCTTAAAATCAATCCCGCGCATATATCTTTGGATATTCTCGATGCCGTCTCGTCCCTTGAGCCGTTCGGAGCGGGCAATCCCCAGCCGGTTTTCGGGCTTTACGGCATGAAGATAGAGGGCTTTTCGCCCGTCGGCAACGGCAAGCATATGAGAATAACCGTCTCGAAGGGCGACACACGCATCTTCGCCATGTATTTCGGCATGACGGAACGCTCGTTTTTTTACGGCGTCGGCGATACCGTCGATCTTGCCGTCAATCTCGACAGGAACGAGTATCAGGGCAATGTCCGTATAGGCGTGTATATCAGGAATATCCGCCCGTCGGGCAGCGACGATATAAAGGTGCTCGAGGGACTTCGGCTCTTTGACCGCGTTATGCACGGCGAGGAGCTGACTGCACAGCAGGCGAAGGACGCTCTGCCGGACAGGGAGCTCTGCGGCGCGGTGTATACCAGGATAAAACAGCGCGGCTCATGGAGTGCCGAATATGAGCTGCTGTGCCTGCGCTGCGGCTTGGAGGCGGACAGGATATGCGCCGTCGCGAGCGCGGTCGAGGTCATGGTGCAGACGGGCGTTCTCCACCGTTCGAGTGCGGGCAGCATCGTCGTCAACGGACAGAGCCCCAAGGTCAACCTTGAGGACGCACAGCTTATGAAGCATATAAGAAGCTTTTTATAAACAGCGGCAAGGCAGTGAGGAGTGAGTCTATGAGATCGTGGGAAGAAAAAATAAACGGCGAGACCGAGGAGAAGAAGATGAACCGTCAGGCGGATTTTACCGACGGCAGCTCTTCCTTTGACGACGGCTTCGACAAGCTCTATGAAAAAATAAAGACGATTTACCGCGACGATGAGCTTGAGACGGTGAAGCGCGCATATGAAATGGCGAAGGAGCACCACAAAAATCAGCTTCGTCAGTCCGGCGAGCCGTATATAATCCACCCGATAGCGGTTGCCGCCATCCTCGCCGATCTCGGCATGGACAGCCAGTCTGTCATTGCGGCTCTCCTGCACGACACCGTTGAGGATACGGATGTCACAAAGGCGGACATTGAGCGCGAGTTCGGCGACGAGATAGCCCAGCTGGTTGACGGCGTAACGAAGCTCGCAAAGGTGCCGACCGAGACGAAGGCGGAGGCGCAGGCTGAAAATATCCGCAAAATGCTCCTTGCGATGTCGAACGATATCCGCGTCATCATTATCAAGCTCGCCGACAGGCTGCACAACATGAGAACCATCGGCTATGTCCGCGAGGAGAAGCGCCGCGAAACTGCCCTTGAAACTCTCGAAATATATGCCCCGATAGCTCACCGCTTAGGTATCAGAGCGATAAAGGAGGAGCTTGAGGACAGAGCCATTATCTGCCTTGACCCCGTTGCATATAAGGAGATAGAGGACTATCTCAATTCACAGAGTGCGTCGCGCAAGGAGTTCCTCGACAGCATAATCGAGAAGATAAAGGAGCGCGTAAACCCGCTTGTCTCCGGCTGCAAGGTGGACGGCAGGATAAAGAGCGTCCACGGAATCTACCGCAAAATGTATATCGGCGGCAAGACCTTTGATGAGATTTATGATATCTACGCCGTCAGAATAATAGTCGAGTCGGTCATCGACTGCTATAACTGTCTGGGTGTTATTCACGATATGTTCCGCCCGATTCCGAATCGCTTTAAGGATTATATCTCGACCCCGAAGCCGAATATGTATCAGTCCCTGCATACCACCGTTATCGGCAAAGAGGGAATACCGTTCGAGGTTCAGATAAGAACGTGGGAGATGCATCAGACGGCTGAATACGGCATCGCCGCGCATTGGAAGTACAAGCTCGGCGGCGGCACCGCGAGCGGCAACTTCGACAAGCGTCTCGCGTGGATTCGACAGATGCTCGAGAGCCAGAGCGATTCCGAGGATGTCGAGGATATCGTCAGAACGATAAAGAGCGATCTCGTGCCCGAAGAGGTGTTCGTGTTCACTCCCAAGGGTGATGTCATAAATCTGCCCATAGGCGCGACGGTTATTGATTTCGCCTATGCAATTCACTCCGCCATCGGCAACCGCATGATCGGCGCAAAGGTCGATGGGCGCATCGTTCCCATCGATTATCAGGTGAAGACCGGCGAGATAGTCGATGTTTTAACCTCGTCTCAGCCCGGCAAGGGTCCGAGCCGCGACTGGCTCAAGATAGTCAAGACGAGCGAGGCTCGCAGCAAGATACGCAACTGGTTCAAGAAAGAACGCCGCGACGAGAATATCGCCGAGGGCAAGGCTGAGGTCGAGCGCGAGTTCAGGCGCAGCTTTATCCGCCTGCCGGATGACGAGATGAAATCGTTCCTCCAGCGTATCGCGGAGCGCCAGCATTTTGACACGGTTGAGGATTTTTACGCCGCTATAGGCTACGGCGGCGTGTCGCTCATCCGTATGATGCCGCATATAAAGGACGAATATAACAAGATAATCAAGGCGTCCGCTCCGCCGGAGATAGTGCTCACTCAGCCGAAAAAGCGCGTCAAGAGCAGCGAGGGCGTTATAGTCGAGGGTATCGACAACTGCCTTGTCAAATTCTCGCGCTGCTGCAATCCGCTCCCGGGCGACAGCATAATCGGCTTTATCACCCGCGGTCACGGTGTGTCCATTCACACACGCGATTGCAGCAATGTCCCGAAGGATCTCGAGCATTGCGCCGATAGGGACAGATGGATAAACGCATATTGGGACAGTGCCATAAAAGAGGATTTCCGTGCAACGCTCATGATATCCTGCCTCAACAGGGTCGGTATGCTCGCGGATATCTCCGTCCAGCTCGCCAATATGCACGTTATGATAAATGATATAAACACAAGGAATTTCAAGGACGGCAGAAGCACGTTTTCCATGACCATAACCGTCTCCGGAATCGAGCATCTCAAGAGCGTCGCCGCGAAGATAGAGCGCATCGACGGCGTGCTCAGCGTCGAGAGAGCCGCAACCTGACACCAAGGAGGAATCACAGTGAAGGCTGTTGTTCAGCGCGTCACATCGTCAAGAGTTTCAGTCGGAGGGAGAACGGTCGGCGAGATAGGAAAGGGCTTCAATGTTCTGCTCGGCGTTGTCGAGGGCGATACCGATGAGCAGGCAATATTGCTCGCCGGCAAAATAGCGCGTCTGCGCGTGTTCGAGGATGAAAACGGGAAAATGAATCTCAGTGTCAACGATGTCGGCGGCGAGATTCTTGCCGTGTCGCAGTTCACGCTCTGCGCAGACTGCAAAAAAGGCAACCGACCGTCCTTCACTCTCTCCGCCGCGCCCGACGAAGCTAACCGGCTCTATGAGCTGTTCTGCTCCGAGCTCTCGGCGAACGGCGTCAAAAATGTCGAAAAGGGTATATTCGGCGCGGAAATGGCGGTCGATATAGCAAACGACGGACCCGTCACCATCGTGCTCGATACCGATATATGGAGGAAAGACAAATGATGAAGATACACACTCTGCCCATAGGACCCGTTCAGGCGAACTGCTATGTCGTCACGGACGAACACAGCGGCGAGGCGGCGGTCATCGACCCCGGCGACTACACAGACGAATTGAAGACGATTTTGCGCGATGAGGTGAAAAATCTCAAGTATATCCTTCTCACCCACGGTCACTATGACCACATTCTCGGCGTCGCGCATATAAAGGACGATTATCCGAACGCAAAGATAGCTATTCACCCCTATGACAGCCCCTGCCTCAAGTGCGAGGATATCAGCCTTGCGACCCATGTCGATCACGGCATTCAGAAATATGTCGATTACGATTTGCTCGCGGAGGAGGGCTTTGAGGCGAAGATAGGGGATATCACCCTGCACACCATCCATACCCCCGGGCATACTCTCGGCGGCGTGTGCTATCTCGAGGAGAGCGAGCGCGTGATGTTCTCGGGTGACACTCTTTTCTGCCGCACCGTCGGCAGAACCGACCTCCCCGGCGGGGACTGGCAGGCTATGGTCGAAAGCCTCAAGCGCCTTGTCGCGCTCGAGGGCGAATATACCGTATATACCGGACATAACCGCTCCACCAAGCTCTCCGAGGAGCGGGTCAGAAACAGGTATTTGAGAAAAATATAGTGAAGCTTTAAGGAAACGCTTATGATTTTATACATCTGCGGTCACGATTTTCATTATGAAACGGAGAATCTTTGCCGCGTGTTCTTTCCCAACGAAAAGATAACCGTCTCGGACACCCTGCCCGAAAGCGGAGCGTTCGGGGTCGAGACATATCTTGACGGCGAGAGCGGCGGGTATTCCGTGCGCGTGCGCGTCAATGTCGGGGATAAGACGGAGACCCGCTCGGCAGAGGTTCCGAAAACGGACGAGCCGGAAAAAGACGAGTGCGAGCGCACTATGGCTCGCGAGCTTTTCTCGGCTCTGAGTGCCGTCACCGGCTATGTCCCGCCCTGGGGCATACTCACCGGTGTGCGCCCGTCAAAGCTGATGCTGAAGCTCATTGACTCTCTCGGAGAAGAGGGCGCGTATGACTATTTCACGAAAAAGCTGCTTGTCAGCGAGCCGAAGACGCGCCTGGCGCAGAGCGTAGCGGGCACGGAGCAGAAGATAGCCGCCCTTGGGGACGAACGCTCGTTCAGCCTATATATCGCGATCCCGTTCTGTCCGTCA
Organism: Faecalibacterium prausnitzii; assembly: GCA_963612725.1. Classification (GTDB taxonomy): domain Bacteria; phylum Bacillota; class Clostridia; order Oscillospirales; family Acutalibacteraceae; genus CAG-177. The sequence continues at coordinate 91,446 of CAVDWM010000004.1, read as the reverse complement.
AGGTGCAGCTACTGCTCGTTCGTCTCCCATTCCATAACCAACGCCAACGCCGCAAAGCTTCTGCCCGTCTATGTTGACAATTTGTGCAGAGAGCTTGAAATAACGGGAAAGACAGCCCGCGATATCGGACTGCGGCTCGAGAGCATATATATCGGCGGCGGAACGCCCGGTATTCTCAGCGCGGAGCAGCTGGAAAAGGTCTGTCGGGCGGTCGAAAGCAGCTTTGATTTGTCGTCCTTGCGCGAATATACCGTCGAGCTCGGCAGACCCGATACCGTGACGCGGGAGAAGCTCGATGTTCTGCGCGCCCACTCGGTCGACAGAATAAGCATAAATACCCAGACTCTCAACGATTCCGTGCTCGAAGCGGTCGGCAGGAAGCATACTGCGGCGGATTTCTTCGCCTCTTATGCCCTTGCCGAGAAGAGCGGGCTTGAGAATATAAATGTCGATCTCATAGCGGGACTCCCCGGCGATACGCTCGAGAGCTTCAAAAGCTCCGTTGACGGAGTTGTCTCACTTTCTCCGGCAAATATCACCGTCCATGCCCTCGCGCTGAAATCCGCGTCCACTCTCAGGGAACACGGTCACGCGGTCAGCGAAGGGGAGACGGCGGGGAAGATGATAGATTATTCCCATTCAGTCCTCTTTGACAACGGCTATATTCCTTACTATATGTATCGACAGAGCCGCTGCGTCGGCAATCTCGAAAATGTAGGCTGGTGCAAGCCGGGGACAGAATGCAGATACAATGTTTTTATGATGGAGGAGACGCATACCGTCCTCGCTGCCGGAGCGGGTGCGGTAACAAAGCTTAAAAAGCCCGACAGCAGCTATATCGAGCGTATTTTTAACTACAAATATCCATATGAATATAATGCCCGATTTGACACTCTGATGGAGCGCAAGAAACGCATATCGGAGTTCTATTCGGAAATATTCGGTTCGCAGCCTTCTGCGGAGAAATAAGGTGATGTGTTGAGATCTTTTGTCAAAATAAACTCAATGGCGTTAAACGACCCCGCTTTTCTCGTTTCAAAGGCGGAGGAGCAATATTCCCGAAGGCTTGACGAAATAGCCGGGCGCATATTCTCCGACCGCGAAAAGTGCATAGTTATGCTCGCAGGTCCCAGCGCGTCGGGGAAGACAACCACTGCGGGACTTATCGCCTCGCGGCTCGAATCGCGCGGCGCAAAGACCTTCACGGTCTCGCTCGACGATTTTTATCTCGATCAGCGCGAAGCGATTCTCGACGAAAACGGCAAGCCCGACTATGAGACCGTCAACGCCCTTGACATCGCGCTTATCGACTCCTGCCTTGAGGATATCATCAAGGCAGGCACAACAAGACTGCCGCGCTTTGATTTTGTCAGCGGCAGCCGCAGCGGCTTCTCCGACCCGATAACGCTCGGCAAGGACGATGTGCTGATAGTCGAGGGCATCCACGCCCTGAACCCCGTCATAACCGATTCTCTGCCGAACGAAAGTCTGATGAAGCTCTATGTCAGCGTCTCGTCCCGCATTGCGGATGAGGACGGTGATGTGCTCATGTCGAAGCGCGATCTGCGTTTTGTCCGCCGCCTTGTTAGGGATTATCACCACCGCGCAAGCAGCGTCGAGCGGACATATGACCTCTGGGGAAGCGTTCAGCGCGGCGAGGATAAATATATCTTCCCTTACAGCCACTTAGCGGCGGAGAAGATAGACTCGCTCCATGCCTATGAGCCGTGCGTGTTTCGCTCCCTTGCAGTGCCGATGCTGGGCTCCGTCGGGAGCGGCAGCGAGTGGTATGACGAGGCGCAGATGATGATTGAACGCCTTCGGCACTTTGAGCCTCTGCCGGTCGAGGTTATCCCGAAAAATTCGCTGCTTCGCGAGTTTGTGGATTAAACAATTGTTAAATTTTTCGGCATATTGTTGATAATATCGCCATCAAACGATATAATTAGGAACGGTTTTAAGAAAGAAACGAACAGCAAGGAGGTGTACTCTTGGCAGACAGAAAGAAACAGTCGCTGCTCAACGGCGCAATAATTCTTGTCATTTCGACCCTTGTGGTCAAGGTGATAGGTCTCTGCTTCAAGATGCCGCTGGGCAGTATGCTCGGTCTCGTGGGATACGGATATTTCACCTCGGTCTATGCCATCTATACTCCCATCTATTCAATTTCCATGGCGGGTCTGCCGATAGCGGTGTCGCGCATGGTCGCGGAGGATGTCGCGCTCAACCATTACCGCGAGGCGCGTATGACGCTCAAAACGGCGCGAAAGATTTTCCTTCTCGTCGGAACTGCGGGCACGCTGCTTATGGTCATTATCTCCGTTCCCTATGCCGCATTCATCTCGGATATAAGAAACCTGCCCGCAATGATAGCAGTCGCCCCGTCGATATTCTTCTGCTGCTATGTCTCGGCTTACAGAGGATATTACGAGGGTCTGCGCAATATGATTCCGACCGCTATATCTCAGGTCATCGAGGCTCTCGGCAAGCTTGTCATCGGACTCATTTTTGCAAAGCTCATCATGTCCTACGGCGAGAGTGCCTATAACAGTGCCGTTGCCGCAGGCTCGGCTACCGCTACAGTGTTCGGCAAGGAGGTCTCGTCACTCAACGAGGCGTTCAGCGTAACATATCCGTGGGCTGCCGCCGGAGCGATTCTCGGCGTTACCCTCGGCTCGCTCCTGAGTCTTATCTATCTCGGCATCCGCCACAGAACCAAGGGTGACGGGATAACCCGTCTTGAGCTTGTCAATTCTCCGAAGCCGCCCGCAAATCACGACATTGCAAAGAGCATGGTCACCATAGCCGTGCCGATTCTTCTAAGCTCGCTCGTTCTCAACGCTACGAACCTTATCGATGCCGTGACTATTCAGAACCGCCTGCTCCACGCTATCGAGGGCGGTCAGGATACAATATATAAGCTCTATAAGCAGTGCATCGACGCCGATGTCGCGAGCGGCACCTTGAATCTTTCGGACAGCAAGGGCTTCATGAGCTATCTCTACGGCGCATATAACACCGCCGTGGACTTCAAGAACCTCGTCCCGATGATAACCGTCTCCCTCGGAGTCAGCGCACTTCCCGCCCTCGCGGAGGCGTGGACGATGAAAGACAAGAAGGCTGTCAAGAGTGCAGTCAACACCGTTATAAGAGTCTCGATGCTCATAGCTCTGCCCGCCGGTATCGGCATGGGTGTGCTCGCCGAGCCCATACTTACTCTCATCTACGGTCGCGGCAGAATGGCAGCCGATATCCCGATGATAGCGCCCATGGTCGCCGTGTTCGGCTTCACGACCGCGTTTATGTCCATTTCGACCCCGCTGACGAATCTTCTTCAGGCTGTCGGCAGAACGGATATACCCGTAAAAACCATGCTCGTTTCCGCCGTCGTCAAGATAATCTGCAACTTCGCCCTCGTCGGTATACCCGGCATCAACTTCAACGGCGCGGTTATCGGAACCGTCCTGTTCTATGTTTTAAATGTAATTCTCAATATCATTGCCGTTATAAAGGTCACAAAGGTACGTATCGATATAATGTCCGACCTTATAAAGCCGCTTATCTCCGCCGCCGCGTGCGGGCTTGCGGCATGGGCGGCTTACGGTCTGCTCGGCAATTATGCGCTCATAAATGTCAGTCACGGCAGCGATATCGCATTGCTCGCCGCCATTATAATCGCCGTTGCGGTGTACGCAATAGCCATCGTTGCGCTCAAGGGTATCGTGCGCGAGGATATAGAATCTTTGCCCGCGGGCGAAAAAATTGCAAAAATACTTGAAAAATATGAACTTTTGGGTTAAAATATTTCTTGGCAACAAAATCATACAGGGGATTATATGGTAAACTTTAAGCAGAAAGAAAAATACGATATCAACGATCTCCTTGAGATCATGCGTCTGCTCCGTGCTCCGGGCGGCTGTCCGTGGGACGCACAGCAGACTCATATGAGCATCCGCAAGAATCTTATCGAAGAGACCTACGAGGTCATTGAAGCTATAGATAAGGACGATAAGGAGCTGATGACCGAGGAATTGGGCGATCTGCTCATGCAGGTCGTGTTCCACGCTCAGATGGAGCAGGAGGCGGGCAATTTCGATTTCGGCGATGTCACCGACGGCGTGTGCAAAAAGCTTATTGAACGCCACCCGCATGTTTTCGGCGAGGTCGAGGTCTCCGGCGTCGGCGATGTGCTCAATAACTGGGATGCCATAAAACGCCGCTCGAAAGGGCAGAAAAAGGGGAGCGAGCCCATGCTCAGCATCCCGCGTGAGCTTCCCGCGCTTATGAGGGCGACAAAGATTCAGCAGAAGGCGGCGGCAGTCGGCTTCGACTGGGACGATGTGTCCGGTGCCCGGCAGAAGGTGCTTGAGGAGACAAAGGAGCTTTCCGAAGCTATCGAATCGGGCGACAGGGAGCATATTTTTGAAGAGCTCGGCGATCTGCTTTTCTCCGCCGTCAATGTCTCGCGCTTCGTCAAGTGCGATGCCGAGGAGGCGCTGACTGCGGCGTCCGATAAGTTTATAGCCCGTTTTATCCGCGTCGAGCAGCTTGCGCGTGAGCGCGGAATCGATATGGAATCCGCTTCGCTCGAAACGCTCGACGGGCTTTGGGATGAAGCCAAGGCGGAGAGCGGGAAGTAAATAGTGATGACTGTGTCCAACGGACATTGCATAATAAAATAAAAGAAAAACAAAAGGAGAAACAAGAAATGAATAAGACAGAGTTTATTGCTGCCGTTGCAGCAAAAGAGGGACTTGAGAAGAAGACCGCCGAGAAGGCTGTCAACGCTGTTATCGCTTGCATCGGCGACGCTCTCGCATCGGGCGACAAGATCCAGATCGCAGGCTTCGGCACCTTTGAGGTCAGAGAGCGCGCAGCAAAGACTGCCCGTAACCCCAGAACCGGCGAGACCATCGATGTCCCCGCATGCAAGGTTCCCGCTTTCAAGGCCGGCAAGGGTCTCAAGGATAAGGTTGCCGAGTAATTCGGCTTGCCGCATTTAGCGCAGACCGAAGAGCAAAAAAGTTGCAGGTCATAATTCGTGGCTGAGAACGCGGATTATGACCTTTGTTTTAGTTTATTTTGCTCTTTAAGTGCTTTTCTCCACTCGCAGTACCTTTGTACGGCTTCGGGGAAAAGAAAGCGCTTTCCGCATCTGAATGCGACAGCCCAGGGTTTGTTTTAATGTTCTGAAAGGATGCGGCTTTTGCCGCTGAAGGTTATGAGACTTGATAAGTATCTTAAGGTGTCGCGCCTGATAAAGCGCCGCACCGTCGCAAACGAGGTCTGCGACGCAAAGCATGTCACGGTTAACGGCAAAATTGCCCGTGCGTCTTATGATGTGAAGGTCGGCGATGTCATTGAGATATCCATGGGTCAGAATGTGACTCGTGCGCGTGTTCTCACCGTCGCCGAGACAGTCCGCAAAGAGGATGCCGCCGCGATGTACGAAATCCTGTAGTGCTGCGACTGCGGGAACAGCACCGAATCTGTCATAATCGAGAGCCTTCCGCCGTATTATTAACGGACGGGAGGTTTTATTTATGACGGAAGAAAACAGGACTCAGGCTTTGCCGCACAATCTTATAATGGAAAACAGAAATCGCCTGACCGTCTCCGGAGTGTCCGATGTGGACAGCTTTGACGAGCAGACAGTCGTGATATTCACGCAGATGGGGGAGCTGACCGTGCGCGGCAGCGACCTGCATATAATCAACCTCAATGTTGACAGCGGCGAGCTGAGCCTTGAGGGTACGGTCGGCTCGCTGAGCTATTCCGACGAACGGATTGAAAAAGGCGGATTTTTCAGCCGCGTGTTCCGCTGATGGAGTATATCCAGGGGCTGGACGGCCAGATATCCGTTTTTCTGCATTCGCTCGGCATCGGCTTTCTGCTCGGAGTGTTCTATGATGCCGTGTGCGCCGTCCGCGCCGTTTTGCCGGGCGGGCGCAAGGTGATATTCGTGACCGACATTCTCTATGCAGTAACCTGCGCCTTTGCTTCGTTTTGCTTTATACTCGTGCTCAATGACGGGCGCACTCTGCTCTATATTCTCGCTGCCCAGCTGCTCGGCTGGATAGCCGAACGACTGAGTCTCGGGGCGGCGGCAAGGCACCTCGGTCTGCTTGTCTCGTCAAAGCTCGGCAAGCTTTCGCGGCGGATAAAAGATGCCGCAGGCGGGGCACTCGGCGCCTTGAAGGGAAAAATATCACAGAAATTACCGCCGTCGGGGGAAAAAGACGAAATAATGTCAAATAAAAATGAAAAAAATATTAAATACCCCTTGAAAAAGGGGCACGGGATGTTGTATACTTTGAATAGACAAATATGCCTCAAAGCGAGGAAACAGAAGGTCAAAGGGAAACGGAAGAATGTCGGAGAAAAAACGCAGACTCAAAAAAAGGCATAGCACCATACTGATGATCGCGTTCGCGGTCGCAGTGTGTTATTTCCTCATATCCTTTATAGTGATGCAGTCCGATATCAAATCTCAGGAGAAGTACAAGGCTCAGCTCAACGCTCAGCTTGTCGAAAAGAAAGCCGAGAACGAGGAGCTTGAAAAGCTTGTCAATAGCTCCGACCTCGATGATTATGTCGAGCAGATAGCAAGGCGCGAGCTCGGCTATGTTTTCCCGGATGAAAGGGTATATTACAACGAACAGCAGTCTACCGACAAGTAAAAAAGGGGAGCAACGTACTATTATGCAGATCGAGCAGGGAAGTGTTGTTAAGGGTAAGGTGACCGGTCTTACCGATTTCGGTGCATTTGTTGAGCTTGAGGGCGGAAAAACGGGTATGATCCATATTTCCGAGGTCTCGACATCTTATGTCAAGGACATCAAGGAGCATTTGCAGCTGAATCAGGAGGTTACTGCAAAGGTCATTTCGATAAGCCCCGAAGGCAAGATAGCCCTTTCGATAAAGAAGCTCAGCGCGGACGGCAGCGGCGACCGCCCTCAGCGCAGGTCCCGCCCCTCGGGAGACAAGCAGGGTCAGCAGGGCAGACCGCGTCAGCAGTCCTCCGGTCAGCGCAGACCGCCTCAGCAGGGCAGACAGGTCGAGACCGTCAGTCAGGAGACCTCCGGCAACCAGTCGTTTGAGGATATGATGGCAAAGTTCAAGCAGATCAGCGATGAAAAAATGACCGATCTGAAAAGATCTTCCGATTCAAAGCGCAGCGGAGGTTATTCGAGGCGCGGCGGCGGCAGACAGTGAAAAGTTATTATCAGGCGGGCGTTCAGCCCGCTTTTTTGATTTAAGACAAAGGAGCGATCTTGTGATTATCAAAAACGCCGTTATACACACGGTAACGAACGGTACTATTGAAAACGGATATATCGAGTTCGATGAAACAATAATCTCTCTGGGCGATATGAAGGACTGCCCGCAGGGCGAGGCTTATGACGCAAAGGGCGCAGCGCTCTATCCCGGCTTTATCGATGCCCATACCCATATCGGAATAACCGAGGATTCGCTGACCTTTGAGGGCGAGGACTGCAACGAAATGACCGACCCCGTCACCCCTAATCTCAGGGCGCTCGACGCCGTCAATGCGCTTGACAAATGCTTTGAAGAGGCGAGGGAAGCGGGCGTTACCTGCGTGCTGACCTGTCCGGGCAGCGCAAACCCCGTCGCCGGTCAGATAGCGGCGATAAAGACCCACGGAGTTTGCATCGACGACATGGTTGTCAAGGCTCCCGCCGCGATGAAATTCGCCCTCGGAGAGAATCCCAAGACCGTCTATAACGAGAAGAAAATGGCGCCCAGCACGAGAATGGCGACCGCCGCGATAATCAGAGAGCAGCTGACAAAGACCCGCGAATATATAAAAAAGGACAGGGAGAGCCGCGATTTTGACGCGAAGCTGGAAGCCCTCGCCCCGCTGTTTGAGGAGCATATGCAGATGCATATCCACGCCCACCGCGCCGATGATATTTTCACCGCCGTGCGTATCGCCGAGGAGTTCGGGCTCGATTACTGCGTTGTCCACTGCACTCAGGGTCATCTTATTGCCGACAGGCTCGCGAAGGACGGAGTCAAAGCGTTCAGCGGACCTCTCATCAGCGACCGCTGCAAGCCGGAGCTCAAGGATTCCACCCCCGCAACCCCGGGTGTGCTCAGCAAGGCGGGCATAAAGACCGCGATAGTCACCGACCATCCGGTTATACCCATCCAGTATCTGCCGCTGTGCGCGGGACTTGCCGTGCGCGAGGGTATGACTCACGAGGATGCCTTGAGAGCAATAACCATAAATCCCGCCGAGATGTGCGGAATAGCCGACCGCGTCGGCTCGCTTGAGGTCGGCAAGGACGCCGATATGAGTCTGTTCGGTGCCGACCCGCTGACCCTCTTCGCAAAGCCTCTGCTCGTCGTCGGCGACGGTGAAATTCTCATGGAGGGACAGCCTGATGCGTGAGATAGATATCGGTCTTATAACCGAAGCGGTAAGCGGCGCGTGCATCAGTGCCAATAAAGTCCTGCCCGACGATCTTGCAAAGCTTATCAAAAAGAGCGCAGACGCCGAAACTGCCGATGTGCCGAAGGATATAATGTGCCGCCTGTGCGATAATCTCTGCGCCGCAAAGGAGCTTGATATCCCTATCTGTCAGGACACCGGCATGGCTGTTGTTTTTGCAAAGGTCGGTCAGGAGGTTCACTTTGTCGGCGGCAGCTTTGCGGATGCCGTCAATGCAGGAGTCGCAAGGGGCTACACCGAGGGCTATCTCAGAAAATCGGTCGTTGCCGATCCGCTCCGGCGCGTCAATACGGGCGACAACACTCCGGCGGTTCTGCATACAGAGATTGTCGAGGGCGACAGGGTCGAGCTGACCGTTGCCCCCAAGGGCTTCGGCAGCGAGAATATGAGCGCACTTAAAATGTTCACTCCCTCCGCGTCGCGTGAGGATATTATTGATTATGTTGTCGATGTCATTCGCCGCGCCGGAAGCAATCCCTGCCCGCCGATGGTCATAGGCGTCGGTATCGGCGGCGATTTCGAGCAGTGTGCGCTGCTCGCAAAGAAGGCTCTCTGCCGTCCGGTCAGCGAGCCGAACGCCGATGAGTATTATGCCGAAATGGAGGCGGAGATACTCGAGAAGGCGAACGCTCTGGGGATAGGTCCGCAGGGCTTCGGCGGGAGGGCGACCGCGCTGAGCGCCGCCGTCGAATTTGCTCCGACGCATATTGCGGGGCTGCCCGTCGCCGTAAATATCGGCTGCCATGTCACCCGCCATGTGACCGTTGTTGTCTGATATCCCGCGCTATTTCAGAAAATTTGTAAATTTTTTAGAAATGAAGCTCTTTGCTCTTTCCTTTTTTAGTCATATGTGCTACAATACAGTCAGAGACGAAAGTCTCCAATAATTCTAAGGGGCTGACATTATGAAAATAGTTATTACTGGACGCAAGTGTTCGCCGAGAGAATCATTCAAGGAGAGAGCGGAGAAGAAGCTTGCCAAAGTAGAGCGTTTCTTCGGCGATGAGGCGGAGGCGAAGATTACCGCCACTGTCGAGAAGTCAGGTCAGACAGTTGAGATAACCGTTATCAACAACGGTATGATATTCCGTGCGCAGGAGCGGGCGGAAAATATGAACGATGCGCTCGACAAATGCGTCGATTCGCTCGTTCGCCAGATTCGCAAGAACAAAACGAAGCTTGAAAAGCGTATGCGCTCCGCCTCATTTGATGAGCTAAACGACGGCGCGGATGTTGCGGACGAGAAGGAGTACGACCTTGTCAGAACAAAGCGTGTCGCAGTCAAGCCGCAGACGGTCGATGAGGCCATTCTTCAGATGAATATGCTCGGTCATGAGTTCTATGTGTTTATAAACGAGGCGACGGGTCTTGTCAGCGTAGTCTATTGCCGCACCGACGGCGGCTACGGATTGCTTGAGCCCAGTGCCGAATGATTTGAATTTGCTTTTCCGAACAAGGGGCGCGCCCTGGTGCGCCCCTTGTACTATATAACACCTGAAGCTTTACAGGCGTTGCGCTGCCTGATCGCAGCCGGTTGTAAATTTTCAGATGTTGTATAGTACGGTTCCGTGTGAAGCCGAAAGGTGTTTTGATGGATATAAATTTCGCAGTACCCTGTCTGCTGGGGCTTGAGGCGCCGATAGCCGAAGAGCTCAGAAATATGGAGGCGTCGGAGGTCCGCGCCGAAAACGGCCGCGTGCTTTTCAGCGGCGACGAAAATATCCTTGCCCGCGCAAATATCTGCTCGCGCTTTTCCGAGCGTGTGCTCGTGCTTCTCGGCTCGTTCGAGGCGCACAGCTTCGAGGAGCTTTTTCAGGGCACACGCGCCCTCCCGTGGGAGCAGTGGATCGGCGCAGACGATGCGTTCCCCGTCAAGGGATATTCCATCGATTCCGACCTTTTCAGCGTGCGCGACTGCCAGGCGATAATCAAGAAAGCGGTCGTCGAACGCCTTAAACGGAAATATTCCATAGAGTGGTTTGAGGAGAGCGGACCCGTCTATCAGATTCAGTTCTCCATAATGAAAAACAAGGTTTCGCTCATGCTTGACACCTCCGGCGCGGGACTGCATAAGAGGGGATACCGTCACAACGCGAACGACGCTCCTATAAAAGAGACGCTTGCCGCGTCGCTGTGCTGGTTTTCGCGTCTGCGCCCGTATCATTCACTCTATGATCCCATGTGCGGATCGGGCACGATACTTATCGAAGGCGCGATGATGGCGCGAAATATCGCCCCGGGAGTCAACCGCAACTTCGCCGCCGAGCGTTGGAGCAATATCCCGCGTGAGGTGTGGCATACCGAGCGCGAGCGGGCGCACGACCTTGAGCGCGAGGCGCATGACTTCTTTGCATACGGCTCAGATATCAGCCGCGAAGCGGCGGCTCTGACGGCTGCAAATGCCGAGGCTGCCGGCGTTGACGATATTGTCGGCGTGCGCTGCTGTGAGGTGCAGAGGTTCGCTCCGCAGACCGAGCGCGGAACTCTCATATGCAACCCGCCCTACGGCGAGCGTATGCTCGATATCGAGCAGGCGAACGCGCTTTATCGCGATATGGGACGCGTGTTTGAACGCCGCCGCGGCTGGTCTTACAGCATCATAACTCCGTGCGATACCTTTGAACAGGAGTTCGGGCGCAGAGCCGATAAACGAAGAAAACTATATAACGGCATGATAAAGTGTCAGTTATTTATGTATTTTAAATAAGGAGAAAGAGAAAAACAGGAGGTATTATTCGTGAAACATATTTTCGTTATCAATCCGGCGGCAGGAAAGAAGGGCAATTCAGAGAGCATTATCCGCCCGCAAATCGAGGACTATTGCGGCAAGACGGGTCTCGACTATGAGATTTATGTCACAAAGTGTCAGGGAGACGCTCAGAATTACTGCACCGAGCGTGCAAAAACGGGCGAGGAGCTCCGCTTCTATGCCTGCGGAGGCGACGGCACGCTCTATGAGGTCGTCAACGGCGTTTTCGGTTATCCCAACTGTGAGGTCGCGGTCATTCCTCTGGGCTCGGGCAACGATTTTATCCGCCTGTTCGGCACAAAGGAGCAGTTCTGCAATGTCGAAGCTCAGGTCACCGGTATTCCGGTTGACCTCGATGTTGTCAAGTGCGGCGATAAGATAGCCATCAACCAGTGCTCGATGGGTATGGATGCGGAGGTCTGCGCCAAGCAGGCTTCATTTAAGAAGCTTCCCCTTGTCAACGGCGAGATGGCATACGCCCTTGCAGCGGTTCAGGCTCTGTTCAAGAAGCTCGGTCACGCTTTCACGATAAAGATTGATGACAACGAGCCCTTCGACGAGACGGTTCTGTTCTGCGTCGCGGCAAATTCCCGCTGGTACGGCGGCGGCTTCCAGGCAGCCCCCCTCGCATGGCCCGATGACGGCAAGCTCGATTTTGTTATCGTCCGTCAGGACAGAGGTCGTCTGCGCCTGTTCCCGCTGCTTCAGACATATAAGAGGGGCGAGCATGTCGAGCTGCCGATGACGCGCTATATCAACGGCAGCCGCCTTGAAATACACAGTGATATTCCTGCAGCCGTCAATATCGACGGCGAGTGCGAGTATGTCAATGACGCCGTGTTTGAGATTGTTCCCAAGGGAATAAGATTCGTTGTGCCTCAGTTCTCGGAGTTCCATAAGGGCAGAGCCGAACGCGAAGCGGCGAGAAAATAAAACAGAAAAGCACTGCCTGACGAAAGCCGGGCAGTGCTTTGAAATATGAGCTTTATTCGGTAACCTTGTCCGTGCGCAGCCTGTATCGGCAATCTCTGAGCAGCTTTTCGAGGCAGCGCGGGCAGGAGGGACGCTCGGGGAAGAAAAGTCCGCCGGGGTGAACGCTCAGTGCTCCGTGGTAGTCCGAACCGGATGTTACGCGCAGATTGTCGTATTTCTTCGCCCACGCTTCGGCTATCTCATTGTTCGATTCGTGACCGGGATGGGCGTTGTATATCTCGATTCCGTCGAGCAGCTCGTCGTCGGTGACGGTCATGCCGACTCGGAACGGGTGCGCCTGAAAAACGATGAGCTTGTTTTCGTCCGCTATCGGTCTGAAGTCCTCAAGGCACTCTATCCTGTCGAGGTCGGGATGCGAATATACGAAGTCCTCATTGAAGCCGTAGACAAGATAGTCGTTGTCGTTTTCGAGAAATCTCAGCTCCATGCCGAGAAGAACCGTGAAATCCTTGGTCTCAAGTGCCTTTGCCGCCCTGTAACCCTCGAAGAAATGCTCCGCCTTCCTCTCCCAGGGCTCGTCGGCTATCTTTTCCATCGTCCCCGTGTGCATGTGGTCGGTTATGACTATTCCGTCATAGCCGAGATTTTTAAAAGTATTCACAACCTGCTCCGCAGGAGCCTCGCCGCATCTGCTTGTCTGCGAGGTGTGCGCGTGCATTTCAAAAAGATATTCTTTCATCCGTCTCACTCTTTCTCTTTTTTATCGTGAGTATTATACTCCTGTATTAAAGCTTTCGCAATTATTTTTTAAATTTTGGAGAATTTATGAAAAACTATTCGCTTATTATCTGGGATTTTAACGGTACATTACTCGACGATGTCGGCGCGGCGCTCGGCTCCGTCAACGATATGCTTGCCCGCCGCTCGAAAGAGCCGATAACGCTCGAGGAGTACCGCGAGTATATAGATGTGCCTATCCGCAGCTTCTATGAGCGGGTGCTCGACCTTGAAAATGAGGACTATGAGCAGATACTCAACGAGTTCCAGCAGGGGTATGAAGCCCATGTCAAAAGCTGCGGACTTACCCGCTTCGTCTCTGAGGCTCTTGAAGAGGCTAAACGTCTCGGCATCCCGCAGGTCGTGCTCTCGTCGAGCGAACAGAGCCAGCTCGAACGCCTTTTGAAGCACTACGGAATCGACGGATATTTCGACTCCGTTCTCGGCGCGGACAACCTCCTTGCCGGCAGCAAGGTCGAGCGTGCGGAAAAATTCATTGAAGAGCACGGCGTCGATGCGTCAAAAGCCGTTGTTGTCGGCGACCTTTTGCACGACTGCGATGTCGCAAGGGCAATCGGCTCGCGGTGCCTGCTTATAACGAGCGGACACCATGACCGCGCCCGCCTCGAGTGCGCCGGCGTGCGCGTTGAAGATACGCTGAAAAGCTTTGTGGAGGAAAACTGACCCTCCCGACTTGAAGAAAATCCTCATATGTGCTATCATATTTAATTGCGGGTGAATGCGTTTGCCCGCAGATATTTATTGCAAAAAAACGGGAGAAAAAGATGATAACAGTATCCGATCTCAGCTTCAATTTCGGCACCCAGACCCTGTTCAAGGGCGTCGATCTCAAATTTACGCCCGGCAACTGCTACGGTATAATCGGCGCAAACGGCGCGGGCAAATCGACATTCTTGAAAATACTCTGCGGCGAGCTCGAGCCCTCGCACGGCTCGGTCATAATCCCGCCGACCGTCAGAATGTCCGTGCTCCGTCAGGATCACTATGCATTTGACGAATACTCCGTGCTCGACACCGTTATCATGGGCAACCGCCGTCTTTATGATATAATGAAAGAAAAGGACGCGCTCTATGAAAAGCCGGACTTCAGCGAGGAGGACGGAATGCGCGCCGCAGTGCTCGAGGAGGAGTTCGCCGAGCTTAACGGCTGGGAGGCGGAATCCGATGCGTCAAAGCTTATTCAGGGTCTCGGTCTCGAAGAAAATCTGCTCTACGAGCAGATGGCGTCGCTCTCCGGTTCGCAGAAGGTCAAGGTATTGCTCGCGCAGGCGCTTTTCGGCAACCCCGATATAATCCTGCTCGATGAGCCCACGAACGACCTCGATATAGCCGCCGTCAAATGGCTTGAGGATTTCCTGAGCGAGTATTTCGGAACGGTCATAGTCGTGTCGCATGATCGCCATTTCCTCAACAATGTCTGCACAAGAATAGTCGATATCGATTATTCGGAGATAAAAATGTATGTCGGCAACTACGACTTCTGGTATGAGTCGAGCCAGCTTATTCAAAAGCTCATAAAACAGCAAAACAAGAAAAATGAGGAGAAGGCGAAGGAGCTTCAGGCATTCATCGCGAGATTCTCCGCTAATAAATCGAAGTCCCGTCAGGCAACCTCGAGAAAGAAACTGCTCGACAAGCTCACTATCGAAGAGCTGCCTGCATCGAGCCGCCGCTATCCGTTCGTCGGCTTCGATATGGACAGGGAGGTCGGCAAGGATATTCTCACCGTCGAGGGACTGACCAAGGAGGTTGACGGAGTTAAGCTTCTTAACAATGTCAGCTTTACCGTGCGCAAGAACGATAAAATAGCCTTTGTCGGAAAAAGCGAGCAGGCGATAACAATGCTCTTCAAAATTCTTATGGAGGAGGAGACCCCCGACAGCGGCAGCTTCAAGTGGGGACTTAGCACCTCACGCTCATATTTTCCGGCGGACAATTCCGCGTTTTTTAACTCCGACCTCAATCTCATCGACTGGATGCGCCGGTATTCAAAGGATCAGACCGAGACTTATGTCCGCGGCTTCCTCGGCAGAATGCTGTTCTCGGGCGACGCGGTGTTGAAGCCCGTCAATGTCCTCTCCGGCGGCGAAAAGGTCAGATGTATGCTCTCGCGCATGATGCTCTTCGGCTCTAATGTGCTCATTCTCGATCAGCCGACCAACCACCTCGACCTTGAATCCATAACCGCCGTCAACAACGGGCTTTCGGATTTCAAGGGCAACGTGCTGTTCTGCTCGCACGACTATGAGATAGTCAACACCGTCGCCAACAGGATAATCGAGATCTGCGACGACGGAGTTATCGACCGTTCGGGCAACTATGACGATTTTGTCGAGTTCAAGGAGAGCCGCGGCATGGAAGTCACCACGCTCTGACCCGGATTGATATTTCTTGCGGTTTGTGGTATAATATTGCGGCAGATAGGGGCAAAGCGGAAAATAAAAATGATTTTTCTGGAAGGACAGTGAATCATGAATAATCAGAAAACTGTCAAAAGTGCAAACAGCGAAAAGAGCGCAGTGCTCTATATCGTGACCTGCGCGCTGGTCGTCATTCAGCCGCTGCTCGATATACTTTCGTCTATTGTTATCAATCTCGGCAAGGCGAATTATATCAGCGTCTCGGGTGCCGTCAGGGCGATTATTATCGTCGCCGTGACCGTGTTCACCCTCGGCTTTTACAAGGGCAAATACAGCACCCTGTTCAAGGTCTATAACTGTATTGCCGCCGCATATATCGCGCTGATGTGCCTTATGAGCGCGACCAGAGGCGACCATATTACTTTCCTGTATATGCTCGGACTCATGGCAGACACTTTCTTTTTTGCGTTCATGTTCCTGCTAATATTTGAGACGGCGCAGACCGTCGGGCGCAGAGTCCATCCTACCGTTATAGCGTTGACGGCACTTATCTACGCCGTGACTCTCGTTATAAATTACCTTTCAAAGAAGGGCACGTTCCGCTATTCAACCTCGTTCGCCGTGGCGCTTGCTCTGCTTATTCCCGCCTCTCTCGTTTTCTTGGTCTCCCATCTCGGCAGAAAGAAGGCGGAGAGCACGAAGCCCGCCGATGCGGCGCTTTCGTGGATAGCTCCGGCGGCAGGCATTATTTTGCTTCTCGTCGGCGCGGTGCTCTCAAATTCAAAGCCTGTGCTCTTCGTCTGCGTCATATTCTCGGCAGGTCTTTTTATGTGGACCTTCTCGTCGTGGCGGGACGGCAGGAAAGAGAACCGTCCGCCCATGATGCGTGCGTTCCTTTCGAGTGCCCTTTTCTGCGTGCTTATTCTCGCGCTCCTGCCCGTTTCTCCCGTAAAGAGCAGCTTTGACGGCACATTCAGTCTCAAGGGTATGCTCTATACATATAACGGTCAGCAGTCGCCGACGGTCAATCCGGACGGAGATGCTCCGATATTCGGCGATGAGGACGAGGACGAGGGCGGAGACTATGTGCCGAACCTCGATTCCGGATATGTGCCCGGCAGAGACAAAAAAGAAGACGACTCGACAACGGACGGCAAGACCACCGATAAAAGCTCTCAAACCGTGACGGTCGAATCCACGACGGAGCCCGCAGGGGACAGCACCGATGAGACCGACACCTCCGAAGAAACAACGGAGATAAGCACCGAGACCACAAAATGGTGGCAGACAAGACCCACACTGCCCGACAAAACCGATATAGAGAGCTGGATATCGCCGTATATTCCCACCCTTCCGAACGGCAGCACCGAGGATTCGGGCGAGACCGATGACGTTCAGCCCGAGTCGCAGCCCGACACCGAGAAGCCCGGCACGGCAGCTCAGGAGAATAACATCCCCGCCGCCGCAATAGGCTTCGGCTCACTCAGAAGTCCGGCGAGTCCGCTTGCGGGTGCCATAAATATCGACAGAACGGTTTACTATTCAAAGATATTCGGCGAGGGCGATATTCAGACAAAGCTTTTCGGCTTGAAATTCGCCGCGCTGTTTGACGAGACGGATTCGATAAAGACCGCCACGAAGGTTCATTCCGATCCCATAACCGTCGCGCTCAACTACGGTATTTTGGGCTTTGTCATATATATCCTGCCGGCGGCGTTCATCTTCCTGAAGCTGCTCGCGTTTATCCTCGGAAACCTCTCAAAAGTATTCCGCTCGGCGGGCTGCGCAGTCTATATGTTCACTTCCGTCGTCATTCTGATTCTCTCCGCGCTCGACGGTGATATTCTGACATTTTCTGCAGTCGGCGGCGTCGCGTCGGTCATTTTGGCGAACGCGCTCTCAGTCAGCGAGGATGCGCGGACTCGCTCGGCTGAAAACAAATAACATTCCGATACGGCAAAAATAAACAGGGCGTCCCGCTTGCGGGACGCTTTTTTTATTTCTGTTGCATTGCAGAATTTTTGACTTTACCCTCCGACGGATTTCCGAAAAATTTTCACAAAAGCTCCGCCTTTCCGAAAAAAATATTGAATCTAAATGGTACTATTTACATTTATATTTAATAGTGTGTATAATGAATATGGTGAAAATCGCAGGAAAATGGGCTTTGCTTTTGCGCCCTTGACCGATGCGGATTTTTGAATGAATGTTTATTATATCCTGCATTTTTGCAGGGAAAGGAATGATATACAAATGGAAAATCTGGGGTATTACAACGGCAAATTCGGTCCTCTTGAGGAAATGACGGTTCCCATGAACGACAGAGTGTGCTATTTCGGCGACGGCGTCTATGACGCGACCTACAGCCGCAACGGCATCATCTTCGCTCTTGACGAGCACATAGATCGCTTTTTCAACAGCGCGGGTCTGCTCCGTATCGAGCTTCCCTGCACAAAGGACGAGATGAAGGATATCCTTAACGATATGGTAAGCAGGGTCGATTCCGGCAACAACTTTGTCTATTGGCAGGCGACCCGCGGCACGGGTATCCGCAATCACGCGTTCCCCAAAGAGGGCAAGGCGAACATCTGGGTCACCATAAAGCCCGCCGAGGTTCAGGACCTTTCCCGCCGCATAAAGCTTATAACCCTTGAGGATACGAGATTCCTTCACTGCAACATAAAGACCCTTAACCTCATTCCGAGCGTCATGGCGGCTCAGAAGACCGCCGAGGCGGGCTGCGACGAGAGCGTCTTCCATCGCGGCGACAGAGTCACAGAGTGCGCCCACAGCAATGTACATATTATAAAGGACGGCGTGTTCAAGACCGCTCCGACCGATCATTATATCCTGCCCGGCATCGCCCGTGCGCATCTTATCAGAGCGTGCAAGGCGAACAATATTCCGGTTGACGAGACTCCGTTCACCGTCGCCGAGCTTATGGATGCCGATGAGGTCATCGTTTCCTCGTCCGGCTCGTTCTGCCTTGTCGCAAATGAGATAGACGGCAAGCCCGTCGGCGGCAAAGCGCCCGAGCTTATCGACACCCTCCAGAAATACCTCGTCAAAGAATTTGTTGACGCTACAACCGTCTGAGGGAGGGGAGCGGTATGACTCAAAAGGAGCTCACTCTTCTCAATTTGGGCGACAGCCTCGATAACATCTCCAACATCGACCCCAGAGGATACGGCGTGTGCCATATTCTCTATCCCGCCTCGCGAGAATACACGGGCGGTCCTCTCTGCATGAACGCGGCGGGGAAGCTCTGCGACACTCTGAAGCAGGATGACCTCGTCTATATAATGACCGGCTTTGTCCTGCCTCCGTTCGGCAGTGCGGAGACGGACGGAGTTATCAGCTCCGTATTGCTTGCGCGTTCGCTCGTTATCGCGTTCGGCGCAAAGCCCGTTATCGTCTGCCAGCAGGAGAATGTCCCCGCTGTCAGGGCTATGGCGGCAGTTGTCGGACTTCATCTCTATGAGTCTATAGACGAGCTGAAAAAATATCCGATATCCATGGCTGTCGTGCCGTTTACCAAGGATAAGTCAAAGGCAGAGAGCTGCGCCGACGAGATAATCTCCCACGGCAAGCCCGCCGCCGTTATCAGCATCGAGGCACCCGGCGAAAATAAAATCGGCAGATATCATAACGCCACCGGACTTGATGTGACAGACCTTGAAGCGAAAATGGATATCCTCTTTGATAAGCTTCGCGCCATGGGCGTGCTCAATATCGCAATAGGCGACCTCGGAAACGAGATAGGCATGGGCACCATCGCGCCCCATCTGCACAAGCACATTCCATATGCCGACGAGGGCGAGTGCCGCTGCGGCTGCGGCGGCGGAATAGCCGTTCGGAGCATCACCGACAACATAATCACCGCGACCGTCTCCGATTGGGGCTGCTATGCGATGATAGCGGCGATAGCTTATCTCAAAAAGGATATCGAGATTATGCACACTGCCGAGCTTGAGGGCGAGACGATAACCGCCGCCGCACGAAACGGTATGATCGATATGTACGGCTGGTGCATTCCGGCTATCGACGGCTTCGGCAAGAGCATGAATATGACGGTAGTCAATCTTATGCGCGAGTGCGTCAGCTACGCGCTGAGATTGGAGGACACCTGCAAGACCTGGTTCGAAAAGGTCATTGACAAGGGCTTTTTCGGCGAATAATCAAAAAAGGGGTAAAAGCTATGAACGAAGCGCTGTTTCTTCCGGCCGGAGATTCGGCGGTCAATGTTGAATTCGGCAGGACTATAGACCCCGAGATAAACAAAAAAATACGCGGCCTGTCTGACTCGCTGTCCCGTAAGCCGATACGCGGGGTGACGGAATGTATACCCACGTTCCGCTCCCTGCTCGTCTGCTACGATCCCTTGCAGACGGGCTGCGAGGCTTTGATAAAAAAGCTTAAAAAACGGATAAAATCGCTCGATCAGGTGTCGGGCGGGGAAAAGAGAGTGTTCAACATTCCCGTTTACTACGGCGGAATTTTCGGCGAGGATATAGCCTTTGTCGCGTCCCATGCCGGGCTCACCGAGCAGGAGGTCATAGACATACACACGGGCAGGGATTATCTTATCTTTATGCTCGGATTCCTGCCGGGCTTTGCCTATCTCGGCGATATGGACAAACGCCTGCACACGCCGCGCCTGTCAAATCCGCGAACGAGCATTCCGGCGGGCTCTGTCGGCATAGGCGGCGAGCAGACCGGAATATATCCGCTCGCGTCGCCCGGCGGCTGGCAGCTTATCGGCAGAACGCCCGTTAAGCCCTATGACCCGACCCGCGAAGAGCCGATACTTTATCGCGCAGGCGATTATATCCGCTTCTTTTCCGTCGATGAGCGGGAGTACCGCCGCATCGAAGAGCTCGTCAGCCGCAATGAATATCAGTGCAGAATAACGACCGGGGAGGGAAAATGATATGAGTATGCATATAATCTCTCCGGGTATGCTCACAACCGTCCAGGATCTCGGTCGCTGCGGCTATATGGCGTCGGGCTTCCAGCAGGGCGGCGCAATGGACAGGTTCGCCGCGAAAGTCGCCAATATCCTGCTCGACAACAGTGAGTCGGACGGCGTGCTCGAAATGACCCTGCTCGGCGTCAAGGCTTATTTTGACGAGGACAATGTGATTGCAATAACCGGAGCCGAGTTTGCGCCCACCGTGACCGATTTCGAGACGGGCGAAGTCACCGAGCTTCCGATGAACCGCGCCGTGCATATAAAAAAGGGCGATGTGCTCGATTGCGGGAGCGCCAAGAGCGGGCTTCGAGGCTATCTCGCCGTGGCGGGCGGCTTTGATATCGCGCCTGTTATGGGCAGCATGTCAACGAATCTTAAATGCAAGGTCGGCGGCTTCGAGGGCAGAAAGCTGAAATCAGGCGATGTTCTGCCGCTGCGCTATCCGCAGAGCACCCTTTACGGTATGACCTCCCGCGTTTTTGAGCCCGAAAAGCCGAGCGAGGGCACTGCTATCATTCATGTAATTTCCGGTCCGCAGGACGATTATTTCTCCGACGCGGGCAAAAATATCTTTTATTCAGAAGCTTATTCCGTTACCGGCGACTCCGACAGAATGGGCATAAAGCTTGACGGCGCTCCGGTTGAGAGTGTTGACGGCGTTGATATCATTTCGGACGGAATCGTTGCGGGCTCGGTTCAGATTCCGTCCTCAGGCAAGCCGATAATCATGATGGCGGACAGACAGACAACCGGCGGCTATGCCAAGATAGCCACGGTTATCACCTCCGATCTGCCCCTGCTCGCTCAGCTTCGTCCGGGCGGCAGCCTGCGCTTTCAAAAGGTTAATCTCAAATATGCCGTTAATCGTATAAAGCACGACGACAAGACTCTAAAAAAATTACAGTATAAGATTCTCAGAGCGGATACTTTTATATCCGGCTCCTGATTGGAGGCAGATAAAATGGACTATTCTTCGATGAGTCCGCACGATGTAAGACAGCTTATAAGGGAGGGGAAAATAACCTGCAACACCTCCGGTATGTGTGCGGGCTATGCTCAGGCAAACCTCTGCGTTCTGCCCAAGGACCTCGCCTATGACTTTCTGCTTTTCGCCCAGCGCAACCCGCGCCCGTGCCCGATACTCGAAGTCAGCGATGTCGGATCGCGCTTTCTGAAAAAAATAGCGTCCGGCGCGGACATAGCAAACGATATCCCAAAATACAGGGTCTACGAAAACGGCGTCATGACGGGCGAATATACGAGTGTCGAGCATCTGTGGCGCGATGATTTCGTGAGCTTTCTTATCGGGTGCAGCTTCTCCTTCGAATCGGAGCTGATAGCCGCAAATGTGCCGATAAGACATATTGAGGAGGGCAGAAATGTCCCGATGTATCTTACGAATATCGAGTGCGAGCCAGCCGGAATTTTCCACGGAAAAATGGTCGTCAGTATGCGCCCGCTGCCCTATGACAAGATAGTCACCGCCGTCGCCGCGACCGCCGCCATGCCGAAGGTTCACGGTGCTCCGATTCATATCGGCGACCCATCCGTTATAGGCATAAAGGATATCTCAAAGCCCGATTTCGGCGATTCGGTTACAATAAATTCCGGCGAGGTGCCCGTGTTCTGGCCGTGCGGCGTCACTCCACAGTCCGCTTTGATGAGCACGAAGCCGCCCATAGCGATAACGCATTCGCCCGGGCATATGCTCATAACCGATGTTAAAAATGTCGAGCTGAAATATTGACAGGGGGTACTTATATGCATAAAATAGATCTCAACTGCGATCTCGGCGAGAGCTTCGGCAACTATAAGCTGGGGCTCGACGATGAGGTCATAAAATATATTTCCTCCGCCAACATAGCCTGCGGTTTTCATGCGTCCGATCCGCTCGTGATGCAGAAGACCGTCGCCCTCGCACGCGATAACGGTGTCGCGGTCGGCGCACATCCGGGCTTCCCCGATCTCGTCGGCTTCGGCAGAAGAAATATGAATGTCTCGCCCGCCGAGGCGAAGGCGTTCGTTCAGTATCAGATAGGTGCGCTCTCGGCGTTCTGCAGGGCTGCCGGATGCCGCCTTGCCCATGTCAAGCCCCACGGCGCACTATATAATATGGCGGGCAAGGACGAGACTCTTGCCGCCGCCGTTTGCGAGGCGGTCTATGAGGTTGACCCCGAGCTTATTCTTCTCTGCCTCTCGGGCAGCAAGATGATGAGCGAGGCGAAGAAAATCGGACTCAGAGCCGCGAGCGAGGTCTTTGCCGACAGAGCCTATGAGGATGACGGCTCTCTCGTCGCAAGAGGCAAGCCGGGCGCGGTCATAACCGATGAGGACGAGGCGGTCAGCCGCGTTATCGGTATGGTAAAAAACGGAACGGTCGAGTCGATAAACGGCAAAACAATCGAATTAAAGCCCGATTCGATATGCCTTCACGGCGACGGAGCAAAGGCGGTCGAGTTTGCCAAGCGCATCAAGGCGGAGCTCAACGCAAACGGTATAGAGACGGCTCCCCTCGCCCAAATAATCTGACAAAGGAAGCGGTAACGGTGCAGTACCATCGTATATATGCGAGGATAGACATAGACGCAATTCTTCATAATCTCGGCGAGTGCAAACGCCGCATACCCGAGGGGACGAAGGTTCTCGCGGTTATCAAGGCGGACGGCTACGGTCACGGCTCGGTCGAACTTGCACATCAGCTTGAGAGCGAGGTCGATTATTTCGGCGTCGCGGTCATCGAAGAGGCGGTCGAGCTTCGCCGCGCTGGCATAAAAAAGCCGATCTTGATTCTCGGCTATACCTCGCCCTCGCAGGACGATCTGCTGATAAATTACGATATCACGCAGAATATTTATACCTACGATATGGCAAAGCGACTGTCGGATAGGGCGGTCGCCCTCGGAAAAGAAGTGAAGCTCCATATCGGACTTGATACGGGTATGTCGCGTGTCGGATTTCGGGACAACGATGAGAGCATTGAGCAGATAAAGAGAATAGTCAAGCTTCCTAATCTCGTTCTCGAGGGCATTTTCAGCCATTATGCCCGCGCCGACGAGCGGATTAAAACGACGGCGTTTCTCCAGTCGGAGCGCTTTGATCTGTTTATAGACAAGCTTGAAAAGGCGGGAATAAACATACCGATAAAGCATCTTAGCAACTCGGCGGCAGTCGAGGAGCTCGAAAAGCACTATGATATGGTGCGCTTCGGAATCTCGCTCTACGGACTCTATCCCTCTGAGGAGGTCAACAAGTCGAGCGTCGATCTCATCCCCGCAATGGAGCTTCGCACAAAGATAGTCAATCTCAAAACCGTCCCTGCCGGCTGCGGAGTCAGCTACGGGCACACCTTTGTGACCCACAGGGAGACCCGTATAGCAACTGTCCCCGTGGGCTATGCCGACGGTTATCCGCGAGCCCTCTCTTCAAGGGGCAGGGTTATAGTCAACGGTCAGTTCGCGCCGATAATCGGCAGAGTGTGTATGGATCAGTTCATGATAGATGTGACCGATATCGAGGGCGAGCTGAATATAGAGGACGAAGTCATTCTCATGGGCAGCGAAAACGGCTGCACCGTGAGTGCCGAGGAGATAGGCGGTATGTCGGCGAGCTTCAATTATGAGTTCGTATGCGGCGTTGCCCGCCGCGTCCCGCGAATCTATTTCAAGGACGGAAGACCCTATAAAGAGGTTTCTTATATTATGGACAGAGAATAAACTGTTGACAAAGCTTCCCCGAAGCAGTTATAATTAAAACGGTAAAATTTTATCGATGTACCTTGTAACACCCAAGGCTTTACAGGTGCTGCGTTATCATGCAGCGAATGTGAACCTTTGGGTGTTATGGGGTCGTGAGGAGTGTAACAATGTCAAAAGCAAAGAAACCGGCGAGCTTCAGGTCTTATGCCGCAATGTGGATTGCCATCATTGCCGCCTATGCGGTGTGGATGATAGCGTTCATGCGCAAGATAGTGCTCGTCAACTACGCAACGGCAGAGGAGCGCACCGTTGACGGCGTCATTCATGCCAACATCAGCGGCATGATGGGTCACGAGTGGCTCTATCCCATCTGGGTCGCAGTCTCCTGCGTCTGCCTTGCAATGTTTATCTTCTACATAAAAGTCCTGCTCTACGGCAAGGAGCCCGGCAAGGTGCTGAAAATATTCTGTCTGTTCGGCGTTATTTTCGGCTGCGTCTATGTCACATGGTACGGCTTCTTCGGCGATCAGCCCTTCATCGAAAAGGTGAAGTTCATCACCGCGAGCATGATAGGTCTTGATTTTCCGTGGCATTTCAGAGGCTGGGGGATTATCGCTTCGGCTACCGTGTTCACCAACACGCTCTATGCCTATCGCAAGTTCGGTTATCACAGCCGCGTCGGCGTTATCCTCGGCTCAATCGGCAGTGCCGCCATTTATGTCACCATCAACTGCCCGTCTATGGGTGAGGAAATGCATCTCGATTCCCCGCGCTGCATGGCGCATTGGACGGGTGCGCTCCTGTTTGCGTTCTGCTGCGCCGCGCCCATGGTACTCCTGCTTATAAATAAGGCGAGAGAGCTCAAGGGTCGCTTCATGGTCGGTCTTATCGTTTTCTGCGCGATACTTCTCACAATGCTCGTTCTCCTGCTGACTGTCGGCAAGAGCGCGATTATTGAGAACATACCTATGCAGGCGGCATATGTCCTGCTCTTCCTGCTCAACTTCACCAACATCTTCCCCGTGAAGAAGGCGGAAAAAGCCTCGGAAAAAGAAAAGGTGACGGTCTGATGAGCAGACACAAAAAAGTATTTGACGGGAAAAGCGGCGGCAGTCTCGGCATAGGCCTTGCCTTAGGTCTTGCAATCGGGCTTATAATAGGCGCGGTGACGGATAATATCCCCATGTGGATGTGTCTCGGTATCAGCATCGGGCTCTGCTGCGGAACTGCGCTGGGCGTCTCCGGAAAAGTAAAGGCGAATCCCGACAGTGCCGACGACGAAGCATTAAAGCCTATCGACCCCGACGACCCCGACGATGAGGATCTCAACGAGGATACCGACGAATATAACTGAACAAAATAAAATAAAAGCACCGCCGAAGCTTTATCCTCGGCGGTGTTTTTGCGTCTTATGAGTTTTTGTCTATCGTCTGCAGGAATCCGCCCGCGAGCGAGAGCATTTTCTCGTCCATGCCGAGCTTGCCGGCAAGCTTCATCACTGTCTTGACCTTCATCGGGTATATGGGCTTGAGCAGGGGACTTGAAACAGCCTTTGCCGCAAAGTCTCCGGCGGCGTTCCTGATTATTCTGTTGACCTCGCCGTTGCTGAGCACCTCGCCCATGCTGTCCTCGACCGAGAGCTTGTTCGGGTCGCCCTCGCCGTCTGCCGCAACGAACCAGTTGCGCACGAAGGAGGAGTATTCGGCGGGCATTTTGTATTCGTCCGTCGCTTCTTCAATGCCGTTTACCGTTATCGTGTGCGACGGGCGAACCTTGCCGCCGCGCGCTTTGATAACATTTTCGCCGAGCTTCAGCTCAACATCGTCGAAGACGAACACTCTGTCCGCTTTCTTCGTGTAGGTCTTGCCGTTTACCTCGAGCGTTACCTCCGGGCAGTTGGAGTAGACTTTTATTGTGCTCTCTCCGGCGGGTCTGTTGACATAGCCTTCGCCGGTGATGTGAACGAACTTTTTGTCGCTCCAGTATGCCTTGTAGAGCCAGAAAGCGTCCTTCTTCGTCTTGCGGTCGAAGGTCACAAGCCCCTTGTTGTTCCTGCCCCTTACGCCGCCCTCGTTTCTCGATGCGGAGCCGAAGTCGAACATATTCCAGACATATGAGCCCCAGAGCCAGTCGCGCTCGTTTATCGATTTGATATAGTGCTCATGGAAGACAGCCTGATAGTCTTCGCTGTAGTCGCCCTGAACAGGGGAGTCGGAGTGATATTTTGTTATGCCCTCCGCGCCGTATTCCGAAAGGCAGAGCTTGCCCTCGGGATTCTCTCTGTGCCACTCGTCGAGCCAGTTGTCTATCTCGCTGCACGAGCCCATGTACCAGCCGTAGTAGTGGTTGTAGCCTATGATATCGGTGAT
The DNA here is from genome assembly GCA_963612725.1 of Faecalibacterium prausnitzii. GTDB lineage: Bacteria > Bacillota > Clostridia > Oscillospirales > Acutalibacteraceae > CAG-177. The sequence continues at coordinate 65,094 of CAVDWM010000004.1, read as the reverse complement.
GCGGTTGAGCGGGGAGTTAACAGGGCACATGGTCAGCTGGGCGCAGGTCGTGTATCTTGTCGGGTCAAGGTGCCTTGCGACCTTGTGCATATGCCTGAGAAATGTTATCAGCTTCTTGCTTGCGCTTCCTGCTATTGTGATTTCGTTCTCGATGCCCCAGCAGAATATCGACGGGTGGTTGTAGTTTTGCTTGATGAGCTCAACGAGCTGCTGCTCCGCATTTTCGTTGCGCTTGGGGCTGAAGCGGGAGATAACCGGCACCTCCGCCCATATGAGCAGACCGTTTTCGTCGCAGAGATCATAGAAATAGCTGTTCTGCTGATAGTGGGCGAGGCGCACCGAGTTCGCGCCGACATCGAGAATTATCTTGATATCCTCCGCGTGCTGCTTCTCGGTTATGGCGTTGCCCATGTTCTCTCTGTCCTGGTGGCGGGAGACGCCCCGAAGCTTGATGTGCTCGCCGTTTAAGAAGAAGCCCTTGTGGCTGTCAATGTGATATTCTCTGAGCCCTGTTCTGATATCAAGGTTGTCCGTGACCTCCTGCGTTGTACTGTCAAATATTTCGCATCTGACGGTGTAGAGATACGGATTCTTTCTGCCGTTCCAGAGCACGGGGTCTTCAACCGGCAGCTTCGCAACGGTTATCGGGCGCAGATCCGCCGTTGCCGAAGCTTTTTCGTTGCCGTCGGCATCGATGAGCGTAAAACGCGCCTTGTGAGATGAGTCGGCGTTGTCAATAAGCGCCTTTATGCTCAGCTCCCAGCCGTCCTCGCCGATGCGGCGCGGTGTGACATACACTCCGTCCGAGCCGTAGTCGTTCATGGAGAAGCTGCAATCGGGAACCTCGATGAGGTTGACGTCGCGGTAAACGCCGCCGTAGAAAGTGAAGTCGGCCATCGTCGGATAGACGGACTCGTCAGGCGAGTTGTCTGCGGTTATGTCAACGCGGCAGCCGTATCTGATGTAGTCCGAGATATCGACCCTGAACGCGGAATATCCGCCCTCGTGGACCGCGACAAGCTCGTTGTTGACTCTGACCTCAGCCTTTGAGTTGACGCCCTTGCATTCGAGGAATGTCTTCCTGTCCGATTTCGGCAGCTCCTTGGAATATGTCGCCCTCGTGCGAAGATACCCGTTTGTGCCGTCCTGACCGTCAAGGGCGTTCCAGGTGTGCGGCAGATTGACAGATTCGGTCTTTCCGTCGAGCGTAAAGAGCCAGCCGTCGTTTATTCTTATAACATTTCGCATTTTACTTCCTCCCGTAAGATGTTCTTATTATATACCGATATTAACAAAAATACACATTAAAGTCAAATTGCAACTCCCTCACGAGTTATATAATATACCCAATATTTTAAACTTGTGTGAACGAATCACCGCTTTGCTTGAATATTTTTTGAAAATCTGTTATCATAAATAATGTCGGAGGACATCAGACCGGTACCCTGTAACACCTAAAACTTTGCAGGCATTGCGTCGCCTGATTGCGTTTAACCGCGTCTTCAAACTTGTTCAACACAATCATACTTGCAACCGGATGTAAACTTTTAGATGTTACTGGGGAATAGGTGAAAAGAAAGGATGCGTGTGAAAATGTCGGTTATAACTGTTACAAAAGCTAATTTCGATGAAGAAGTGCTCCGGAGCGATAAACCCGTCCTGCTCGATTTTTGGGCGTCGTGGTGCGGTCCGTGCCGTATGGTCTCGCCGATAGTTGACGAGATAGCCGCCGAGAATCCCGACAAAAAGGTCGGCAAGGTCAATGTCGATGAAGAGCCGGAGCTCGCGTCAAGGTTCGATGTTATGAGCATACCCACTCTGCTCGTGTTTGAGGACGGCGAGCCGGTCAACCGCGCCGTCGGAGCGCGCCCGAAAGAGATGATACTCGATTTGTTTGAGGATTGATTTTGAAGGGGCTGCCTGACTGCGACAGCCCTTTTTTATTTTGAGATAAGGGGAGACACAGGATGAAAAGCTCTCAGGAGGGCAGCATCCGTCCGATGTCCTTGAAAGCTATTTCAAAAGCTGACAGCATTATAAATTTAAAAACATCCGCAAAAAAGCATCCGCAGAAATTTTCGTTCTGCGGATGCTCGCTTTTTTGCTTTTACGCCTCGGGGCAGATGTTCGTCGCAACGATATCAACGCCGGTGCCGAGTATATTAGCGCAGACAACATCGCCGATCTTGACCGGAGCCTTGATCTCAAGCTTTGCTATCTCCTTGACGCAGTCCTTGACCTTGTCCTTCGGAACAGCCTTTGCGGACTTGACGGGAACAACGGGGTGAACGCCGCCGCTGACCTTGACGGTCGTTGTCAGGCTTCTCTCGGGGTGAGTGCACTCGGTTCTCGCATAGGCGTCGCCGCGCTTGCAGGTGTTGCCGGTAACGCTGAGGATCTCTCCGCCGTCGTTGAGCTCAACGGAGATCTGGCAGCCCATGGGGCAGGCGACACAAATAATATCTTTTACCATGATTATTCCTCCACCTGAATTTCGATTATGCCGTTCTCATCAAAGTTCTTGAGCATATCGCTCTTGATGATGACGTTCTCCATCTCGCCGGGAGCGAGTCTCGGGCGCTTTTTGCTGATGAGCGTCTCGCCGTTGTAGGTGACAACGACCTTGGCATTCTTGTGAACGTCGCCGACTCTGAAGAAGAGCTTGACATCCTCGTCCCCGCCGAGGGCGATCTTCTGCGGCACGATATAGCGCACGCCGTTGATGCCTCTGGTCTTGACGTATTTCTTCTCCTTATTTGAGCCGTTCTTTATGTATCTCGCCGCGCCCTCGCCGGCCGTCTGGCTCTCAAGGGTAACGAAGTCAACAAGATCGTGAACGTGCAGCACATTGCCGCAGGCGAAAACGCCGGGGTGAGAGGTCTCTCTGTATTCATCGACTATCGGACCGCCAGTAACGCGGTCAAATTCTATACCCATGTTTTTACTCAGCTCGTTCTCGGGGATAAGACCGACGGAAAGCATGAGCGTGTCGCAGGGGACATATTCCTCAGTGCCGGGGATCGGGCGGCGGTTCTCATCGACCTTTGCAATGGTGACGCCCTCAAGACGCTCCTTGCCGTGGATGTCGATAACCGTGGTGCTGAGTCTGAGCGGGATATCAAAGTCGTTGAGGCACTGGACGATGTTTCTCGTCAGTCCGCTCGAATAGGGCATCAGCTCGCAGACCATCTTGACATGCGCACCCTCAAGGGTCATGCGGCGAGCCATGATAAGACCGATATCGCCCGAACCGAGGATAACGACCTCCTTGCCGGGCATATAGCCGTCAATGTTGACATATTTCTGCGCAGTGCCTGCGGAGAGAACGCCGGCGCAGCGTGTGCCCGCCGTGTTGAGCGCACCTCTCGGACGCTCGCGGCAGCCCATTGCGAGAATGACCGCGGCAGCGTCGATCTCTATGAGACCGTCCGTCTTGTTGATTGCGGTGACAACATTGTCGTCGGAAATTGAGAGCACCATGGTGTCGGTTTTTACGACAATGTCGGTGTCCTCAACAAGCTCGATGAAACGTGCGGCGTATTCGGGACCCGAAAGCTCCTCGCCGAAGTAGTGCAGACCGAAGCCGGTGTGTATGCACTGCTCAAGGATACCGCCGAGAGTCTCTGCGCGCTCGAGTATGATTATCTTTTCAACGCCGCTTTCACGCGCCTTGAGCGCAGCGGCCATGCCTGCGGGACCTCCGCCGATAACGGCAAGATCATATTTAAGCATTAGTATTCATCCTTTCATGCTGCGAAAGCTCGCAGATCACTTAGTCCTGCCGAAGAGGATCTTGGACTCTCCGCCGCATTTTGTTATTTCATCAAGCTCCTGACCGAGCTCTCTCGCGAGTATCTCAACTACCTTCGAGCCGCAGAAACCGCCCTGGCAGCGTCCCATTCCGGCTCTGGTGCGGCGCTTTACGCCGTCAACATCTATGGCACCTGCGGGCGCGTGGATAGCGTCGAGGATCTCGCCCTCTGTTATAGTCTCGCAGCGGCAGATAACCCTGCCGTATGCGCTGTTCTTTTTAACAAGCTCCTTGCGCTCCTCAGAGCTCATGTGGCGGAAACGCACGGGAGCGGGTCTGCCGGGGATGAAGTCCGCCTTCTCGCTGACCTCGCCCTTGTCCTGCAAAATCATGTCACAGACATAAATACCGATAGCGGGAGCGGAGGAGAGCCCGGGCGACTCAATGCCCGCAACATTTATGAATTTCGCGTCCTTCTCGCTGGGGGCGATGATGAAATCGTCGCCGGTGCTGTGTGCACGGATGCCCGCAAACGAGGTGATAACGTCGCGCATCGAGAGCGACGGGACGGATTTCAGAGCGGTTCTGAAAACGCCGCTTGTGCCGTCTGCGGTGGTTGCGCAGTCGTCTTTTTCGTCGATATCGACCGCACTCGGACCGACGAGCAGGTTGCCGTCAACCGTTGGGGTGACGAGAACGCCCTTGCCCATCTTTGAAGGACACTGGAATATAGTGTGCTTTACCTTGTCGCCGACTGCTCTGTCCATGAGCATATACTCGCCCTTGCGGGGAATAATGGTCATTGAATCGTCGCCGATGAGAGAAGCTACCTTGTCGCAGAAAACGCCGGCGGCGTTGACGATATATTCGGCTTCAAGCTCGCCCGCGCCGGACTTGAGGACGAAGTTGCCCTGCGCGTTCTTTTCAATAGCCGTAACATCAAAATTGCGGAAGAACTCGACGCCGTTCATGACTGCGTTTTCGACTGCCGCTATAGTCAGCTCGTAGGGGCAGACGATTCCTGCGGTCGGAGCGTAGAGCGCGGCAACGGCTTCGTCACTGAGGTTCGGCTCTTCGCGGTGAAGAGCGTCCTTGTCGAGGATTTCGAGCCCGGGAACTCCGTTCACTTCGCCCCTTGCCTTGAGCTCCTCAAGCGTCTCAACCTCCTCGTTCGAGAAAGCGACAACATAGGAGCCGATTGGCTTGAACGGGACATGGAGCGTCTCGCACAGAGCGGGCATCGCGGCAGCGCCCTCAACGTTGAGCCTCGCTTTGAGGGTGCCGGGCATTGCGTCAAAGCCCGCGTGGACAATGGCGCTGTTGGCTTTTGTCGTGCCCATTGCCATGTCGCTGCATTTTTCAACCAATGCGACCTTGATGTTATATCGGCTCAGCTCTCTCGCGACCATAGCACCGCTGACGCCTGCACCGATAATTGCTACATCGTATGACATATTTTTACCTCCAGACGGAAATAGTATTGCTGATTTTGCAAATACAGTATTGCATCCGATAGGGACGAATCGCCCGACTAACTCGTTTTAAGGTTCTCGCAGCCTTGAAGCGAAGATTTTTCGATTATCTAAGTATAAAGCTGAGTGAAATACTGCCGAATTCACAAAGCTTTTGACTCGGACAAAGCCGAAAAGACCGCTTCAAAAACGATTTGTCTCTATCGGGTACAACACTGATTATTATATCACTCTTTTTGCGGGCAGACAAGTGTATAAATCACCATAATCGGACATTTTTGCCGCCATATTTTCGCTCATTTTACGGCGGTTACGGAAATTTTGTGTCCGCTTTAATAATTGCGCATCGTCTGGGCAAAAATAAACACCGACTTTACCTTATTTGCAAACTCAGGTTCGCACGGGAGGAAGAAAAAATGGAAGAATATCTTGTGCAGATGAAGGGGATATCTAAGTTCTTTCCCGGAGTCGTCGCACTCGACAAGGTCGATTTTGAGCTTCGGGCGGGCGAGGTGCACGCGCTGCTCGGCGAAAACGGAGCGGGAAAATCCACGCTGATGAAAATTATCGGCGGAATATATCAAAAGGACGGGGGCGAGGTGAAGATACGCGGCAAAACTCAGGAGTATTCGACAGTCACCCGTGCGTCGGAGCTCGGTATCGCCGTTATCCATCAGGAGCTCAATATGTGCCGTCACCTGACCGTGGCTGAGAATATCTTTCTCGGCAGGGAGCTCAAAAAGGGCTGCGCGGTCGATTTCAAAGAGCAGAACGCCCGCGCATCAAAACTTCTCAAAGAACTGAGCCTTGATATCAAGCCCGATACCGAGGTCGGCAGGCTCTCCGTCTCAAAGCAGCAGATGGTCGAGATAGCCAAGGCTCTCTCGGCGAATGCGGATATTATCATTATGGACGAGCCGAGCTCTGCGCTGACCGAGCGCGAAACGCAGGAGCTTTTCAGAATAATAAACGAGCTTAAAAATATGGGCAAGGGCATAATTTATATCTCACACCGCCTTGAGGAGCTCGAAAACATCGTTGACAGAGTTACCGTTATGCGCGACGGGAAATATATAAAGACCGCCGATTTCAAGGATATCTCAATAAGCGAGATAATCGCCCTCATGGTAGGGCGTGAGATAACCGAAAAATATCCGCATGAGAGAACCAAGCGCGGCAAAAAAATCATGGAGGTCAAGGGGATATCCACCTCCGAGGTGCAGAATATCTCCTTTGAGCTCTGCTCCGGCGAGATACTCGGCTTGGCCGGTCTTGTCGGTGCAGGGCGAACAGAACTGGTCAGAGCACTGTTCGGGGCGGATAAAATAACGGCGGGCGAGGTTGTCGTCTGCGACAGGAGCGTGAAGCCCAAAAGCCCGCGCGACGCCGTCAAGGCGGGGATAGTCTGCGCACCGGAGGACAGAAAAAAAGACGGTCTGTTGGTCGAGCTCGATGTCAGCGAAAACATCGCGATAGCGAATCTCGATGCGCTGTCGAATCCCGTCGGAGTGATCAGCGCAAAGCGCGAGCGGGATATGGCTGACCGCGCCGTAAAGGAGCTGAAAATAAAAACGCCGTCCGTAAAAAGCGAGGTCAAAAACCTATCGGGCGGCAACCAGCAGAAGATAGTCGTCGCCAAGTGGCTCATGCGCGACGCAAAGGTAATAATTTTCGATGAGCCGACGCGCGGAATAGATGTCGCCGCCAAGGTCGAGATATATAACCTGATGAACAGGCTCAAAAAGAGCGGCATCGGCGTTATGTTCGTCTCGTCCGAGCTGCCCGAGGTGCTCGGTATGAGCGACAGGATAATCGTCATGTGCTCCGGGCGCATCACGGGCGAGCTCAGCCGCGATGAAGCTACGCAGGAAAAAATAATGGAGCTTGCAACAAAGTTCCGCACGGAGGTGGGCTGAATGTTCAAAAAAATACTTTCCGCAAGGGGAATGGGTCAGGTGCTCTCGGTCTTTGCGGCACTTATAGTCATGATAATCGTCTTTGCGCTGATAAATCCGCTGTTCTTTTCCGCAACCAATATAACGAACCTTCTGCGCCAGGTCGCGCCGATACTGATAATCGGCGTCGGTCAGTCGTTCGTGCTCATAACCGCCGGAATAGACCTCTCAATAGGCTCGGTCGCGGGAATGTCGTGTATGATAAGCGCAACACTGATGACAAAATTCAATATGAACCCGATATTGACCGTGCTCATAACTGTTATTTGCTGCCTTGCCGTCGGTCTTGTAAACGGACTTCTTATCTCCGTTGCAAAGCTGCCGGCATTCATAGCGACCCTCGGCACCATGATAATCGCCCGCGGCGTCGCGCAGATAGTCAACGGCAATATGAACACCAACGGCATATATTCCGACGCCTTCAAAAATTTCTTCTATTACGGTCGTTTCCTCGGCATATATACCCCTATCTGGATGGCGGCAGTGCTCTTTGCCTTCTTCGCCTTCGTTCTCTCAAGGACAGTGCTCGGCAGGCATATCTACGCTCTCGGCTCGAACTATGAGGCGGCGCGTCTGTCCGGAGTCAATGTCGCTGCGGCGCAGACAAAAGTTTATGTCATATCCTCTTTTCTCGCCGGTGTTGTCGGCTTGATACTCACAGCGCAGAGCGGCATGGGCAGCATGGACGCGGGCTCTAACTATGAGCTCAACGCCGTCGCCGCGTCCGTTATCGGCGGAGTCAGCACCATGGGCGGACAGGGTATGCTCCTGGGCACCGTTATCGGTGCGTTTATATGGGGCGTGCTCAATAACGGTCTCCAGTTCGCAGGCGCACCTCTCGCGCTTCGCAATATAGTCATCGGCATAGTCGTTATAATCTCCGTGCTTATTGACAGAATCGTCCACGGAGGCAAGCGGTTCAACACAAACGCCGCCAAAGGGCTGAAGCTCGGCGGCGGCAGAGAAAAAAGAGAATAAACGGAGGACAGCATGAAAAAGATACTCGCAGTTATTATGTCGGCACTTCTCATTCTGACCGCCTTTGCGGCGTGCAGCGGAAGCGGCGAGGGCAACAACACGGCGCAGGGCATGACCGAGAGTGCCGCCAACGCAAAGTACAAGGTGTATCTCATCACTATCGACAAGATGGATCAGCACTGGGTCTCGGTTGACAAGGGCGCGTCGGATATGGCAAAGCAGCTCGGCATTACCTACAAGTGGGATGCTCCCGATGTCAAGGACAATGCCAAGCAGATCGAGGCGGTCAACAACGCCGTAGCCGACGGCGCAAGCCTGATAATGCTCGCCGCAAACGACCCATCGGCAATTTCACAGACCGTCAAAAACGCGAAGGACAAGGGAGTCAAGATAATCTATGTCGATTCTCCCGCGAATGAATCGGCGGTCACGACTCTCTCGACCGATAACTATAACGCGGGCGTGATAGCGGGCGAGACTATGCTCGAAGAGCTCAAAAGCGCGGGCATTACGAGCGGCAAGATAGGCATAATAGGCGTCAACACCGCGACAAATTCGAGCATGAACCGCGAAAAGGGCTTCCGCGAGGCGATAACCGAGGACGGCAAGTTCACGCTGCTCACTACCGAATATAAGGACGGCAACTTCGCGTCCTCGCAGGAGGCGGCGACGGGCTTTATAACCGGCAACTCCGACCTCGTCGGACTTTACGGCACGAACGAGGGCTCGACCGTCGGCGTGGGCAACGCTATCAAGGATTCGGGCAAGAAGATAATCGGCATCGGCTTCGATACTTCAAACACTATAGAATCGCTGATAGACGACGGCAGTCTCAAGGCGGTCATGGTGCAGAATCCCTACACCATGGGCTATCTCGGCATGGCTCAGGCACTCGCGGCTCTCAAGGGCAATTCGACCGGTCCCGAATCTATAGATACCGGCGTGTCCGTTGTCAGGGCTTCAAAATAAAACAATAACAATTTATCCTGCCCCCGCATAAACTGTTGCGGGGGTGTTTTTATGCGCCGGATGCGCCGATTCAATATTCGCGCTCTGCCTCGCGGAGCGTTCAGGGCTTTGTGCGCCTTTACGCTTGCAGTCTGCCTTGTGCTCGCCTGCGATGCGCGGCTTCGTCCGGCGGTTCGCAGCATCGCCGTGACCCGCGCAAAGAGCCTCGCCGTGCGCACCGTGGGTGAGAGCATAGAAAAATTCATAGCAGAAAATTCGGAGGAGTGCTCCGCGCTTGTGAGCGTCGGCTCTGTTGACGGGAAGATAACCTCAATGTCGCTCAATGCCGCCTCGGTCAATCTGTTCAAATCCCGCCTTGTCCGCGCCGTCGATGAAGCACTCGAAGAAAACGCAAGATTTACTGTAAAAATACCGCTCGGCGAGGTCACGGGCTCAGAGGTCTTTGCGGGCATGGGACCCGAAATACCCGTAACCGTCCGTATGACGGGCGGCGCCAAGGCGCAGATAACGGATGAATTTACCTCGGCGGGCATAAACCAGACCCGCCACAGAATCATGCTCAGCGTGGAGTGCTCCGTCTATGTCTTTCTCGGCGGGCAAGAGGGCACGGCGAATTTTTCGGATGAGTATTGCATCGCCGAGAATATCGTCGTCGGCACTGTTCCGCAGACCGCAGTGACAATAGACATTCCGCAGCGGCAGTGAAATAAACTGTTGTTAGATGTATTCAAGTTGTGGTATAATAACCGCAGAGAAAAAGGAAGAGTAAAAGGAGGAATCCCCTTTGACCGATAGGGAACAGAGCGCGAAACGCGCACAGGAGCTCAGAGATAAACTCAATTATTACAGCAGAAAATATTATATCGACGACGACCCGGAGATAGAGGACTACGAATATGATATGCTCCAGCGCGAGCTCAAGGCGATAGAGGAAAAATATCCCGACCTTGTGACTCCGGATTCCCCGACGGTGCGCGTCGGCGGCAGCGCGGAAAATCTGTTCTCGAAGGTCGAGCACCGCGTGCGTATGGAAAGCTTGCAGGATGCGTTCAGCTTCGCCGAGATTGAGGAATTTGACCGTCGGGTCAGAGAGACCGAGCGCGATGTTCACTATGTCGTCGAGCCGAAGATTGACGGACTTTCCGTCTCGCTCGAATACACAAACGGTGTGCTGACCCGCGGCTCTACCCGCGGCGACGGCGATGTCGGCGAGGATGTTACCGCAAACCTGCGCACCGTGCGCTCGATTCCGCTGAAAATAAAAACCCCGCTGCCTTTCCTCGAGGTCAGAGGCGAGGTGTATATGCCGAAGTCGGTCTTTGCCAATCTTGTCACAAGACAGGAGCTCGACGGCGAAAAGCCCTTTAAAAACCCGCGCAACGCCGCCGCGGGCTCGCTCAGACAGAAGGACTCGAAAGTGACCGCAGGCAGGGGACTCGATATCTTCGTTTTCAATGTCCAGCAGATAGAGGGCACTGAACTCGGCTCCCATAAGCAGTCGCTCGATTTCCTGCGCGAGCAGGGCTTTCATACCATTCCGTTCTATACTCGGTTTGATAATATAACCGATGTTATTTCCGAGCTTAAGCGTATCGGCGAGATACGCTCGGGACTCGAATACGATATCGACGGCGCGGTTATAAAGGTCGATGATTTTGCTCAGCGCGAACGCCTCGGCAGTACATCGAAATTTCCAAAATGGGCGGTGGCTTTCAAATATCCGCCCGAGGAAAAAACAACAAAGCTCGTTGATATAGAAATCGGCGTCGGACGCACGGGCGTGCTCACCCCGACCGCCGTGTTCGAGCCCGTTCTTCTCGCGGGCTCGACAGTCAGCCGCGCAACGCTCCATAATCAGGATTTCATAACCGAAAAGGATATCCGCATCGGCGACGAGGTCGCCATAAGAAAAGCGGGCGATATAATCCCCGAGGTCGTGCGCGTCGTGTCGCACGCGGAAAATTCCGTGCCGTATATCCTGCCGTCTACCTGCCCGTCCTGCTCCGCTCCGGTTATCCGCGAGGAGGGGGAGGCGGCTGTCCGCTGCGTCAATCCCGAGTGTCCGGCTCAGCTTCTGCGCAATGTTATCCATTTCTGCTCACGCGACGCCATGGACATCGAGGGACTCGGCGACGCCCTCGTTGAAAAGTTTATCTCCGAAAAGCTGATATCAAATGTCGCCGATATCTATGACATAACCGCAGGGGAGATAATGACGCTCGAGGGGCATCAGGAAAAATCGGCGAAAAATCTCGTCGGAGCTATCGAGCACTCAAAGCAGAACGACCTTTCGCGCCTGCTGTTCGCTTTGGGCATACGCCATATCGGTCAGAAGGCGGCGAAGCTTCTCTCCGAGCATTTCGGCGATATCGATTCTGTAATCGCCGCGTCCGAAGAGGAGATAGCCGAGATAGACGGCTTCGGCGGCATAATGGCAAAGAGCGCGGCGGAATTTTTCTCCATGCCCCAGACCGCCGATTTAATAGAACGACTCAAAGCGGCGGGAGTCAATATGAAGTCGCTCAAGGAAAAGAACGACGATCAGCGTTTCGCGGGTCTGACCTTTGTCCTCACGGGCACCCTGCCGACGCTCTCAAGAAAAGAGGCTACTGAGATAATCGAAAGCCTCGGCGGCAAAGCGTCGTCGTCCGTCTCGAAAAAGACCTCGTATGTCGTCGCGGGCGAGGAAGCCGGAAGCAAACTGCAAAAAGCGACCGACCTCGGCATACCGGTCATAACTCAGGACGAGCTGCTGAAAATGGCAGGTCGTGAATAAACAAAAGCATCCGTACTTTTTTCGTGCGGATGCATTTATTTTTGATATTCGCGCCTGTATGCGGCGGGGGAAAATCCCGAATAGCTCTTAAAAACCCGATTGAAGTGGCTCAGACTGTAGTAGCCGAGCTGCATGGAGATTTCGAGCGTCGTCATTCTGGTTCCGCTGAGCAGCAGGCAGGCATATTCGCATTTTGTGTCCCTGAGATATGCAGAAACCGTCTTGCCGGTGTATTTTCTGAATGCCTCTATAACAACGGGCGGCGAAAAGTTGCTCATTTCATATACATCCGCCGCGCTGCAAGTCATATATTCGGGCGAGCGTATCCTTTCGAGCATATTTTCAAACCACTCCGGGCAGTCGGTTTTCTGCGTGAGCTTCGAGGTGTTTATTATCGAGACAAAATCCGATGCGGTCGAGGATATTACACTTGCCGCCTTTTCGTATCCGTCGCCGATGAGCCTGTTTATCAGACTTGCCCGTGCGGTAAAATATGCCTGCTCCTCGGTCGAGAGCACAGCCGTCAGCGGCTTTTGCGCTTCAAGCTCCGTCGAGTCTATCCCGAGAGCCGAGCAGATTTCCTCAAATTTTTTCGGCGAGATGCATATGTTCATATGTATGCTCGAAAAATTCTCGATGCGGCGCAGCTGATGAATGTCGCCGGGGCATATCATACACAGAGTGCCCTTGCTTATTTCGGAAATTTTGCCGTTTATCTCGTGGCAGACGCGCCCGTCCGTTACGAGAAAAAATTCATAGTAGTTGTGCCCGTGGATATCGGTGTTTTCTGAGCCCCACAGGTGGAAGGAAACGGAATATTTGCTGATAATGGGATGCGCTTTATAATCAATTATCTTCGGCATATTCATGCTCTACCCCCCGTTTCTTCTTTGCTGTTTTAAAAATACCACACTTTATTCCGGATTTCAAGAGTTTATATTTGCTGCTGAGATATAAAATTAAAAAAACCGCTCATTATCATTAAAAAATAGCAAGAAAAACAATATATACTGTTTTATAATGAATATGAAATAATTTTTATGGAGTTTGCACAAAATGCCTCAGCTCAAGCATTTCGTTGAAAAGTCACGCGAGGGGACTTATTACACCGTCCCGTTCACCGTGCCCGAAAATGTTTCCCGCGTCACGGTGTCTTATTCCTATCGCCAAGGCACGCGTGGACTTCTCAGAGAGGTATGCCCGCAGAATATAATCGACCTCGGACTCTTGGACGGGAGCGGTCGCTTTCTCGGCTGGTCGGGCAGTGCGCATCCGAGTATATTTGTCGGCGAGGATAAGTCCGCGAACGGCTACCTTGTGCAAAGACCGGAGGCGGGCGAATGGTCTATAATCGTCGGCGCGTATCATGTCGTGCCCGCAGGCGTTGAGGTCACATATGATATTGATTTTGAATACCGCAAGTCAGGCGATACCGAGCCGAATTTGTATATGCGGGATGTACCCGAAGATGCGGAGTCGGACAGCGCGGATGCCGAGCCCGAACTGCTTTTCGGCGATTTGCATATACATACCGTAGCCTCCGACGGCGCACTCGATTCCGAAGCTGTCGGGAAATTAGCCCGCGATATCGGGCTTGATTTCATAGCCTTGGCGAATCATAACAACTATGCCGACAATTTCCGTCTGCCGGATGTTTCGGGGCTGACCTTCGTCTACGCAGTCGAATGGACGCACTATAAAGGACATATGAATTTCTTCGGAGTCAAGGCGCCTTTTGAAAACAGCTTCATCGCGAACACGCCCGAGGAGATGGAGAAGATAGTCAACGACGCGCGTTCGCTCGGCGCGGTCATATCCGTCAATCATCCGAAATGCCCGTTCTGCCCGTATAAATGGAACAGCATGAATTTTGATATGATCGAGGTCTGGAACGGACCTATGCGCGGGACGAATATCCGAGGCATAAAGTGGTGGACTCAGCTTCTGCGCGGGGGGAGACGCATACCCGCAGTCGGCGGCAGCGATTTCCATCGCCCGAAGGATTTTACGAAGCTCGGCAGCCCCGTCACGGCAGTCTACTCGCAGTCGCGCCGCTGTGAGGATATTCTCAAAAATATCCGCGCAGGACACGCTTTCGTTTCAAGCGGAGTTGACGGCGTGCGCCTGACTCTGACCTGCGGGGACGCCATGATGGGCGATACGGTTCGCTATGATAAAGACAAAAAGCTTCATCTTCGCGCCGAACGGCTTCGCGGCGAAACGCTCATTCTCGTCACGGGAAGCGGCGAATATGTGATAAAGCGCTTTGCACGCGGAAGTCTCGATATGGATATAGAGCCGAAAAATGATATGTTCGCTTATGTCAAGGCAGTCAGAGGGTGCGGAAAGCTCGGTATAATCCGCGCACTCACGAATCCGATATATTTTTCAGAAACAGGAGGATGAGAAAACCCATGGAACCTTCAAACACTTTGAACCGAAAGCGCACCTCCCCGTTTAGATACGGCTTCGGAATGCTCGGCACATCCATTCCGATAAATATGCTCAAGTCATATGCCGCCGCATATTATGTTCTGAAGCTCGGACTCATAACGACCGACCAGATGGCCAAGATACTGTTTATCTATACCTTTATCGACGCTATCGATAACCCTGTCTACGGCTTTCTTTCGGACAGGACGCATACCAAGTGGGGCAAGCGCAGACCGTGGCTCGTCATCGGCACTCCGCTGATGGTTTTGTGCTTCGTTCTGTTTTATAATATGCCCGCACGCGTGCAGTCAAACTCCGGTCAGGCATATCTCTACATTCTTCTGATGTACATACTCACCGGTACGCTTGACTCGCTGATGAATGCAAACTACGGCGCACTGTTCCCGATGCTTTTCAAGACCGATGAGCTGAGGGCAAAGACAAACGCAATAAGACAGGTATGCCAGCTTATTGCAATGGTCATTTCCATCGTGCTTACCCCGTTCGTCACCTCAAAGATAGGCTACAATCTCACTGCAATAATCTACGGCATCATTGCCCTCGCGGTCATTATGTTTATGACCTTCGGCTGCCACGAGAATGTGGAAGGGGAGGAGGCTGAAAGCGACGAGAAGCCCGATCTTTTCAAGGCAATATTCGCCCTCATCACCAACAGCAAGTTCTGGATATTCGGTCTTGCAAACGCGCTCTATTCCGCAGCGTTCTCGCTCATTTCTCAGGCGATACCGTTCTATGTTCAGTACACCCTGAAGCTCGAAAGCTCCATGACGACCGTTATGCTCGGCGTGGTGTTCGCCGTTGCGCTTGTGGGCATAGTGGTCTGGTCGGGCGTCGTAAAACACGCGGGCATACTGAATGTATGCAGACTTGGCTTTATCGTGCTTACGGTCGGCTTTATTCCGCTGTTTTTTGCAAATACGATGCCCGTAGCCGTTGCCATAATGTGCGTTATGGGCATGGGTGTCGCCGGATGTCTTGTCACTATTGACTGCATCGGCGCGAAGATAATCGACGACGACTATTCCCGCCACGGGGTCAAGCGCGAGGGAATGATCACGAGCCTCATCGGAGTTATGAACCGTCTCAACGGCTTATATGTTTCCCTCGGCTATAAGGTGATAAGCGTGGTGTTCGACTTTGAGAGCGGAACAAATCCCGGCTCAAATCCCGATATGGCGTCAAGATTCCTGCTCTGCGTGTTCCCGTTTATAGCCATGGCGGCAGCGACGGTGTTCACAATGTTCCTGCATTTCAAGGACGAGTCGAAGGATTGGCTCGATTTCAAAAGGAAGAAAGAGATAAAAGAAAATGCCTAAGTATCTCATAATCAACGCCGATGATTTCGGCTATAATCCGCAGCAGACAAAGGCGATAGACGAGCTGATGCGAGGCAATATGATAACCTCGACCTCGCTTATGACCGTCGCGCCGGATGCAGAAAACGCCGCTGAGCTCGCAAGGCTCGGCGGTTATCCCGTCGGCGTGCATCTGACGGTGAACTCGGACGACAGCAAAAACCGCTGGCAGAGCAACAGCGGTGCGCCCTCGCTGAACGAAAAGGGAATGGGACTCTATGAAAGTCAGGTCGGGCTTGCCCTGCACGCCCGCAGGCGCGACATTCGCACGGAGCTTGAGGCTCAGTATAATTTCATCAGCTCAAGGGGAGTTGAGGTCGATCATGCCGATAACCACTGCGCCACGCTCTACGGCATAAACGGCAGACGCTTCTATATCGATGCATACAATTTCTGCGCGGAGCATTCCCTGCCTTACAGGTTTCCGAAAACCTCAGGATTTTTGTCCCGACAGATTGACAGAGAGGCGCCGAATGTGCTAAAATGCTTTCAGAAAATTATTGTCGGAGCGGGTGAGCGGCGCGGGGTCGGTCTGCTCGATGACCTTGTTTCTAATCCGTGGTCGATTGATCGCATAAAGGATTACGATACCCTGCGGAAATATTATCTTGACGCTGTTGAAGGCTGTATCGACGGCGTGACCGAGATATTCCTGCACCCCGCATATCCCATAGACGACAAGCCCGGCGAGTGGACAAAGCGCGTCTATGAATTCAAGCTCCTGAAAAGCGGCGACCTTCTCGAAGCCGCGCACAGGAACAATATCGAATTAGTCTCGTGGTCGATTTTCAGGAACCTCGGGAAAATATAAAAGAAACGAAGGCTGAAGACAATGAAAAAACTTCTTAGTGTTTTCCTCGCTCTCGCGCTTATGCTGAGCTTTGTAACGCCGGCTTTTGCGTATCAGGGGATGAAAACCGCAGACACGGCAGCGCAGGAGGAGAAAGCGCACGACCCCGCGACCTGCACGGATTGCCCTGTAATCATAGTCAGGGGAATGGATATGATGGGGCTCTATATCGATAAGGGCACGGAGAACGAGCGCAACGCCCTCGAATTTGATTTAGGCGACCTGCTCTCCATGCTTTACAAGGGCATCTCGGGTGCAGTCAAATCGAAGGACATCGACCCTCTCTTTCAGGCGATTATCGATTATGCCGCAAACCTGCTTGACGGATTTTCGATGAAGGAAAACGGCGAGTCAAAGTACAACGTCAGCGTAGAAAAATATCCCGAGAGCGCGGAGAAAGCTCCGGAGATATGGGAGGATTACGATTCCGAATACGAGCGCGGCATGGCGCGTATCTGCGCCGAAAATCTTCCCGCCGACCACACGTATTTTTTCACCTATGACTGGCGTCTCGATCCTTATCAGGTAGCCGATGATATCGCCGCAACCGTTGACAGAGCCATAGCCGAGTCGGGTCACGACAAGGTTTCGATAGCCTGTGCGAGCATGGGCGGCATAATGACCGTCGCCTATCTCACCAAGTACGGCTACGGTAAGGTCGATCGCTGCATCTTCATGTCCTCGACCTTCTGCGGAGCGCAGGTCGCCTCGGATGTCCTGACTGGTAAAATCGCGCTCAAGGCGGATACAATGTATAATTATTTCTCCGCTTTGCTCGCAGATGCGACCGGCTCGAATGCCGCTGCGTCGGTATTTATGAAGACGCTCAACAGCGTAGGTGCCTTCAAGCTGCTCCAAAAGATAACCGACTATATTGTCGATAACTACAGCGACGAGGTCTATGAGCGCGTGCTCATTCCCGATTTCGCCTATATGCCGGTTCTCTGGGGACTTGTTCAGCCGCAGGATTACGGTGACGCGGTGGACTTCGTTTTCGGCGACAGCGCGGCAGATCACGCCGATTTCCTTGCTTACGGCGAGCGTCTGCAAAGGATGATGTCGAACCGCACCGCGCTTATTGAAAAGATGATACGCGACGGCGTAAAGGTTGCGATTATTTCAGGCTACGGCAAGCCGCTGGCGCCGCTCTATGAGAGCGCGGATTTCACGGGCGACGGCGTGCTCGAGACATATCAGATGTCCGGCTATGCGACTGTCGCAAGGTACGGCGAGACTCTCGGCGACGACTATGCTCCGAAGAATGAAAAATATCTCTCGCCCGACAGATGCGTTGATCTCTCGACCGCGCTTTTCCCGAAGTACACATATATGATAAAGGACGCGCCCCATGTTGCGGCGTCTTACGGCACGGATTACGGCAGCTTCTTCCTTTGGCTCGTGACCTGCGACGGCGATATCCGTCCCGGCGCGAACGAGGATTATCCGCAGTTCATGCGCTCCGGAACGGATCAGCACCTGAGTAAATGGGCAAGCTGAAGATAACCTGTCCGAAGTCTGCTTATAAAACAAAAAATCCTATTCACGGTTTTTCGTGGATAGGATTTTTTGAGACGGTATTATGAGGCGATATTCTTCGATTTTATACAAAAAAGATAATATATTTCCAATATAGATTCGTCAATGCCAAACAAGCCGTACAGCAAATTTTTATATTCTGACAATAATTTAAGCTTTATGAGCTTTATTTTCCGTCTCTCCAGCTTTTGACCTCGCCGAGAAGCCAGTCTGCCCATTCGTCAACGCCCTCGCCGGTTTTGGCGCAAATCATGAACACCTCGGCGTTCGGGTTGCGGCGCTTTATATATTCCCTGCACTTCTCGACATCAAAGTCGAAATAGGGGAGGACATCGATTTTGTTGATTATAACAACGTCGCATACAGAGAACATCAGGGGATATTTGAGCGGCTTGTCGTCGCCCTCCGGCACGGAGAGGATCATCGCGTTTTTAACCGCTCCCGTGTCAAACTCTGCGGGGCAGACGAGGTTGCCGACATTTTCGAGTATCGCTAACTCAACATCTTCGGTCTCAAGCCCGTCAAGTCCCTGTCTTGTCATCTCCGCGTCGAGGTGGCACATTCCGCCGGTGTGCAGCTGGATTGCCTTGACGCCGGTCTCGGCGATTCTCTTCGCGTCAACATCGCTGTCTATGTCGGCCTCCATGACGCCTATCTTGACCTTGTCCTTCAGCGCGGCAATGGTCGCCTTGAGGGTCGTTGTCTTGCCGGCTCCGGGCGAGGACATGAGGTTGAGCAGAAATACGCCCTTCTCCTTGAGCTCGCGGCGCAGCTTGTCCGCCTGCTCGTCGTTGTTTTTAAACACGCTCTGCTTGATTTCAAGAATTCTTACTTCGTCCATGTTCTTTCACCTGTTTTTATCAGTCTGTTTATTATATTTTATCCCGTTGCGGCGGCGGTGTCAACAAATCCGCGCCGTAGTTTACACATCATTCATATAAGACGGGGCTGTCGCATTTAGATGCAGAAAGCGTTTTTTGACCCTAAGCTGTATAAGTATACCGCGAGCGGGCAAAAAAGCACTTAAAAGAGCAAAAAATAAATAGAAAATCAAATAAAATAAAGGCCATAATCCGCGTTCTCAGCCGCGAATTATGACCTTCAACTTTTTGCTCTTTGGTCTGCGCTAAATGCGGCAGCCCCGTGTTGTTATTTGTCGAGTATCGATATAGCATCGGTTATGGTCTTTTCGTGAGCCTGCATACCGTATTTGTCAACCTCTTTTTTGTTTTTCTCGCCGTGGGTCAGGCAGCCTGCGCCGCCGATGCATCCGCCGATGCACGCCATGCCCTCGATGAAGTTGGCGTCGAGCATACCCTTGCTCTTTCTGAGAAGAGCTGCTCGGCAGGCTTCGATTCCGTCACAGGAGCAGGCGTTGAGCTCAAAGTCCTCTATGCCGTGTTCCTTGAGACCCTGCGCCACCGCATCGGCGAGACCGCCGCAGCGGGCGAATATTCTGCCGAAATATGATGCGTTGTCGAGAACATCCTCGGAGAGAGTCATGATGTCGATATCTCTGCTGTCAAACAGAGCCTGAAGCTCTTCAAATGTCATCGCCGCGTCAACATAGGGCTTGACCTCGTCCTTCTGAACCTCAGCTTTCTTTGCCGTGCACGGTCCGATAAACACTACCTTGCAGGGCACCTCGTGTTCCTTGATATACTTGGAGATGGTCGCCATGGGGGAGAGGTTGTGAGAAATAAACGGCTTGAGCTCCGGGAAGGATTTCTCAATATAGCTGACGAATGCGGGGCAGCAGGAGCTTGTCAGGAAGCCCTTCTCCGCGAGCTCCTCGCTCTCTGCGTATGCAACCATGTCCGCGCCGAGAGCGGCTTCAATAACCGTGTGGAAGCCGAGCTCTTTAAGCCCTTTTATGACCTGACCGAGCTTTGCATATGTAAACTGGCTCGAAATCGAGGGTGCAACCACCGCAAACACCTTATATTTTGTGTTGTTCTCGCTCTTCTTGATGATGTCGATGACATCGAGTATATACGATTTGTCCGTTATCGCGCCGAACGGGCACTGATAGACGCACGCGCCGCAGGAGATGCACTTGTCATAGTTTATCGCCGCCGCCTTGTTCTCGTTCATGCTGATAGCCTTTATCTTGCACGCCATCTCGCAGGGACGCTTACGGTTTATAATAGCGGTATACGGGCAGACCCTTGAGCACGCGCCGCACTCCTTGCACTTTGTCTTGTCGATATGCGCGACATGCTCGCGGTCAAAGGAAAGCGCACCGAAGCGGCAGACATCCTCACAGCGGTGGGCGAGGCATCCGCGGCAGGCGTTGGTGACCTCGTATCCGCCCATGGGGCACTCATCGCAGGCGATGTCGATAACCTCTATTGTGTTTGGGTTGCTGCCGATGGCTATCTTGACACGCTCGCTGAGTATCGCCCTCTCCTTGTAGACGCAGCAGCGCATGGTCGGCGTGTTGCCGGGAACGATGGTTTTCGGTATCTCAAAAAGATTTTCGAGCAGTGTGTCGTTCCAGGCAAGCCGTGCGACCTCGCGCAGAACCTTATATTTAAGATACTGTACCTTAGTGTCGAATTTTCTCATTGATATCCCCCTTAGAAGTAACTGACCTTGACTCTCTTGCCCATCTCCTTCAGGCAGGCGCAGAGATCCTTGACAAGGTTCATCTTTATATTGAAATTGATAGGCAGGTCGGGATTCTGATGAGCCGGGTTGACGGCTCTGCCGACATAGAAGTTGATGTCGGTGGCCTCCTCGAACAGCATACGGCATATGAGCGAAGCGCCGTCACGCTTGAAGCCCCACTCCTCATACAGCTCGTTTTTGCCCAACGCATCTTTGGCATATTCAATGACCTTGTTTATCGTTATGACGCCCTCGGTCACCAGGTCAACGCCCTCTATCTCCGCTATGGGCGGAACATCGCTCTGCTCAAAATTGAGGCTCGCCTTTAGCGGCTTGCCCAGATATTTGGCGGCAATGGACGAAGTGGTGCCGCCGCAGATAATGTGCTTGCCCTCTTTTGAGAAGAAGAGTGACATCATGCGGTCGCAGTCGTCCGGATTGCGCGGCGGACCGAAAAGAAGATTCATCGGCTCGCGCTTACGCACCTTGACCACGCAGGCAGTCGCGTCGTCTCCGGGATGACCGCCGTAAAGCTTGTAGCATTCGTCAACGAGCATGGTCGAAAGCGTCTTCGCCGTATAGCCGACAGGCACAAGCCCCGACATAAAGTCCGCGATGTCGTCGCGCTTCCAGCCGAAGTTGAAAGCCGTTCCTATCCCGGCGTGCGGGCACCCGTCGCTCATCGCAATGAAAACATCGCCCTCCCGAAGCTTTATCTGCGACTTGAAAATGCTCTTGCCGCCGATGCTCAGCTCCGTCTCCGTATATTTGAACGGTTCGCAGTCGCGTATCATTATGACATGCGGATTGTCGTATTGAATTATCTCGGCAGTCTCGTTGTTTATGAGATGAATTATGGTGAAGGTCGAGTATGCGACTCCGCGCACCGAGCATATCGGCAGAGTTGCGGCTATTGTCGCGACGCACTCCTCGAGCGGCAGACCTTCGGCCATCATCGTTGATATTATCTTTGAGGTGAGAGTGGAGAGAATGCTGGCTTTGACGCCGCTGCCGAGCCCGTCCGCGAGCACGATGACGGTTGAATTTTCATCCTGTTCAATTATGTCAACGTGATCGCCGCAGAGCTGTTCGCCCTCGTGATTTATACTTCTCCAGCCTATCTCGGCGCAGAGGTTATTCATTGCTGATCGACTCCTTGAGCTTGGATAGTGCTATTTTCGTTTCGGCAGCGGTCTCGCCGAGCAGCGACGCGATTTCCTGAACGATACGCATCTGCTTGTCAACCACCTTGTCGGCTATTTCGACCGTCTGACGGCTGATGTTTTCTTTCTGCTCGCGCACCGTCTCCTCCTGCGTAACATCGCGCATGATGCAGATGAGCAGGCGGTATTCCTTATCGTATATTATGGTTTCTTCGACATATCTGTCGTATTCGGCGAGATACATGCGCTTGTCGTGCATATTTCTGCCTGTCTGAAGAACATCGAGGAAGTCCTTGGGGTCGAGCACGCGCACAACGCCGTCTCCGAGAATGTCGGAGGGGGAGCGGAGATTCATTATCTTGAGCGCGGCTTTGTTTATCTGCTGAACCTCAAGCTTTTCGTTGAGCAGAATAAGACCGTTGGGCGTATTGCGAACGATGTTGTCGGAGAAGCTCTCCGCCTTGTCCTTGAGATAGGGCAGGCACATCGATATCTCCGCCTTGCCGTGATATATGGCGACGGCTTTTTCGCGGCAGGTGTTGTATCCGCAGGAGCCGCAGTTGAGCTCGTCCGAGGGCTTAGTCTTGCCCATGCGGTGAAGTATTTCGGTTATCTCTGCCTCCGACGGGGGCTGGAGTCTGCGCTCGATGACGGTGAAATTCTTCTGAAGCTCATAGCTGCTCGGCTGTGTGACCTCAAAATCCTTGTCGCCGGCAAACCTTGCAACCGCCATATAATCCTTGACGGGGGCGCGGTGGAATTTTTCCATTACCGGACCGCCGATGCAGCTGCCGGAGCAGGCGGACATCTCAATGAAGCAGCTATGTATCTTGCCGTTTTCGATATCCCTGAGCGCCGCCATGCAGTTTTCAACGCCGTCTATAGCCATGTAGGTGTATTTCGGGTTGTCCTGCGCCATGGTCTTGAGTATTCCGCCGGTCGTCGGGAAGAATCGTGCGCGGCTGTGTTCATCCGAGTCCGTCTCGCGTGCAAGCTCAACGCCCTCCGCCTTCAACCAGCCTGTCAGCTCGTCGAAGGTCAAAACGGCGTCAACTATGCCCTCGTAGTACTGCGCCTCGTCTTTTTTCGCAACGCAGGGACCGATAAAAACGGTCTTTGCGTTCGGATATCTGCGCTTTATGTCCTTGCAGTGAGCCTGCATGGGGGAGAGCACATCCGCAAGGAACGGCAGCTCGGCGGGAAAATATTTCTGAATGAGCAGGTTGATCGAGTGGCAGCAGGAGGAGATGATGATATCTCTCGTGTCGCTGTCAACCATGCGCTCATATTCTGTCTTAACTATTGTTGCGCCGACGGCAGTCTCCTCGGCGTCGAAAAAGCCGAGCTTTTTGAGCGCATCGCGCATCGCGTTTATGCCCACGCCCTCATAGTTTGCTATAAAGGACGGAGCGAGGCTGACGATGACGGGGTCGCTGCTCTGGAGCAGCACCTTTACCTTCTCAGTCTCGTCAACTATCTGCTTTGCATTCTGCGGACACACGACAAAGCACTGACCGCAGAGGATACATTCATTGCCGATAATATATGCCTGATTGCCCGAGAAGCGTATAGACTTCACCGGGCAATGGCGTATACATTTGTAGCAGTTTTTACAGTTGGATTTTTTAAGCGTCAGGCAATCCATGCCGTCACACCCTCTCTTCCCTTATCCGTTTTAATATCTTCTCCTCAAAGAAGCTGTTGAACCCCTCTGGCGTTATTCCGGTGTAGACATCGTCGTCAACCGATATAGTCACGCCCTCGCGGTTACACCTGCCGGTGCAGAAGCTGCCGGCAAGTGTAACATCGTTTTCGAGGTCATATTTTTTCAGAGCGTCCTCAAACAGCCCGACGAGCTTTTCCGAGCCCTTGAGGTGACAGGCAGAGCCAACGCAAATCTGGATTATCATATGCTTCAGACCTTTGCAAGAACGTTTTCGCTGAAGAAATCTTTAACTGTGTCGGGCTTCACGGAGAAGAACTTGTCGTCCACCGTGACGCACACGCCCTGCTGGCATTTGCCCATGCAGAAGGTGCCGGAGAGCTCGACCTTGTCGTTAAGGTTGTTTTCTTTTATAAGATACTGAAGCTGCTCGACTACCTGGCGCGATCCCTTGATGTGGCAGGAGGAACCGATGCAAACGGTTATTTTCATTTTTTTCACCTCTTTCACGAGTAATCAACGACATCGATCCACGAGTGGAGGAACTCACGCTCCGCAGCGTTGCCCTTTACCGTCTGAGATGCGGCAACTATGGGCATCCATTTCTGGACATACTGTATCGCGGTATCGCTTTTCTCGCAGAAAAGGTTCAGATACTTCTTTGCCGCGTCGATATCTCCGCTGAGCCAGAAGAGAAGATATGTGCGGGCGGCATCGGCTGAGGCGTTGCCCTGGGTGGCGTGCGACCAGTCGATGATATAAGGTGTGCCGTCGTCGGTGATTATTATGTTTGAGGGGTTGAAGTCGCCGTGGCAGACCTTGTTATGCTTGGGCATCGACTCAAGGCGGGTGTGCAGGTCATATCTGACCGTTGCGGAAAGATCGGTCTGGCAGATCTTTCTGTTCATCTTGTCCTTGAGCTTGTTGAGCAGAGGGCAGGTCTTTGAGTGCATCTCAAGCTGGAGATCGACGAAAAGGTCGAGATATTCGTCCTTCTTTTCGGGATTCTCCTGCATCAGCTGCGCGAGCGTCTTGCCCTTGATATAGTCGGACACTATCGTCCATTTGCCGTCGATGACCGTGACCTCGAGGACTCTCGGAATATTGAGTCCGGTCTCTTCGATACGCGCTTGGTTGAGCGCCTCGTTGAGCACGTCGGCCTTGGAATAGCCCTCGTTAAAAACCTTGAGGCAGCGGTCGCCGTCACGGTAGACTGTCTTGTTGTTCCTTACTGCTATGATTCTGTCAAGATTCATTGTGAACCCTCCTTATGCCTTGTTCTTTCCGTTCTTCGCTCTGCGGTAAGCCTGCTTGAAGCTGTGAGTGCCGTCGTCCTCGGCGATATCCGCTTCGGTCGGCATGGGCTTCTCTTCAAAGTGCTTCTTGCCGTAGTATGCGTTGAGATACATCTGCTTTATCTCGCTCATGAGCGGGTATCTCGGGTTTGCGCCGGTGCACTGATCGTCAAATGCGTTCTCTGTCATCTCGTCGAGAGTTTCGAGGAAGTATTTCTCGTCAATGCCGTAGTCCTTTATCGTCTTCTTTATTCCGACGCGCTCCTTGAGCTCGTTGATAGCCTTTATGAGTCTCTCGAGCTTCTCCTTGTCATTCTTGCCGCCGAGACCGAGACTGTCTGCGATCTCCGCATAGCGGGCAAGGGTGTGCGGATGGTCGTACTGCGGGAAGGTG
The DNA here is from genome assembly GCA_963612725.1 of Faecalibacterium prausnitzii. Lineage (GTDB taxonomy): Bacteria > Bacillota > Clostridia > Oscillospirales > Acutalibacteraceae > CAG-177. The sequence goes on along the minus strand of CAVDWM010000004.1, from coordinate 39,873 downwards.
CCCATCTTTGCGGGAGCCTCCGCAGCGTTGAAGCGGAGAACCTCTTCGATCATCAGCGCATTTGCTACGCCGTGGGGGAGGTGGTGATAAGCGCCGAGCTTATGCGCCATGGAGTGGCAGACGCCGAGGAAGGCGTTTGCAAAAGCCATACCTGCCATTGTAGCGGCGTTCGCCATCTTTTCGCGGGCCTCGACATCGGTCTGACCGTTCTCGTATGCGCGGGGCAGATAGTCGAATATGACCTTGAGAGCCTGCTTTGCAAGTCCGTCGGTGTAGTCGGTAGCCATAACGGAAGCGTAAGCCTCAAGTGCGTGAGTAACCGCGTCGATACCGGAGGCGGCGGTCAGTCCCTTGGGTGCGCTCATATGGAAATCCGTGTCAACTATTGCCATGTTGGGCATGAGCTGATAGTCGGCAAGGGGATACTTGATGCCGGTGGTCTCGTCGGTGATAACGGCGAAGGGAGTTACCTCGCTGCCGGTACCCGCCGAGGTCGGGATGGCGATGAAATATGCCTTTTCGCCCATCTTCGGGAAGGTGTAGACGCGCTTACGGATATCGATAAAGCGCATGGCCATATCCATAAAGTCCGCTTCGGGATGCTCATAGAGAACCCACATGATTTTCGCCGCGTCCATCGCCGAGCCGCCGCCGAGAGCGATTATCGTGTCGGGCTCGAAGGCTCTCATTTGCTCGACGCCCTTTTCGGCGCACTGGAGAGTCGGGTCGGGAGCAACGTCGCCGAATGTCGCGTGGACAATGCCCATCTCGTCGAGCTTATCGGTTATCGGCTTGGTGTAGCCGTTTTTGTAAAGGAAGCTGTCGGTGACAATAAACGCTCTCTTCTTGCCCATTATGTTCTTGAGCTCATCGAGCGCGACGGGCAGGCAGCCCTTTTTGATATAGACCTTCTCAGGTGCTCTGAACCAAAGCATATTCTCTCTCCTCTCAGCCACGGTCTTGATGTTGATAAGGTGCTTGACGCCGACGTTCTCGCTGACGCTGTTGCCGCCCCACGAGCCGCAGCCGAGGGTGAGGGAGGGAGCGAGCTTGAAGTTATAGAGGTCGCCGATGCCGCCGTGGGAGGAGGGGGTGTTGACGAGAATACGGCAGGTCTTCATACGCGCCGCGAACTCGTCGAGCTTTTCGCGCTCGGTTGTTTCGTTGAGATATATCGAGGATGTGTGACCGTAGCCGCCGTCCGCAACAAGCTGTTCGGCCTTGCTGAACGCGTCGTGAATGTCCGCAGCTTTGTACATTGCAAGCACGGGAGAGAGCTTTTCGTGAGCGAACTCCTCTGAGAGCTCAACACTCTCGACCTCGCCGATAAGTATCTTCGTTCCTTCGGGAACGGCGACTCCCGCAAGCTCTGCGATTCTGAAGGCAGACTGACCGACTATCTTCGCATTGAGTGCGCCGTTTATAATAATGGTCTTTCTGACCTTCTCGGTCTCCTCGGGGTCGAGGAAGTAGCATCCGCGAGCCGCAAACTCGGTCTTAACCGCGTCATAGACGTTCTGATGAACTATAACGGACTGCTCGGAGGCGCAGATCATGCCGTTGTCGAAGGTCTTGGAGTGGATTATGGAGTTGACCGCAAGGAGAATGTCCGCCGTGTCGTCGATTATAGCGGGGGTGTTGCCTGCGCCGACGCCGACTGCGGGCTTGCCGGAGGAATATGCCGCCTTGACCATTCCGGGGCCGCCGGTGGCGAGGATTATATCGGCCTCTTTCATGACGAGGTTAGTCATATCAAGGCTCGGAGTGTCGATCCACTCGATGATGCCCTCGGGCGCGCCGGCCTTGACTGCCGCGTCGAGAACTACCTTTGCGGCGGCTGCGGTTGACTGCTTGGCGCGGGGATGGGGGCTGATGATAATGGCGTTTCTGGTCTTGAGGGCAAGCAGGCACTTGAATATGGCGGTGGAGGTCGGGTTTGTCGTGGGTATGACAGCCGCGATAACGCCGACGGGCTCGGCAATCTTCTTTATGCCGAACGCCTTGTCCTCTTCGATTATACCACAGGTCTTTGTGTTTTTGTAGGCATTGTAAATATATTCTGCCGCGTAGTTGTTCTTTATCACCTTGTCTTCAACAACGCCCATGCCCGTCTCTTCGACCGCCATTTTTGCAAGCGGTATTCTTGCCTTGTTCGCGGCGGAAGCGGCGGCGAGGAAGATTTTGTCTACCTGCTCCTGAGTGTAGGTTGAAAACTTCTTTTCCGCCTCCTTGAGCGAGACGAGAGCGGCTTCAAGTGTTTCAACGCTGTCAATAGTTTTTCTTTCGTTGTTCATGATTTTTTATCCCCCTAAACGGTTTACTGTTTTATCTGTGTTTTCAGGTGTGCGAGCGAGAGAGCCATATTTTCATATTGGATCGCTACGCCCTCGGGTGCGGTGAGCTTGCACGGTGCGAAGCTCATTACGGCTTTTATGCCGCTTTGACAGAGCTTGTCGCATACCTCCTGCGCCGCTGTTGCCGGCACTGCAATGACTCCGATGCTGACATTGTTTTCCTTGCAGAAATCCCTAAGCCCGTCGATCGGAAGTATCGGTTTTTCGCTTGCGCTGTTCTGCGAGGGCTCCGTGTCGAACGCCGCGAGAATGTCGAGCCCGTAGTCGGAAAATCCGCCGTAGTCGAGCAGTGCTCTTCCGAGCTTTCCCGCGCCGACTATCACCGTTTTGCCGTTGCGGCTGTCGATAAGGCTTTCAAGGCTCTCTCTGAGGTCGGATACGGTGTAACCGATTCTCGGCTTGCCGGAGCCGCATATCGCTCCGAGATCCTTTCGGACCTGAACCTCGCCGAAGCCCAACGCCCTTGCTATCGCTGTCGCCGAGACGGTTTCGGTTTCCTGCGGCAGACCCTCGAGGAATTTGAGATAAACAGGGATGCGTCCCAGAGCGGCTCTGGACACGTCCGTGGTTTTCATGCTGCACCTCCTGAAAAGTAGTAGTCTGACCTCTGACCGATACTATTCTATCGCATAACGGGGCAAAAGGGAATTACGACTTTTGTATATCGATATTATTGATATCGATATACCTTTACCTTTTTTCGGCATAGTTTACAGATAGTGGGGGATGTTCGGGTTTTTTATGGTGCTATTAACCTGAAACAAACTCTTTTTTTACGTTTCCGTCGAGATCTTTCCAGACAAATTTTTTGTTTTCGAGCGTCATGTAGCCGTGATGGCTGCCCTCTTTCGGTATCGAAACCGAGCCGGGGTTCATATATGTATAATCTTCGTGCTCGACGCACTTCGGAATATGGGTGTGGCCGTGCAGGAGAATGTCTCCCTTTTTAATCGGCGGAAGATTACCTTCGTTGTATATGTGTCCGTGAGTTGCGTAGATAATGCCGTCCCCGAGGTCTATTGCCGCATAATCCGCGAGAATCGGGAAATTCAGCACCATCTGATCAACCTCCGCTTCGCAGTTTCCGCGCACGCAGAGAATATCGTCTTTTATCGCGTTGAGCATCTCTGTGACCTCTTTGGGTGCATACCCCTCGGGCAGGTCGTTTCGCGGACCGTGATAGAGTATGTCGCCGAGCAGAAGCATACGGTCTGCATTTTCGGCTTCGTATCTTTCGAGCATCCGTCGGCAGTAGTATGCGCTGCCGTGGATGTCGGATGCAATGAACCATTTCATTATAATGATATCTCCTTTATCCGAAAGTCCTCCGCTTTGCTTTGACAAGCTGTTCTATGAACATATTGTCAAGCTCGGTCAGCTCATAGTCCCTGCGGTGAACCAGCACATCTTTATATTTGCGGGTGTTCTCAGGGCAGACGCGCTGGACAAGCCCGTATCTGTCGAGCAGTGCCTGAGGGATGGGGGAGACCCACATGAAAGTATCGGGATTGCGCGAAAGCAGCTCGAATTGGCTCGCTCTCTCGAACACGAATATGCGCCTTTGCGAATTGTCCGGCAGCTCCTCCTTCTTGACCTCGGACAGCGGCAGCGACGGCACATACGGGTCGGCGTGTGCTATTTCGATGCGGTCGCGAAGGTCGTCAAAAGTGATATTTTCCTTCTTTGCGAGCGGACTGTCCCCGCTCATGAGCAGCACATATTGAAATTCGGTTATGAGCTCATATGTGAGTCCCTTTTCGTCGAATGTCGATTTATAATATTTGTCGTAGCCCTCGGCATAGCGGATTATGCAGAGCTTGTATTCATCCTGGAGAATGTTCTTCATCGAGCGCATGGAATTTGTCTCTTTGTAGAATATCTCAACCGGCGTGTCTCTGTCGAGAAGCTTTGAAAATTCGGCGAATGCGTCGGTCACATAGCTCGCCCTCGGCACGGATATCGAGAATTTCTTCTTCTCGGTAGTGCCGTTGCTGAAAACCTCTTCGATGGCGTCAACCTGACGAAGTATAGAGCGGGCATAGCGGACAAAAACCTCTCCGTCCGGCGTCAGCACCATTCCCTTTGCACTCCGGTCGAATATGGTAACTCCGAGACTCGCTTCGAGCTCCTTTATCGCTCTGCTGAGGTTGGGCTGGCTGACATAGAGCTTCTCCGAAGCCTTGTTTATGGATCCGGTCTCAGCCACTTCAACTGCATATTTCAGATGAACAAGATTCATGCTGTGTCCTCCCGTGGATTCCGCCGACAAGACGGATGGTTGAATATAACACCGTTTATGTAAATATAATACCACATACAAGCCGCAAAATCTACAACATTATAATAGCTCGGAGGCAGGAAATCAATAGGAATATAAAAACACAAACAATATCCGCGTCAGCCCAATGCTGCAGAGCGGCAGAGCCGGCGCGGAGTGAGTGCTCCGTGATGAAAACAGTCGAAAAAAATTCTGATATACACTTTGCGGAAATGAAATCAGTGCTATAATAATCAAAAAGCCCGCGGAGGTTTGTGATGATAAGAAATGTGCTTTTTGACCTTGACGATACGCTCTTTGATTTTCATAAGGCGGAGAAAATAGCTCTCACAAAGACCCTCGTGCATTTCGGCATCGAGCCGACCGAGGAGACGCTGGCTCTCTACAGTGCAATAAACATCGCTCATTGGAAGCGCCTCGAGCTCGGTGAGATCTCACGCGAGGAGGTCAAGGTCGGGCGCTACCGTGAGCTGTTTACAACGATAGGCGTCGAGTGCGAGCCGAAAGAAGCGACGGCGTATTATGAAAGTATGCTCGCAATCGGTCACTATTTTATACCCGATGCACCCGAGCTGCTCGAGGAGCTCTACGGAAAATACAGGCTCTATATAGTTTCAAACGGCACCGCAAAGGTTCAGGAGGGCAGGATAGGGAGCTCCGGGATAGCAAAATATATGGATGGCATATTTATCTCCCAGCTTCTCGGAGCCAACAAGCCGGACAAGCAGTTTTTTGATATCTGCTTTGCCCAAATACCGGATTTTTCGCTCAATGAAACGGTCATAATAGGCGACAGCCTGAGCTCGGATATCAAGGGCGGAATAAACGCGGGAATAACAACCGTCTGGTTCAATCCCAACGGGATAGAGAACGGCAGCGGTATAAGACCGGATTATACAATAAGAAAGCTGTCCGAAGTTCCCGCTTTACTCTGTCAGATGAGCGCAAAAATATGAGACACGGCAAAGCACAATATAAGCCCTGCGGCGGTCGGCAGAAGTGCGGCGATAACAGCCCATTTCATGCTGCCCGTCTCTTTTTTTACAGTTATCAGCGTTGTCGAGCACGGCCAGTGAAAAAGCATGAAGATTATCACGCATATGGCTGTTTTTGTGTCCCAGCCGTTTGCCGTGAGCAGTGCGTGCAGTGCGGCGCCGCCGGTCTGTGAAATTCCGCCGTCGGCGAGATAGCCCATGAGCATTATCGGCACGACGGTCTCATTGGCGGGGAATCCGAGAAGAAAAGCCGTCAGGATAACTCCATCCATGCCGAATAGCTGCGCGAATGGGTCGAGAAAATTGGAGCAGTACGAAAATATGCTCGTGCCGCTTATTTTTATGTTTGCGCTTATCCATATTATAAGCCCGGCAGGAGCCGCAACGGCTGCGGCGCGTCCCAGCACAAAGAGAGTGCGGTCGAACACGGAGCGTATTATAACCCTTCCTATCTGCGGTCGGCGGTAGGGCGGCAGCTCAAGTGTAAATGAAGACGGCACTCCGCGAAGAGCCGTTTTTGAAAGCAGGGAGCACGCCGTAAAAGTCGCAAGGACAGACAGAACAATAAGCAGAGTCAGCAGAGCTGCTCCCGCCACCGAGTCAAACGGAGCGGGCAGTGCGCCGACGATAAACAGGGAGACAAGCGAAATCAGTGTCGGAAATCGCCCGTTGCACGGCACGAACCCGTTCGTGACCGCCGCCATGAGCCGCTCGCGCCGAGAGTCGATTATCCTGCATCCCGTAACTCCCGCCGCGTTGCAGCCCAATCCCATGCACATCGTCAGTGCCTGTTTTCCGCACGCGCCGGATTTCTTGAAGCCGTGGTCGAGATTGAAGGCTACCCTCGGCAGATATCCCGAATCTTCGAGAAGCGTGAACAGCGGAAAGAATATGGCCATCGGCGGGAGCATGACCGCAACGACCCATGTCAGAACTTTGTATACTCCGTCAATGAGCGCATTCGCCGGGATATCGGGAGCGTTTATCAAATACAGCAATTGCCGCAGCTTTACACCGAGCGCATCAAAAGCAGAAAACAGCAGCTCGGACGGATAATTTGCACCGTATACCGTGAGCCACAACACGGCGGCAAGAAGCAGGAGCATGACAGGTATTCCGGCACGCCCTGTAAATATGCGGTCAAGCCTCCTGTCCGCAGCCGAGTGCTTTGCGTTCGCTTTTACGCATTTTTTGAATATGTCCTCAGCCCGCATAACGGATGCCGAAGCCGCCTTGTCGCGTATTGCTTCCCGTGTCAGACCGTATCTGTCAATGACTTCGTTTGCAAGCCTTGCTGCATTTTGCGCCGTGTCGGGAGCTTCGATTTCCCCGGAGAGAATCCGCATCGCATCGCGGCGCGGGTGGCTTGAGCTTTTGCTCAGTGCGGGCGTGAGTATTTCCAGCGCTTCCTCAATCCCGCTTCCGTAATATATCGGCTCTGTGGGTGCGGGCTTTTCCGATATTACCGAGTCCACCGCATCGATCAGCTCATCAAGCCCCTTGCCGCTGCGTGCGCTCGTTCCGACCACCGGGACACCGAGCTCACGCGACAGAGCGGAGATATCAACGGATATCTTTTTTCTCTTCGCCTCGTCCAAGAGATTGACACACACGACGGTGCGCGGGGTTATTTCGATTATCTGCAAAACGAGATTCAGGTTTCGCTCAAGGCAGGTAGCGTCGCACACAACTATGCAGGCGGCGAATACTTCGCTGAGTATAAAATCCCGCGCAACCTCCTCTTCGGCAGAATGGGTGAAGAGCGAATATGTGCCCGGAAGGTCTACCGTAATATAATTTTTTCCGTTCCGTCTGAATGACCCGCAGGCAGTGGCTACCGTCTTTCCCGTCCAGTTGCCTGTGTGCTGATTCATTCCGGTCAGGGCGTTGAACACCGTACTCTTGCCGACGTTCGGATTTCCGGCGAGAGCGATAACCGTGCCGTCGGCAGCCGGTTTGAGAGCGGGTGTATGTTCACCCATACTGTGCTTTCCGGTCGAAGTGCGCGTCAGACCCAAGTTTACCGCCTCCGCGCCGTCATATCTTGCTGACCGCTATTTTCGCGGCGTCCTCGCTTCTGATGGCTATGACCGCGCCGCGAATTAAATATGCCGCAGGATCGCCGGATATCGCTTTTCCGAGACACTCGACGCGGGTTCCGTCTATAAGACCGATATCCTGCATTCTGCGACGGTCGTCAGAGCCGAAGCCGAGACGATTTACATATGCCTGTTCGCCGACCGATAATGTATTCAAAGAGACAAGACTCATAATTTGATTCACCCTTTAATATAAGTTTACCCGGGGAAAGAAAGTTTCCCGATACCATAATATCGGCATCTGCCAAAAGGGTGAATGAGCATGGACGGCGGCGAAAAATTTTTTACCTTCAACGGCAGTGAATACAGGGGAGAATACGGACTTACAGCGTCGCAGGAGGACTATCTTGAGATGATTTGCCGCAACTGTCCGCAGTCCGGCTCGGTTCGCCTCGGCGTGCTCGCTCGGGAAATAAATGTCAGCGAGTCGTCCGCGTCAAGGATGGTGCATAGGCTCAGCGAGACAGGGCTCGTGACATTTGAAAAATACGGCACGATATATCTGACCCGACACGGCAGGAGAATTGGGGAATATCTTATTTTTCGCCACGATGTTATAGACAGACTGCTCTGCCGCGTGAATTCAAGCGAGTCCGAGCTGCGTCAGACCGAGCTTATCGAGCATTTTCTCGACAGGAGGACTGTCGAAAACATATCCCGCTTCCTTGAGACACACCGATAAGGACTTATCGATACATTTGCGCTTATATTTTTGCACTCGAGTGTAATTTTTGGCACATAATGCCAAAATATAAAATAAAACAGATTTTTATGTGCTATTATACACACTGTAATAAGCAAATGGAGGGAAAACACTCATGGCAGAAAAAAAGACAGTGTTTCTCACCGGCGCATCCGGTCATATGGGCTGGGCGGGCTTCAAAGAGCTTTACAAGAAAAAGGATAAGCTCAACATAGTCCTGCTTCTTCGCGACAGTGAGAAAAACAGAAAGAAATTCGCAAACTACCTTAATGATCCCAGCGTCAGGATTGTCTGGGGCGACCTGAAGAAATATGACGATGTTCTCAAGTGCGTTGAGGGCTCCGATTATATTCTCCATGTCGGCGGAATGGTTTCACCCTCTGCCGATTATTATCCGACAAGAACCATTCAGACCAACACCGGCGCTGCCAGGAACATAGTTGACGCCGTTAAGGCTCAGCCCAACAAGGACGATATCAAGGTCGTTTATATCGGTACCGTTGCTCAGACCGGCGACAGAAACGCGCCTATCCATTGGGCAAGAACCGGCGACCCGATCAAAATCAGCATCTACGATCACTATGCAATAAGCAAGACTATAGCCGAGAGCATCTTTGCCGAGTCTGGTCTTAAGCATTGGGTATCGCTTCGCCAGTCCGGCATCCTTTATCCCGACATTCTCAAGAACATCGACCCCATTATGTTCCACGTTCCGATTAACGGCGTGCTCGAGTGGGCGACTGTTGAGGATTCCGGCCGTCTGCTTGCAAATATCTGCGAGCCCGACATTCCCGAGGACTTCTGGAGAAAGTTCTATAACATCGGCAGCGGTAAGGAATACAGACTCACCAACTTCGAGTTTGAGGAGCTGCTCCTCGGCACTCTCGGCATCGGCTCCACAAAGAAGCTCTTTGATGCCAACTGGTTCATCCTTCGCAACTTCCACGGTCAGTGGTATGCCGATTCGGACAAGCTTGAGGAGTATCTGCACTTCAGAGCCAACATTCCCGTCAAGGCATACTTCAAGCAGATGATGACTCAGGTTGCGCCTTACTACAAGCTCGCTTTCCTTGCAAAGCCCTTCGCAGGTGTTCTCAAGAAGACCTTCATGAAGAAGCTTGCAAACACCGAAATATACGGCACCATGTGGTGGATATCCAACAATGTTCAGGACAGGATCACCGCTTACTACGGCTCCAAGAAGAACTGGGAAGCCATCGGCAACTGGGATACCTTCAAGATCGAGCGTCCCACAGAGGAAGTCACCCTTCTTGACCACGGTTATGATGAGAGCAAGCCCGACAGTGAGCTTGACCTCGAGGATATGAAGAAGGCTGCTGCTTTCCGCGGCGGTGAGTGCCTCTCGACCGAGATGACCAAGGGCGACCTGTTCACTCCTCTGAAATGGAAGTGCGCTCACGGTCACGAGTTTGAGATGACCCCGAACCTTGTTCTCAAGGGCGGTCATTGGTGCCAGAAGGAGCTTCCCTCCGACAGCGAGGGCGAGAAGTTCCACTGGGCATACGACGCCGAAGCAAAGGTCAATCCGTTCTTTGCTCAGGTTTGGTATCCCCTCCATGACAAGGACGAGAACAACGAGTATGATGAGCGTATATTCAAGGGCTTCAGCGGCTTCGAGAATATATAATTGCTTAAATCGCTTAAAAATCAAATTTTTGGGAGCTGCTCAGAAATGGGCGGCTCTTTTTCTGTCTGTCGGGACAGGATAATGTAAAAAACTGTGTTGACAAATACCCCACGGGGGTATATAATCGGGTTAAAGACAAAAACGGGAGATGACAGAATGGAAAACGAAAATAAATGCTGTGAATGCTGCCGCCATAAGTCAACGCCGCGAAGTGACGATACAGTAAAAGCTCTTCAAAACAGACTCAGCCGGATAATCGGTCAGCTCGGCGGAATAAAAAATATGCTCGACGATAACCGATATTGCGGCGATATTCTTATTCAGCTTGCCGCCGCGCAGAATGCGCTGAGAAATGTCGGCTATATTATACTTGAAGAGCATATGGAAACCTGCGTTGCCGAGGGGATAAAAAGCGGCGACGATGAGGTCATAGCGGAGGCTGTGGAACTCATAAAGAAGCTCAAATGATCGGAGTGAGACAGATGGAAAAATTCGATGTTACCGGCATGACCTGTGCCGCGTGCAGCGCTCATGTCGAGCGTGCGGTGCGCGGGGTCGAGGGCGTGAAGGAGGTGACGGTCAGCCTGTTGACAAATTCCATGACCGTCGATTTCTCTTCACCCGCCACCGCCGAGAAAATATGCTCCGCCGTGTCTGCGGCGGGTTACGGCGCGTCACCGCAGAATCGGGGCGGCAAAAAAGAAAACAAAAAAGCATCGCTCGAAAGCAACGAGCCGAAAAAAATACTTCATAGGCTTATAGCCTCGGTCGTGCTGCTCCTCCCGCTGATGTATGTCTCGATGGGGCACCTGATGTGGGGCTGGCCGTTGCCGCAGATATTTGCTTCCGACCCGCTTGCGATAGGGCTTTATCAGCTCCTGCTGACGACCGCCGTTATGGTTATAAATCAGAGATTCTTTATCAGCGGAACAAAAAGCCTTCTTCACGGCGCACCGAATATGGATACGCTCGTGTCGCTCGGAAGCGCGGCGGCTTATATATACAGCACCGCAGTGCTCTTTGAGATGTGCAACGCGGCGGTAAACGGCAATGTCCAGATGGCTACGCACCATCTCCACGGGCTCTATTTTGAATCTGCGGCAATGATACTGACGCTTATAACCGTCGGCAAATATCTTGAAGCCGTCAGCAAGGGCCGCACGACGGACGCGATAAAGAGCCTCATGGATCTCGCGCCGAAAACCGCCCGCGTAATAAGGGACGGCAAGGAGCAGGTCGTACCTGCGGAGGAAGTTATAAAAGGCGATACGTTTGTTGTCAGACCCGGCGAGAGTATTCCGGTTGACGGCAGAGTTATAAGCGGCGAGAGCGCGGTTGATGAGTCTGCTCTTACCGGCGAGAGTATACCTGTCGATAAGGCGCAGGGGAGTCTCGTCAGTGCGGCTACGCTCAATCAGAACGGATTTCTGACCTGCGAAGCGACGCGTGTCGGCGAGGATACAACGCTCAGCCGGATAATAGATATGGTCGAAAATGCCTCGGCAACAAAAGCTCCGATAGCAAAAATTGCCGATAAAGTGTCGGGCATATTCGTCCCGACTGTCATGGCGATAGCCCTTCTTGCGGGCGCGGCATGGCTTATTTCCGGTCGCCCGTTCAGCTTTGCGCTGGCGCGCGCAATAAGCGTTCTCGTTATCAGCTGCCCGTGCGCTCTCGGTCTTGCAACTCCCGTCGCGATAATGGTCGGCAGCGGTGTGGGCGCAAAGCACGGAGTGCTGTTCAAGACCGCGACCGCGCTTGAGCAGACTGGGAAAACGCAGATAGTCGTTCTCGACAAGACGGGAACGCTGACTCAAGGTAAGCCGCAGGTCACAGATATTGTTCCCGCCGACGGTTATGACAGCGATTCACTGCTGAAGCTCGCAGCTTCGCTCGAAAGCAAGAGCGAACACCCGCTTGCCGCAGCGATAACGCGCAGGGCGGGGGAGCTTGATATAATTGCTGATGAGGCGCAGAGCTTCTCCGCTCTGCCCGGTCACGGAGTCAGCGCAGAGATAAACGGAAAGGCTGCGATAGGCGGCAATGCAGCCCTGCTCAAATCAAAAGGAATCCTCGATTCCGCAACGGAAGCCTCGGGCGAAAGACTCGCAAACGAGGGCAAAACGCCGCTGTATTTCGCTCTTGACGGCAAGCTTGCGGGTATAATCGCGGTCGCCGATGTAGTAAAAGACGACAGCAAACAGGCAATATCCGAGCTGAAGAGCATGGGCGTCAGAACGGTTATGCTCACGGGTGACAACAGGCGCACGGCGCTCGCGGTGGCAAAGCAGATAGGCATAGAAAATGTCGTGTCCGATGTGCTTCCGGGCGACAAGGCGGAGGTTGTCAAAAAGCTGCAGAAGTACGGCGCTGTCGCTATGGTCGGCGACGGCATAAACGACGCACCCGCGCTCACGCAGGCAGATACAGGGATAGCTATCGGCGCAGGAGCCGATGTTGCGCTCGACGCTGCCGATGTTGTGCTGATGAAGTCGAGCGTCCGCGATGTTGCGGCGTCGATACGCCTTTCGCGTCAGGTTCTCAGGAATATTCACGAGAATCTGTTTTGGGCGTTCTTCTATAACTGCATCGGCATCCCTATAGCCGCAGGTGCGTTGATACCCGTGTTTAATATCGCGCTCAATCCCATGTTCGGCGCGGCGGCAATGAGTCTTTCGAGCTTCTGCGTTGTTACCAATGCACTCAGGCTCAATTTCGTCAAGCCAAATAGCCCGTTTAAAGGCAAGTCAAAACCGCCTGTCAAGCTCCCCGAGCTTATGCAGGCGCAAGAGAATATAAAAAATACGGAGGAAACAGCTATGAAAAAGACAGTTTATATCGAGGGTATGATGTGCAATCACTGTACGGCTCATGTTCAGAAGGCACTCGAGACGCTCGACGGAGTGGAGAGCGTTGAAGTCAGCCTTGAGGGTAAAAAGGCGGTGCTCACGCTCAAAAAGGATATTGACAACACCGTCATTACAAATGCTGTCAGGGATGCCGGATATGAGCCGACAAAATGTGAGTGATTAAATTCATCGTTCCGTATGCTTACAGCGACCGAGCCGCTTCTGATATGATTTGTTTGCCTCGGTGTTGAGCCCGACAGAGACAAACCGCCCGAGGTGCCATTCCTTGCGTGCGGCGGTTTTGAGACGAAATTTTCAGCTTTATGCCACGATAAAGCGTGCGAAATATTACCGTATTTTCAGGACTTTTGACGCGGACAAAGCGTAAAAGAACGCTTCAAAACCGATTTATATCTGTCGGGTGCGGCACTGTTGTGAGGCTGTGCATGTGCAGAAATATTAAAAAACTTTGAAAAAAAGCTTGACATAAGACTCGCCCTTTGCTATAATAGTCAACGTTCTGAGGGGACAAAGGCAGCGATTCAGAACAGACCTGCGAGAGTGGCGGAATCGGCAGACGCGCACGTTTGAGGGGCGTGTGGTAATCCCGTACGGGTTCAAGTCCCGTCTCTCGCACCATGGCGGGTTCCTTAGGGTGCCCGCCAAACTTATCGGTGATTAAAGCGTTCAGCTTCACCCTCGGCAGCTTCCGCCGTGTAAAACTTCGGAAGTAAAAATGCGGATATGGCGGAATTGGCAGACGCGCTAGATTCAGGTTCTAGTCGGGGCAACTCGGTGCAGGTTCAACTCCTGTTATCCGCACCATAACACTACAACTCTTGAAGCTCAATGTTTTCAAGGGTTGTATTCATTTTAAAGTGCTTGAATTTGAACAGTTTTTGACTCTACAACTAACAAAATCAAATCAGATTGCCCCATTTGAGAGCATTCTTTCTGTCGGTGTTCCAACCTTTGTAAAACAACTGGATTTATCCCCCGACATATGATAGAATATTTGCATACAAACAAACCGGAGGATTGACGGCTTTTAATGGGCGACAGGATGTTTACAAACAAAGACCTGCGGGCGATGATTATTCCGCTGTTTATCGAGCAATTTTTGCTGTTGCTTGTCGGTATGGCGGATACATTTGTCGTCAGCTTTGTCGGTGATGCGGCTGTCTCGGGCGTGTCGCTCGTCAACTCCTTCAACACCGTTGCGATCTTCCTCTTTTCCGCTCTCGCATCCGGCGGCGCGGTCATAATCAGTCAGTATATCGGCAGCAAGGATAACGGGCAGGCGGGCAAAGCCGCAAGCCAATTGTTGATGTTTTCGGTCGTCAGCTCGGTCGTAATATCAGCTCTTATCCTCGTTTTTGAGCGTCCGCTTTTGAACCTGCTTTTCGGCAGGGTGGAGGATGATGTCATGGCGGCGTGCGTCGAGTATATGCGCATCACCGCGTATTCGTTTCCGGCTCTTGCGGTCTATAACGCGGGCGCGGCGATGTGCCGCAGCGTCGGCAGAGCCGATGTGTCGATGTATATATCCGCTTTTGCGAATGCCGTCAACGTTGTCGGCAATATTATCGGTGTGTTCGCCCTTGATGCCGGCGTCGCGGGCGTCGCATATCCGTCGCTGATAGCGCGGGCTGTCTCCGCCGTCGCCGTCACTTGGTATTGCTTCATGCATCGAAAAACCCCCGTGAGATATACCCTTTCGGGCATATTCGCGTGGCATGGCTCGCTGCTCAAAAAAGTGCTCGGTATAGCAGTCCCGAACGGCGTTGAAAACGGCGTCCATCAGCTCGTCAAGGTGGCGCTGAGCAGCATGGTCACGCAGTTCGGAACATATCAGATAGCAGCAACGGGTGTGTCGCAGAGCATATGGTCGCTCGCCGCGCTTATGGGTATGGCGATGGCACCGGTCTATACAACCGTCATCGGGCAGTGCATGGGCGCGGGAGATATCGAAGAAGCAAACCACTATTTTAAAAAGCTCAATAAGCTTACATTTATTTTATCCTTGGCTTGGAACGCGGCAGTGTTCGCAATGACTCCGCTTCTGCTTAAATTCTTTGCCATATCAGATGAAGCCAAGCATCTCGTGCTCATTATGGTGCTCATCAATAATGCCATAAATGCCTTTGCCTATACATACGCGGCACCGCTCGGAAGCGGACTGAGGGCGGCGGGGGATGTGAAATTTACCATGACCGTCTCCGTCGTTCTGACTGTAGCCGCGAGGCTGTTCTTTTCCGCGCTGTTCGGTCTGTGGCTCAATATGGGTGCTGTAGGCGTGGCGATAGGCACGAGCATGGATCTGCTCTTCCGCGGAGCGATATTCCTTGTGCGCTATAAAAATCAGAAGTGGACTAAATTCAAGCTCATATAAAAATAACGGTCATAATTCACCGCAAAGTGCGTGGATTATGACCGTCTTTAATTTTTCTATCAGTCCTCGACAGTGACTGTGCCGTCCTCGTCAACGGTGATGGTCATGCCGTCCTTGACATAGTTGAGGAACTCCTCGCCAAGGCAGTCAACCGTGGGCATCGGATCATCGGTCCAGACTGCGGAGAGAATGGCTCCGGCAGCTGCGAGCGAGTCGATGTGCTCCGAGAAGAGCAGGCAGGCGGGTGTTCTGCCCATGACCTTTGCGCAGTAGAGAACCATGCCGCCGGTCGTCGAGCCGATAGTCTGGGGCAGGCAGAGAGCCGTGCCGACCATGGGCTTGCCGAAGAGATCGGGGTTGTTCTGGTCGCCGCACTTAGCGGTCTTGTCGCCGAACTGGAGGCTCTTCTGGAAGGAAGCAAGGGTGTTGAAGCCGTTGTGAGAAACAAGAGCTTTTGCCGTGCATTTGCCTGCGGCAACAGGGCGTCCTTTGAACTGTTTCATTGTTACTTTGCCTCCTTTGTGATGATATCGAGAATCTCGACGCCGGTGTAATAACGCGAGGTAGTATATGTTCTGAGCTTGTTGGAGTTGGTGATGACGGGCATCTTGCCTGCAAGTGGGTTGTTCATATACATCAGCGGGCATATGTAGCTGAGAACGACGCCGGTAGCCTTGAGCTTTGCAGCGTTGGGCGTTGCGTTGAACTTCTCAACAACAGCCGGAGCGGCGGTGAAGACCGTCGGGACGGAGACCTTGCTTCTGCCGTTCTTCTTGAGCGACTCGCAGACATTCTCGGTCCACTCAACGAGCTGATCGTAGGAGAGGTGAGGACATCCGACGAAGCAGAGCTTCGGGGTCGCGCTCTTGTCTTTCCACATTATGGGATAGTTGTTCTTGACTCTGTCGAGCTCTGCGTCGTCAATGACATAGACCTTTGCGCCCTCTGCAATAAGGCTCTCGCCCTGCTCAACCGCTTCGGGAGTCAGCTTGTCGATGTGATAGAGACCGACAGCGCCGTTTGAAGCGGTAGCTGCGCCGAAATCCTTGAGGTATGCTTTTGCGTCGCCGTCAAGCTCGGTGCCGATCCACTTGTCAAGACCCTTGACATAGGGGACATCCTCCATGACCTTCATGCCGATGGCGGAGCCGAGAATCTGAGCCTCGGGCTTCTTGGTGGTCTTGACTTCGACTATCCATGTAGCCTTTCTGCCCTCGTCGGTGACAAGTCCGAAATAGGGGACGCGGCCGACGATGGAACCGAAGAGCTCGATTATGCCGGAGTTTCTGTTGCAGCGTGCGCCGAGGACGGAGTTTGCATACACAACAGCCGAGGACTCAGCCCACGAGAGGACTTCGCCCTTCTTGGGAGTGTTGCCGACCTCGTCCATGTAGCAGGTGCAGGTGTAGGACTTGCTGTCGATAAGACCGAGCTTTGTAAGCTGTGCGTCGTAGCTGTCCTGCATATTGTACATGAACTTCTTGAAAACGATATTCTTCAGGAAGCTCGAAGGCACATTGGGGTCAAGGGGCTTGGGGTCAACGGAGAACTTCTGGCTCGAAAGAGCACCGCCCGCGATGAGCTGATCCATAAGATCGTAGACGGGCTGCATGACTCCGAGGCCGAAGCTTGTAACAAGGTGCCCCATCTTGCTTGTGACAGGCACCATCTTGGTGGCGCCGAAAGCGTCACCGTACATGACAAGGGTCTTCATGACCTTCGCCATGGTTTCGCCTTTACCGCCGTTGAGGATATCCTCCTCTTCGGGAGTAAGGTGCATTTTGTAATTCATGTATATCCACCTTTCAACAAAATTTTCGGCGTAAGCACTGCGCTCACGCATTATTTAACAAGCAAATTCTATCACAAATCGCAAATAAAATGATTGGCATTTAAGAAAAATAAACAATTAATAAATAAAAAATTATCGAAATTTTGTGCTTTATCCGTGCGCATATGCGGCAAATAAATATTTCTTGCAAAAGCTTGCGCTTTGTGATACTATTTTAGCCCGCATCAATCGAAGGAGGGAAAGCAGATGATAGGACTCAGGCGCGGAGATGTCAGGCTTTCTGAGCACAGCAAGGAGTGGGAAATCGAAGGCGAGAGAAGGGTAAACGAGCTTCGCAAAATCCTCGGCTCGGATGCCCGCGATGTTCAGCATGTCGGCAGCACGGCTATAAAGAATATAAAGGCGAAGCCGATAATAGACATCGCGGTCGGCACGGACGATTTCAAGCGTATTTTAGCTCATGAAGATGAGTTGCTGAAAGCCGGCTATCATTACCGTCCCAACAGGGATGTGGGCGGCACACAGCTGCTTTTTGCCAGCGGCAGTTACTGCGAGGGCGGCGATATGCAGACGCACTTTATCCATGTTGTGAAATATAACAGTATGGAATGGCGGGATTATATAAACTTTCGCGACTATCTGAACACTTGTCCGGAGATAGCGAAGCAGTACGAGAATGTGAAAACAGGGCTTGTCGAAAAGCTCGGGAGTGTCGGGAGCAGAAACGATTATGTTGACGGCAAGTCCGACTTTATAAGCAACACTCTCCGCAAGGCAACGGCTTGGTCACTCCTCGGCAAGACTGTTACAATGGAAACAGACCGCCCAATGGGGTATATACACAGAAAATCCGGATATGAGCTTGTCTATCCGCTCAATTACGGCTATATTCCGGGCGTTCTCGGCGGCGACGGCGAAGAACTTGATGTTTATCTCCTCGGCGTCAACGAGCCGGTTGAGAGCTTTACAGGCAGAATAATCGGCATCGCTCACCGCGCCGATGATGTTGAAGATAAGCTGATAATGGCGCCGCTTGATATGAGTTTCACCCGCGAAGAGGTTGAACGGGCGGTGCACTTTCAGGAGCGGTATTATGACACGCATATAGAGCTCATAAAATAACAGAACAACCGCAGTATTAAAATCACTGCGGTTGATTTTTTATAATATTTCGCTGTTCTCAAGCAGATACGCCGCACCTATGGCACCTGCATCGTTGCCGAGTACGGCAGGGCGAATAAGATGAGCGTCGGAGTCGGGGAGAGCGGCGAGAAAATCCTCAAGCCAGTATTGCCGAATTTCTATAAGCCCGCCGCCGATTACGATACATTCGGGGTCAAAAACACATTTCACCGTGTCAACGACCGCGCACAGGTCGGAAATAAAAATTCCGACTGCCTTGCGGCATTTTTCGTCGCCGTCTGCGGCTTTTTTGAAAACTCCGTTGCAGTTGAAGCAGCGGCAGTCAAGCTCGTTTGCCGTTCGCATAAGCCCTGTAGCCGAAACATACTGCTCGGCGCAGCCGACCTTGCCGCAGTTGCATTCGCGCCCGCCTATATGCAGGGGAATGTGACCTATCCGCGCCGCATGGAAGCTGGCTCCCGTGAGCAGCTTTCCGTTTATTGAAGCCGCGCCGCCGAGACCCGTTCCGAGGGTCAGCATGACGGCGTTTTTGCAGTTCTCAGCCGCCCCGAAATAAGCCTCTCCGATGAACGCCGCCGCCGCATCGTTTACGACGAAAACGCGGCGGTTGAATTTATTTTCAACATCTTTCTTTATCTCGAAGCCCGTGAAGCCGGGCAGGTTGCCGGTCGCATAGAGAACCTTGCCTTCATAAGGGTCAATGTCTCCGGCGGAGCCGATGCCTATGCCCGCATCCGCGCCGACAAGCGGCAGCAGATCTTTTATAACGGCGAAAAGACAATCCCTGATGCTGTCGAGTCCGCGGGATATGTCGGTCGAGCACTTGGCTCTCGCCGTAACCGCTCCGTTTTCAATAACCGCGCCTTTTATCGATGTCCCGCCGATGTCGATACCGATATTCTTCATTTTATTCACCGAAAGCCTTCATAAAGTGTTTGGTAATGTCCATGGGTCTGGTTATCGCACTGCCGATAACAACGGCGTATACGCCCGTGTCAAGCACATTCTTCAGCTGACCGACTTCCCATATTCCGCCCTCAGCGATGATATGCGCGTGCAGTGTCGATGTCATTTCGCGGAGCAGCTCGCAGTCCGGGATGGCGATACCCTTGGTATATTCGGTGTAGCCACGCAGGGTAGTGCCGATATAATCGAAGCCGAGCTCGTCGGCGCGTTTTGCCTCTTCGTAGTTCGAGCAGTCCGCCATTATCTCAACTTCGGGCGCATTCTCGCGAATATATTTTATAAGGTCTTCAATCTTCTCGCCGTTCGGGCGTGCACGCTTCGTTGCGTCGAGCGCAATAACGCTGCACTTCGTTGTCAGCAGGGCTTTGACTTCTTTCAGCGTCGGGGTTATGTAAACATCTGAGTCCGGATACTCGGCTTTGATTATGCCGATTACAGGCACATCGACCTCTGCCGTTATCTCGTTTATGTCCTCAACATAGTTCGCTCTTATGCCCGCCGCACCGCCGAGTACAGCTGCGCGCGCAAAATGCCCCATCATGTGCAGCCCGTAGAGCGGCTCGCCCTTGACTGCCTGGCATGAGACTATAAGACCGTGTTCTTTTAAGTTTGCCATAGTTATCACTCTCCACAGATATTTTCTCCTTTCGCGGCAAAAAAGTCAAGGGGATATGGGATTTTATCATCAAAAAACGAACCCTCCGTTTGGAGGGTTCGCGTCGGTTCAATTTACCATTTGTTCTCGACATATTCGCAGAATGCGTACATGTCTTTAATTTCAAGCTTTGTGCCGTCGTCGAGAACAGCCGTGCCGTTCCACATGCCGTGAACCTGATGCGAATGCATGCGCATGATATTGAGGGCGTTAGTGTCGCAGTGGTGGTCATAGAACGGAGTCATTACAAAGTCGAATCTGCCGTCCTCGGAGATGAGGTGCCAGGGCTCCATATATTTGTCGGGCTTCGGGAAAGTTTCGACATCTATCGCGCCGAACTTGTGAGCCTTGCCGTCATAGAATATGCAGGTCTCGGTCGCGTTGCTCTCGTCGCCGATGCCCCAGGTTATCTCAAAGCCGAAAATGTGCTTGTTGCCGTTCTCGTCGGTCAGATATGTAGAGCCGTTGCCCCAGTACCAAACGAGCTTGTAGGGGGTGTTGACGCGGCCCCAGTCGAGGCAGCAGAAGGTGTCGTCCTTTGAGAATTTGTATACCTTGTCGCCCCACTTATATGTGCCGCTGCAGGGCATACAGTTCTGCTTCGTGGTCATGAAATAGCTCTTCGGGTCGTCCTTGAAGGGCAGAACCGTCGTTATATTCTCAAGCCCGTCCGGAATATCCATTTCAAAATGGCACTCGACCTTGCCGGACTTGAAATATATAGTGCGCTTATGCTCTTCGGTCAGAACATCAAATGTAGCCTTGCCGATTCCGTTGACCTCCAGCTTGACATGGTTCGGAACGTCGCCCTTGGGCGGGAGAACATATTTGTCTTTTCCGCCGAGGAAGAGAGCCGTGGGGGCGGTGAGAGTGCCGGCGGCAAGCTTTTTGTTCTTTTTCGGGTTTCTCAGATCGACCAGTGCCGCTGAAGCATAGCCGCCGAGAGAAATGTTGGCGAAGCTTATCTGGATCATGTATCTTCCGTCGGATATCAGATAGAAGTCCCATTCCTTGCGGTGCATTGTCGGCGTCGATTTCGTGCGGTCATAGTCAAAGACCATGTGACGCGCCCAGCCGGGCGAAAGCAGAGTTCCGTCGTCGGCAAGAAGCTTTGTCGGCTCGGTGTACTCCTTCTGCGCACTCTTGACCTCGCCATTTAGCCAGCTCGGGTAAGTCCTGGGTATCTCGCTCATTTAAAAATCCTCCTAAACATTAGTTGCATTAGCATCAGCTATGCTTGATTTTAGTTAATTATAGCATATGTACTAAGAATATACAACGATTTTTTAGTTTATTATTAAAAAATACGAGAAAAGGCTCCTGCGGGGAAGCCTTTATGGCTTTCAGCCCATCTTTTCGAGAGCCGTCATATATTTTGAGTTCGTCGGGATGAACATATAGTTGAGGAACAGCACCTCATCTATCGAATTTGTCTTGACAAAATTCGGAAGATTCACATTTATCTGCCTCGGGTCAATGACGTAGATGGTCTTGTAGTTGTTACAGAGCCACGGCACAAATGCGTTTGCGAAGCTCTCCTTTACAACTACGATGCTGCGATCGCCCGCCGCGTCGGTGGTTATCTTCGTCACGCCGTGATCGCCGCCGAGGAAGGCGAGATATTTGTTTGAAGATGTCAAATCCGTGTTGATGACCTTGACCTTATAGCTGCTCTTGAGCGTCGGGTCGGAGTCGGAGGCGATCGCCTCGGTCTCGGTCTGCGGAATGAAATATTCAACATAGTCAGGGTCTTTTTCGACCGCCGTGCTCTGCGTCGATTTATAAAGCGTGCCGAGGAACGGAGAGAGCTTTCCGGTTTGAAGTGAGTTCATTTTGACCGGAGTGAAGCCTGCGGATTTTGCGAATGCGCGATATGCATAATATGCGCCGCGTGCCGTCCAGTGGTGATCCGTTCTGAAATACAGATATTCGTCCGTGTGAGCGGATATCTCGGAATAGGCATCGACCGTGGTTATGCCGTTTAGCTCTCCGTAGATATAGTTGATGCCCTCATACTGCGAGTGGGATTTGCCGGAGTTGTATTTCTTCGGAGCATAGAATTCTATTGATGTCGGAGCCATGAGGCTGTATACCTTCGCGTTCGGCATCTCGGCTTTAAGCTTGTTGAGTGCCGCGGCATATACATCCATCTTTTTGTAGACGTTGGTGTATTGCTCCATGAGGCGGTTGTTGAGAAGAATTATATACTGGCTTGAAAATACGGTTTCCTTTTCAGTCTCGTCAACTTCGGCGGCATTTATCGGTTGAGTGGTTTCGGTGCTCCTTGCGGTATCGGAGGGCGCGGTAGTTTGCTCACCGGTTGTCTCAACGGTGCTTTCGTCCTCGTGCGAGAGTGCCTCACCGTCGCCGTCTCCGCCGCCGCTTTTCTTTATGACAGTCGCGCCGTCGCCGATTTTCAGGAACGAATAGAATGATTTTATTCTGTTGCTTATTTTGACGAGCCCGTTTCTGCCGGGAAACTGGTCGTTGTAGTATTCCTCAAACTGCGAAGCGAAGTCGCCGGAGAAATATGAGCCGGAGGAAAGAGTCGGCTTCTGCGCGAGATTTCTGTTCTCCATTTCGGAAGCCGTCTCGTCCCTGTCGAAGAAGCTGTAAAAGCCGACAACGGCGAAAACCGCTAAAATAATACTGAACGAGGCGGCGGTAAGAATTTTATAAATCTTTTTCATTAAGCGCCTCCTCAGAATCTGAAATACAAAAATGGGTTGTATGTCGAGCCTGCCAGCGATGCCACGCAGAGAACGAGCATAGCGACATTGAAGACGGTGTTGAATATCGGCTCCGTCACGGGCGCACGCTGCTTAAGCTTTGCAATGCCCGCCTTGACGAGCTTTGCAACGGGTGCGCAGGCGACGGCGGCGATTATCATAAACGGAATGTTGTTGATTATCATCGCGTTCATCACCGGATCCGAGAAGGCGTTGCCGGACGCACCGAATGCCACGGAGAATGCCGATTTCATCGCCGAGAAATCTTCAAAGTAGAATATCATCCATCCGATGAGAACGACAAACATCGAATATACCCGGCGAATGATTTTCGGTATCCTGTCAAGGAACTTTTTGAACACGAATTTCTCGAGGCAAAGGAATACGAAATAGTAGAGACCCCATATGACGAAGTTCCAGCTTGCGCCGTGCCAGAGTCCCGTAAGCCCCCAGACGATAAAAAGATTTAGCACCTGACGCGGCAGGCTGACTCTGTTGCCCCCGAGAGGGATATAGACATAGTCCCTGAAGAAGGTGCTCAGCGTGATATGCCATCTGCGCCAGAAATCGGTTATCGAAGTTGCGATGTAGGGATGCTTGAAGTTTTCGGGATAATCAAAACCGAACATATGCCCGAGCCCGATAGCCATATCCGAGTAGCCGGAGAAATCGAAATAAATCTGAAAGGCGTAGAACAAAACTCCTACCCATACGCTCATCACCGCCGCATCGCCGACATCGGTGAGCAGCGACTCGGCGAGCGAGCCGGCATAATTTGCTATGAGCACCTTTTTGCCGAGACCCGCCATGAATCTCGTCATGCCCTTCGCGAAGCCGTCCACAGTGACCGTCCTGTGGTCTACCTGTGTGTCGATGTCTGAATATCTGACGATAGGTCCCGCTATAAGCTGCGGGAAGAGCGAAACGAACATCAAAAAGTTTATGAAGGACTTCTGCGCCTTGACATCGCCCCTGTAAACATCGAGCGAATAGGACATCGTTTGAAATGTGTAAAACGAGATGCCTATCGGCAGAGAAAACGCGGGAACGGGGAGCGAGAGACGGAAAATTCCGTTGAGCGTGGAAACGAAGAAACCGCTGTATTTGAACGCCGCGAGCAGACCGAGGTTGATAACGACCGAAAGTGCAATGAACAGCTTTGTTATCTTTTTGCCGCGGTACTTTTCTATTCCGAGCGATACCGTGTAGTCAAGCACGGAGCTGAATATCAGCAGGGACACCCAAACGGGTTCGCCCCACGAATAGAATATAAGTGATGCAATGACAAGTATGGTGTTTTTTGCCTTGTCGTTTTTTACTGTAAAGTAGAAGAACAGAGTCACGGGAAAGAATACGAACAGGAACACGAGACTCGAAAAGACCAACCGATCTCCCCCTTTGAATGTATAATTTATCACTTCCAATTATACACTCTTTAACAGTTAATTCAACTACAAAAGAGTTACAAAAAATTTACTGTTTCGGCGGTCTTTTGGCGAAAAAAAGAGACGCGGAACAAACCGTGTCTCTTGTGTGGCTATTGTGCGGATGAAGGGTTAAAACATACCGATGATAACGGGTATCAGCTCTTTCAGGATCTTGATAACAATCTTCGCGATGACCGGAGCGACAATGCCCGTTACCTTCACAATATATTTTACAATTTCAACGGCAATTTGGATTATAACATACCACTTGCCGAGATAGCGCTGGAGCATGTTTGTGTCCATGCCCTTGTAGTCGGGATCGACGGGGGTGTACGAGGTGTCGGTCTTGACTATCCTGCACTCGTCTATCTGCTCCTTGCTGTCTACGCCGTAGGTCTTGAGCGTGAACGAGTTCTTTGTGAACTCGATGGTCGAATATGTCGGCTCTTCGGAAATATAGCTGAAGTCGAGCCACTCATAGTCGTATTCTTCGATGCGGTTCTTGCCGGAGGCGGAGCTTGCGGTGAAGTATACGGTACCCTCAGGGTCAACCGCTGCACCGTCGGAGTTGTATTTCTGCTCCTTGACGGGCTTCGTGTCCTTCATAAAGTAGGAGCGGCCGTAGATATGCTCGTGCCCCGTCAGGCAGACATCAATTTCAAATCTGTCTATAAGAGCGCTGTATATAGCGGTGAGAAGCTGATTGTCGTCATCGGCGGCATGATGTCCCGTGCCGTAGAGGTCGTGGTGGAGCACGGCAACGCGCCATGTGGCGTCGGGATTCTTGGCAATAGCGTCAAGAGTGAACTGATACTGATCGTACACATTGTAAATCTGGGTGTTGTAGACGATGAAAAGCACATCGCCGTAGCGGAACCAGTAGTTCTCGTCAACATTTGCGGGCGTTGTGCCGCGATATTCATTAGGATTGTTGACATAGAAGGGATATGTATCTCCCTTGCGGTCATGGTTGCCGACTGTTGTCGCCATGGCATACGATCTGAGAGCCGCAGGGGAGAGAGTACCCGCCCACTCGTTGGCTCTGTCTCCGTGCTGAGTCTGATCGCCTGCGGAGACTATGAAGCTGATGTCGTCGTTTTGGTCGAGCGCAGTGCCGAGAGTCTTCTGCCAGACATACGTTTCTTCGCGCCCGTCTTCGGTATCGCTGCTTATCTGAATGTCGCTGACATAGAGAATTTTAAACTTCTCGGTGGAGAGAGTCCGGTACATAACCGGCTCGCTGAATTTTCCGTTGCTGCCGTAGGTGTAGTAGTAAACGGTGTTCGGCTCAAGACCGGTTGCGGTTACTTTGTATATGCTCTGACCCGTGTAGCTGTCGGTCGAGGCTTTGCCGACAAACTCCCTGAACGAGGTCATGTCGGCGCTCTTGCCGATGCGGACGACGCCGTTCTTTGCCGTGTCGCCGGAGTGCCAGCAGAAGTTGAGCTGAGTCGCGTCCGCACCCGGGGTGAGTGCGATGAGCGTGTTGTCGTTTCTTACGGTTTCCCAGTAGCTGTTCCATTCGGTCTGAGTGAGTACGTTGCTTCCGTCCGCCGAAGTGCCGATGGCAAGGCACGAGGCGAGCATGAGCAGTGCGAGCAGAATGGACAGCGTGCGTTTTGCTGTTTTCATTGATTTTCTCCTTTTCGCGTTTTCGAACGGAAGCATTATAGCACATTTTACTTTATTTTGGTAGATTTTTTTGATATATTATCTACTTTTTTTACAAAAACTATGGAAATATTTATAGAGTGATGATATAATCTATCGCGGATTTTTAAGAACAAAGAGGAATGCAGATGAAAGTTATTGTTTTGAAATCGGCGGCACAGGTCGGCGAGGAAGTCGGAAAAATTTTCTGCGATGAGGTCAATGCGAAGCACGATGCGGTTCTCGGACTTGCAACCGGAGCGTCCCCGATCCCTACATATGAGTATATGACCGAGCAGTATCGCAGCGGCAAGGTGAGCTTCAAAGATGTCAGAACCTTCAATCTTGACGAATATTGCGATTTGCCGAAGGAGCATCCCAACAGCTTCTATTCGTTCATGGAAGAGAACCTTTTTTCAAAGGTCGATATAAGACCCGAAAATATCAACTTCCTTGACGGAAATGCCGACGCCGCTGCCGAGAGCGCACGCTATGCACAGGCTATAAAGGACGCCGGCGGAATCGATATCCAGCTTCTCGGAATCGGCAGAAACGGTCACATCGGCTTCAATGAGCCTGCGGACGAGTTCACCGACGAGGCGTTCAAGGTCAAGCTTACGGACAGCACAATAGCCGCAAATTCACAGTATTTTACCGATATTGCCATGCCGCATTACGCCATAACAATGGGTATCGGCTCGATAATGAGGGCAAAGAAAATAGTGCTCATCGCGACGGGCGACAGCAAGGCGGAGGCGATAAAGGCGACTGTTGAGGGCGAGGTCACTCCGCATTGTCCCGCGTCGATACTCGGGCGGCATGACGATGTGACAATTTTCCTTGATGAAGCGGCGGCAAGCCTGCTGACAAAGTAAAAAGCGATATGAAAAACCTCCGATACACCGAAGTGCGTCGGAGGTTATTTTAATCTTTTTGAGCTCAATACGGCTCGGGATTTATTTCTTTGCTGATTTTTTGAATATCAGCAGCGAAATTGATAGCACGGTCGCAATTATAACCGTTATGCCGACTGCGGTGACGCCCTGCTTTACTCTCGCGGCGTTTCGCGTGCTTCCGTCGCTCGGCAGAGTATAGGTCTCTATCTCGCCGACATCATCTGCTAACTGTTCTTCGTCGCCGTTCTGAGCCTCGGACGGGCGGTCGGATTTTGAAGAGCTTGATTTCGTCGTCTTTGTTTTCGATTTGGTGCTCGTCTTTGCCGAAGAGCTTTTGTCGTTTGTGCCGGCTTTCGTTGTGCTCTCCTTTTTCGTTGTCGATTTTGTTGAGCTCGATTTTTTTGTTGTTTTTGAACTGTTTCCGCCGTCATCGGAATCCGATTTGCCGGCTTGACTGCCCTGCTCGGCGGTCGTCTCGGGAGGGGCGATGTATGTGTCTATCTCGAACATCTTTGACGGGATACCCTTGTCATCCGTGACTCTGACATAGATTTTCGGGTCGTCGCCGAAGGAATATTTCCTGTCGATGAGCGCTTCGCAGGTTATGCCGCCTCCCGCAAACGATGCGGAGGATTTGACGCTGAACAGCTGCTCGTCGTATTCGGCTTTGCCGGTGATGCCGATTTTTATCGGGTCCTTCCCGTCAACATATATTTCGTAGACGACAGGGCTCTCTTTTGTCAGGTCGGCATATGAAATATCGCCGTTTATCGCAACATAAAGCGAGCCTTTTTCGGTTTTTGTGTAATATGTGGCGAGTGCGCAGATGCCGTTGCCTCCGTTCTCGTTTTCGCATTGTATCTGCACATTGGTGCCGTACACTTCGTCCAGAGAGACGGAACCGTCTATCGACACCGCAAACGCCTGTGTGGCAAGCGTAAGCATAAAAATCGCAACTGCTGCCGCCGCACAAAAACGCCTTGTAAGTCCCATTATCTTTTCCACCCTCAAATCAACGCTTACACCTCAAGGTAACAATACAGAAAATATCACTTTTTTCAGCCTAACGCAATAGCCAAAGTCGAACTTTGTAGAATCGGCACAAAACGATTCGTGAATATTGCACAATAAATCCGTGCTCAATTTGTTAAAACCGATATAAAATCGGCTGCATCACGACCCAGACGGATCAGGATACAGCCGATATGTCAGATTTTCATATTCTTCATTGCGACCGAGAGAGCCTTGCACAGCGTAGTTCCGAGAACGGCGCAGACGCCGGCTTCAACGAGTCCGTTGATTCCGACGAATGCGGCTGCAAAAGCCATAACATTTGTCGAGCCGAACTGCTCCTTGAGCTGAACGATTATCGGTGCATCGCTGAACAGCAGAAGCAGGGTGCCGGTGAACAGAATTGTGTTGAGCAGGGGACCTGCTATGCTCGCGGCAAGGTACTGCGCGAAGCCTGTCTTATCCTTTGAGGATATTGCCTTGAAAATAACCGCCGTCAGCCAGCCCATGAGAACTCTGGGCACTATGCAGACTATAGCGGTGCGCAGGGGACTGACGCTGAAAAGCGCAACGCCGAAGGTGCTCATACCGAAGCACTGGATAAAGCTCGTTATCCCGAATACCGCGCCGAGGAACAGACCTCCGATTTGTCCGAGCAGAACGGCTCCGATGATCACCGGAATCGTTATGAACGTTATCTCGATTGCTCCGAACTTGATATAGCCGAACGGCGTGAACGCCATGACGATTATCAGAGCGGTGAGCAGAGCGGTGAGCACGAGGCGCACAAGTTTTTGCCGCGAGGCGGCAGCGGATGTTTTTGACATGATTTTTCCTCCTTGCTGTTGCTCCGTTAAGGATGCAGCGCAAATTTTGAGTCTATATCAAAAGCATTGCTTTTAATATGCAATTTTATTATTTCCTGTTTTTTTCGTATATTATGCGAAGTCCGTTGAGTATGAGCTCGGGATTATATATCATTTTGTGATTGCAGCTCTTGATTATTTCGCCCGAAAGTCCGCCCGTTGCGACAAATGATTTAACCTTTCGCCCGAGCTCCTGCTCCATTCTGTCGCAGAGTCCGTCAAGCATCGCCGCCGTACCGAAAACAACGCCGGACTGCATACAGTCTATCGAATTTGTGCCTATGGCTTTTTTTGGCGTTGAAAGGCTTATGGCGGGGAGCTGAGATGTTTTTGCGGACAGTGCTTCAAGCGAAATCCCGACTCCGGGGGCAATGGCGCAGCCGCAGAAAGAGCCTTTTTCATCGATAACATTGATTTTTGTCGCAGTTCCGAGGTCTATAACAAAGCACGGCAGCTCATAGAGATTTGCCGCCGCAACGGAAGCGGCAACAAGATCCGCGCCCGTCTGCGAAGGATCGTCGGCAAGAATGTTTATCCCAGTTTTGACTCCGGGACCGAGGACAATGGGATCGTCGCCTGTTATGCGCTTTGCGGCGCGTGATATTGCGCCTGTCAGCTCCGGCACAACGGAGCTTATCGCACATCCGGTAAATTCGTCAAACCCGTAGCCGTAGAGATTAAAAATGCTCTTGAGCTCAACGGCATACTGATCCGCAGTGCGCGAACGGTCGGTGGCGAGTCTCGAAACGAACTTCAGCTCTTCGCCGCTGTATGCGCCGATTGTTAAATTGGTGTTGCCGATATCGATAGTCAGGAGCAATACGATCACCTCGTGAAAAGCGTTATTCAAACTGATTCGATTATACACTATGATGCGCGAAAAAGCAAACTTATAATGAATTTCACTGTTTATTTTCGCAGCATATTATGGTATAATTGTCAACGGAAAGGGATGAGACCAGTTATGCTGTGTACCTTGTGCCCGCGACAGTGCGGAGCTGATCGCGATGCCTCGCAGGGATATTGCTTGAGCCCGAGCACATTGAAGCTCGCACGGGCGGCGCTGCATTTCTGGGAGGAGCCGTGCATCAGCGGCACAAAAGGCTCCGGAACCGTGTTCTTCTGCGGATGCAATCTCAGGTGCGTCTATTGCCAGAACAGCGAGATAAGCGGCGGGGGAGAGGGTGTCCTCATGAGCGACGAAGCTGTTATGCGCACTTTTGACAGGCTCATTGAAAAGGGTGCGCACAATCTCAATCTCGTTACCCCGACTCATTATGCGGATTCCGTGGCGCGGATACTCGAAAAATATCATTCGCCCGTGCCCGTCGTGTATAATTGCGGCGGTTACGAGTCTGTTGAAACGCTCAAAATGCTTGAGGGTCTTGTCGATATATATCTGCCCGATTTCAAATATGCCGACTCGGCTCTTGCAGCTGAATATTCTCATGCGCCGGATTATTTCGAACGTGCGTCCGAGGCAATTAAAGAGATGAACAGGCAGGTCGGAGTGCTCAGACTCAATTCCGACGGGATAGCCGAACGCGGCCTTATCATACGCCATCTTGTGCTTCCGGGAGCCGTTTCAAACACGAAGCAGGTGCTTCGTTGGATAAAGGAAAATCTGCCGGAGGGAACGGTTGTCAGCCTGATGAGCCAGTATACGCCGTGCGCAAAAGCTGTCGGGCATCCGCCGCTTGACAGGCGCATTTCAAAATATGAATATGAAATTGCACTCGATGCAATGATAGACCTCGGCTTTGATAACGGCTATGTGCAGAGCCGACGCTCGGCGCAGAAGGATTTTATTCCGGATTTCCGGTCCCATGAGGGGCTCTTATAAATATTACTACTGAAGGGAAGTTTTGATATGACAGGTTTTATCGGAGCGGGAAATATGGCAAGTGCCATTATAAAGGGTATGGTGTCGTCCGGCGCGGCAGAGGGCAAGGATATAGCGGTATATGACATCCTCGCCGAAAAGTGCGAAAAGGCGGCTGCGGATTACGGAGTCAATGCGGCGTCAAGCCTTGAAGAGCTTGTGGACGAATGCAGCGAGATAGTCGTTGCAATCAAGCCTTACGGTTTTGAAGCGCTGCTCGGCGGACTTGATGCTCAGCTAAAAGAACGCGACCCGCTTATAATTTCCATAGCTGCCGGCAAGACCATTGAGACCATTTCTTCTTATCTCAGCTATGAGCCTGCGCTCGTGCGCGTCATGCCGAATATAAACGCCACAATAGGCGCAGCCATGAGCGCATACTGCGCGAACAGCCGAGTCAGTGAGGAGCAGAAAGCGTTTGTCGCTAAGCTCTGTTCGTCCATCGGCGAAGCGGTCGAGCTCGATGAAAAATTCTTCTCGGCTTTCGGCGTTATCGGCGGCGCGGCTCCCGCGTTTGTATATATGTTTATTGATGAGCTTGCCCGCGGCGGAGTGAAAATAGGCATGAATAAGCAGGTTGCGCTGAAAACCGCGGCTCAGACCGTGCTCGGCAGCGCGAGGATGATAGCGGAGAGCGGGGAGCACCCCTATGCTCTCGTGGATAAGGTCTGCTCACCCGGCGGAACCACTATCGAGGGCGTGGCGGCACTCAACGAAAACGGATTTGCAAACGCCGTTATGCAGGCAGTGACTGCGACATATGAGAAGGACTTGAAGCTCTCCGGCAAATAAATGCGGAGAGGATGAATATATCAATAATTGTACGGAGGTATAAACAATGGCATTACCGGTAGCGCTTCAGCTCTACAGCGTCAGAGACGAGCTCGAAGCAGATTTTGAAGGCACTATAGCAAAGGTCAAGGAGTTCGGCTATGACGGAGTCGAATTCGCGGGACTTTACGGCAAAAGTGCGGAGCAGATCAAAAGGCTTCTTGCCGACGCAGGGCTTACTCCCGTCTCGGCTCATGTTCCTCTCGACGAGCTGCTCTCGGACACGCAGGCGGTCGTCGCAACCTATAAGGAGATAGGCTGCAAGTACATTGCCGTGCCCTATCTTCCCGAGGACAGACGCCCGGGAACTGAGGGCTTTGACCGCACGATAGAGGACATAAAGAAGATTGCCGATGTCTGCAACGCGCAGGGCATTCAGCTCCTCTATCATAACCACGATTTTGAATTCAAGAAGCTTGACGGCAAATATGCGCTCGATATTCTTTATTCCGATGTCACTGCCGACAGACTTAAGACCGAGATCGATACCTGCTGGGTCGGCGTCGCAGGCGAGGACCCCGCGTCGTATGTGCTCAAATACAGCGGCAGAGCACCCGTTGTCCATCTCAAGGATTACTATATGCAGGGCAAGGAGAAGCCGAAGAAGCTCTATGAGCTCATCGGTATAGAGGATGACGGCGAGAGCGCGTCCGAAGAGGCATTCGGATTCAGACCCGTCGGCTACGGTGTTCAGAATATGCCCGCTATACTCGATGCGTCCGTAAAGGCAGGCGCGGAGTGGGTCGTTGTCGAGCAGGACAGACCCGCGCCCGGCGACACTCCCATCAATTCGGTAAAGCTCAGCCGCGAGTATCTCAAAACGCTCGGCTGGTAAACGAATAATAAAACTCTAAAAGAAAGAAGGTAACGGAACATGAGCACAAATAAATGCTGGTATAAAGAGATGGCAGTATACCAGATTTGGCCGAGAAGCTTCTGCGACGGAAACGGCGACGGTATCGGTGATATCAAGGGCATCATGTCAAAGCTCGATTACATAAAGAGCCTCGGCGTTGACGCTATCTGGTTTTCTCCGCTCTATAAGTCTCCTCAGGAGGATATGGGCTACGATATAGCCGACTATAAAGACATCGCGGAGGAGTACGGCACGCTCGACGAGTTCAAGGAGCTGCTTGAGGCTATTCATGCAAGGGGCATGAAGGTTATAATGGATCTTGTTATAAATCATACCTCAAATCAGCATAAATGGTTCCTTGAGAGCATGAAGAGCAAGGATAACCCCTATCATGACTATTATTTCTGGCGCGACGGCAAAAAGGGCGGCAGGAAGCCCCCGAACAATTGGCTCTCGACCTTCTCGGGTCCCGCGTGGAAATATAACGAAAACCTCAATCAGTATTATCTCCATCTCTTTGCCGAGGGTCAGCCCGATCTCAATATGGATAACCCCAAGGTTCGCGAGGAAATAAAGGACATTATGCGCTTCTGGCTCGACATGGGCGTTGACGGATTCAGAGAGGATGTCATTACATTCATCTCAAAAGCCGAGGGTCTGCCGAACGGCTTCCCGCTGCCTGTCGCCACGGGCATTGAGCATTACAAGAGCGGACCGCATCTTCAGGAATATCTCGGTGAGTTCAGAAAGGTTCTCGATGAATATGACTGCATGACGGTCGGCGAAGCACCCATGATGACTCCCAAGACCGCGATGAGATTCATTGCGGAGAACAAGGATCAGAAGCTCAATATGATGTTCCACTTCCAGCACATGGAGGCGGATTGCCTGTTCTACAGCTGGATAAGAGCACCGTTCAGTCTCAGAAAGCTAAAGAATGTCTATAACAACTGGCAGACAAAGCTCTACGGCAAGGCATGGAATACACTTTATATCGAGAATCACGATCAGCCGCGTATCATAAACAGATACGGCAGCCTCAAATACAGAGTCGAAAGCGGCAAGATGCTCGCGACGATGTATATCTGCCAGAGCGGCACGCCGTTTATTTATCAGGGTCAGGAAATAGGTATGGTCAATATCGGTCTGCCGGAGATAGAGATGTATGAGGATGTCTCAACTCAGAATGCCTACCGCACCATGCGCCACCTCGGCTTCACGCACAACATGGTCATGAAGGTCGCAAAATATGCGTCGCGTGACAATGCGAGGACGCCCGTTCAGTGGAGTGCGGAGAAAAATGCAGGCTTCACCACAGCCGACGAGCCCTGGTTCTATATCAACGATAACTATAAAGAGATAAATGTTGAGGCGGCGGAGAAGGACGAAAATTCCATACTCAATTATTACAGAAAGCTTCTCAGACTCCGCAAGGAGAACCCCATAATAATTTACGGCGATTTCAAGATGTACAACAAGCTCAGCGGAAAGCTTTTCGTCTATGAGCGCCGCTATGAGGGACAGAGAATGCTTGTTATCAACTCGTTCTCCGAAAAGCCCGTGAAGTTCAAGGCTCCCGCTGATTTTGATATCACGAAGTCCGAGCTTCTCATCTCGAACTACGACTGCAAGGAGAAGTCGAATTCCTTCACACTTCGCCCGTATGAGTCGAGAGTTTATCTCATAAAGTAAATCGACCCCGCCGAGCTTGCAATTAGGTTTGCCGTATTCGGCGCAGACCGAAGAGCAAAAAGGAGCAGGGGTCATGGTTCACATTTTATGTGCCCTGTGTCGAGCAGACATGGGGCACATTGCATTTTCATCGAGTGCGCTCGTTTTCATTCTTGACTTTTTTCCTCTTCTCGTTTACCATTTATTTGTAAGGACGGTGCTGCATCTGATTTTGCCGTTCGTTTTATGACAACAGCGGATGAGACGGCTATGTTAACGCACGGAGGCTGCCATGAAATTCAAGGACGGAGTATATGAGATAACCGAGATAGGGGATAAAACCTATCTTATCGACGAAAAGACGAGCACGATGTTTGTTCTCGTCGGAGAAGAGCGTGCGCTTGTGATAGACTGCGGAACCGGTATCGGCGATTTTAAAGGCATTGTCGAAAGACTTGTCGGCTCGCTCCCGTATGACCTCGCGGTCACGCATACCCATGTCGATCATATCGGCGGCAGAGGGCAGTTTGAGGATATGTTTGTCTCTGCGGCGGACAGCAAGTACATAAAAAGCGTAACCCCCGCGATACGCAAGGGATATGTCTTTATAAATGCCATGACTATGGGCGGCAGTCCGTTTGAAAAGAAGCTGTTTTTAACAAAGCACGAGCCCCGTATTCATATCATGAGCGAGGGCGATGTGTTCGACCTCGGCTCAAGGCACATCAAGGTCTTTATGACTCCCGGGCACACCGTCGGCAGCGTCAGCTTCCTCGATATTGAAAACAGGGCGATATATATAGGCGATGTCGCAAACGAAAATCTTCTTATGATGCTGCCTCACGCAACGACGATTGACGAGATGAACGAAACTATCAGAAGGATAATTTCACTCGACGGCTACGATACCGTCTGGGCGTCGCATCATACCGAGCCTTTCGGCAGAGAAAAGCTGTATGAATTTCTCAGCGGCGGCGAGAAGATAGCAAAAAATAAAAATACTCCCGTGCCGCTTGTGAAGACCCAAGACGACAACGGGAATAAGATAGTTTACAGAACAGACAGGATACATTGAATATAGCAAAAAAGCCGTCGGTTTATCCGGCGGCTTTCGGCTTAGCTTAGATAGCTTTGAGTATGTCAATTACCGTTTCAAGCTCCTCGGGCTTGACCTTGTCGGGGAAAACGCCGCTCTTTACGCAGTCTGCAAAGTAGCGAATCTCGTTTGCGTAGGCGTTGCTCTTGGGCAGACCTATGTCGCCGGTGTCCTCACCGTCCTGAGCCACGGGGTGAAGTTCGGCGCCGTTTGACTCATATATCGTCATCTCGTCGTTCTCCCATGTCACAACGGCGTCCTCAAACTGGAACATAAAGCACGCCGAGAACGGATAGCACCCCGCAAACCAGGCGGCTTCGGTCGAAATAAAGAAGTCGCCGAAATCGTATGTCGCGGTTATGTAGTCCTGCTCGGGTCTTTTTATTCTTCTTGTGGAGCACTTTTTCGGCTTGCCGAAAGCGTATACGATAAAGTCGAGATCGTGTATGTGAAGGTCAAAGGGCACAAGACCGCTGCGCTTTTCGTCTCTCATCCAGTCGTCCCAGCTCCATTTGGGAATCCCGCCGAGCCTGCGCATCGACGCGGAGAGCAGCTTGCCGTATTTGCCGCTGTCGTATATGCTCTTGACAACCTCATATTCCGGCCAGAACCTGAGCACCTGTGCTATCATGAAGCAGACATTGTTCTTTTTCGCTGTCGAATACACCCTCTGAATATCCTCGCGCTTGAGCGATATGGGCTTTTCGCATATGACGTTTATGCCCTTGTTCATAGCCTTGATCGCAAAATCCGCGTGCAGGAATGTGGGCAGGCAGATGTCAAGGATATCTATGTCCTCTTTTTCGAGCATTTCGTCAAAATCGGTGTAATGGCGTTTGTCGGGATAGCTTTCCATCCTTTCGGGACGAATGTCGCATATTGCGACAAGCTCGGCATCGCCCATGCCCTCCCATGCGGGGATGTGCGCTCCGCTTATTCCGCCTACGCCGACGAGTGCGACTTTTAACATTTTTGTTTACCTCCGGTTCAATGTTTCCGGCATCCGAGCCGGATATAATACCTCAATATATTATCACATATTTCTCTTTTTTTACAGTCAATTTCGGCTTTTTTTCAATAATGTTTGACACCGCGTCTTTTGACATATATAATTGTCATCGGATAAATTTGTCATGGGGAGAACGAGATGAACTTCAGCGAATTTTTTGAATCTATCGGTGTTCCGGCTTTCGGAACAAAGCTGTGCGAGCCCGTAAATTGCGGCGCGGGACTTGCGATTGAGGACGGAATAAACGGCGGCGCGGACGATTCGTATATGGTCGTTCTCGGCGATGTAACGCCGAAAATGTTCCGCGATTTTCTCGCATCTCTGGCATCAAGCGGCCGCAGGGAGACTTTTCACCGCGAGGTGAACGGAAATATATTCTCTGAGTTTGCTTTGGACGGCACAATCATATACACATATTTCACCCGCGAAGCGGAGCAGGCGAGGGTGATAATCGATAACGCAAGCTGTCCGCTTTCCGAGATGGACGATAACGAGCCGCATGTTCACGGCGATACCGCTCTCATGCAGTTTTCGCTCAAATACGGCAAAATGATACGCCTCTACAGCTGCGACTGCGGAATGCTCTATGTCATGAGACTGCGAGACAACTCGGTTATAATAATCGACGGCGGCGAGATAGAGCAGGCGACAGAGGATGCGTGCGACGAGTTTATGTGCCGCCTTGAAGACCTCACAGGCACCCAAAAGGGCGGGAAAATCCGCATTGCCGCGTGGATATGCACCCACAACCACGATGACCACATGGATATGTTTATAAAGCTGCTCAGGCGCGAAAGGGATGTCCTCTGCGTCGAGCGCGTCATGTTCAATTTTCCGTCCAAAACGCTGATGAACTACGAATCTCCCTGCACAGACAAGCTGCGCGAGAGGCTCAAAAAATATGCGCCGAATGCGAAATATCTGAAAATGCACACCGGTCAGAGCATACGCTTTCCGGACGCGCATCTCGATGTGCTCACCACTCACGAGGATATACTCCCGCAGTCCTTCCGCGCCAAGGACGGCGACACTTATCGCGGCATGAACGAGAGCTCTACCGTCTTTCAGATAACCTTTGACGATGCGTCCGTGATCTTCCTCGGCGATGCTGAGGAGACCAACGGCGAGGCGCTTATCACACTTTACGGAAAGAATCTGCTCTCGTGCAAATATCTCCAGTGCGCCCATCACATGATAAACGATGACAGAAACATTTACAGCAACATCAGAGCCGAGAAGCTTCTTGTGCCTCAGTGCCGCTTTATCGGCATGACCACCGAGTGCGACAATATGCGCTATCTGACCTCGCTCTTCGGTGACGAAAATATGTATTACGCGGGCGACTGCACATATGTGTTCACGATAAAAGACGGCAACGAATCAATATCATATTTTGAGTCGAAAGGCTATGTTTACGACAACAGCGGATATTAAAAAAGAGCGTCATGGCAGCATGGCGCTTTTAATATTTTGCCTCTTTCGATTGTTTTTTTGGCTGCTTTATGCTATCATGAATTGATAAAATTTTTCCGTAAAGGAGAGGATGAGATGGCAGCTTTTGTCAGAAGAAGCGAACTTTGGCCTTACGATGTGTTCCCGAAGGTCATCGAGACCGAAAAGGAGAGCACTATACATATCCGCCCCTTCGGCGGCGGCAACTTCTTTTCCGCGTGCAGTGTGTACGAAGCAACGGTGACATGGCTTGACGGCGGGCATATCGAACATGCTCCGGCGTCCGCCTTCAGAAAAGAACTCGATGTGACCGCAAACGAAGAAAACGTACTTGATATTACAATGACGTTTCCGCATGAGGGCGAATATCGCATCCGCATCGATGGCGAGAATGCCGACGGTGACAAGAAAAGCTTCACTTTCTGCGTCTACGCCGTCTCCGGTGATCTCGTCGGTATGTATCCGTTTATCGGCGATCTGCATATGCACACGAACCTCTCCGACGGTTCGCACGATCCCGAGAATGTCGCCGCAACCTATCGTTCCTACGGCTATGATTTTCTCGCGATAACCGACCATCACCGCTACTACCCGTCGCTCAGAGCTATCGAAGCTTTTAAGAATATCCCGACCGAGTTCAATCTCGTGCCCGGTGAAGAGGTGCATCTTCCCGCGATAAACGGCTTCAGAGTAGACCCGCATACGATAAATTTCGGCGGCGAATACAGCATAAACGCTCTTATCGAGGATGTCGCGGTAAAAGAGGTCGGCAAGGATAAAAAAGTCCGCGCTATAAGAGACAACTGCCCCGATGTCATGACTCGGGATGAGTTCGCCGCGAAGATGACCGCACTCGCCAAGGATATAAAGGTTCCCGACAATGTCGATGCAATGACTGCGGCGGTGCTCAAATGGCTGTATGACGAGATAAGAAAGGCGGGCGGGCTCGGAATATTCCCGCATCCGACATGGATAACCGGCGAAGCTTTCCATGTGTCCGATGCGCTCAACGACTGGCTCGTCGAAAATAAGATTTTCGATGCCTTTGAGGTGCTCGGCGGCGAGCGATATTTTGAGCAGAACGGCTATCAGACCGTGAGATATTATGAGGACAGAGCCCGCGGATTTAAATATCCCGTTGTCGGCAGCACGGACAGCCACTCCTGCACTCCCGAAAACAAGGGCGCATATATCTGCTCGACAATAGTGTTCTCGCCCGAAAACGAGAGAAAAGCTCTTATCGATTCGATAAAGAATTTCAGGAGCGTTGCCGTTGACACGATAAGCAAGGAGTTCAGACTTGTCGGCGAGATGAGATATGTTCGCTACGGCTGCTTCCTGCTCAAGAATTATTTCCCCATCCATGACGATGCCTGTTTTGAAGAGGGCAGACTCATGAAACAGGCGATATACGGCACCGAAGACGAAAAGCAGGATGCGATAAACACCCTGACCGTAATGAACGGCAGGATGAAAAAGATGCTCAAAAAGTACTTCGCGTTCTGATTTGAAAATTAAAGCAACAGACCCTCCCGAAAGAGCGGAGGGTCTGACTATTTATCTTCGTCTTCAAAAACAATAATATCTTCAACCTTGCAATGAAGTATCCGGCAAAGATCGTCTAACTTTTGCGTGGTGATGCCTTGACCGTGCCTTATGCGATTTATAGTCGCACTGCTTATATTGTGTTTGTTTATCAATGTATATGTGCTTTCTCCACGTTTTCGCATTGTCTCCCAAAATGGGTCATATTTAATCATATATATCACCAAAAATTATCATACTGTATGATTATTTTCTTGACAATGGTCATAAATATGACTATAATTCGAATTGTAATATTGTTCTGCTTTTTATCAGAACAACAAATTGGTCAATAAGGAGAGAAAGAAATGAAGTGCAAAAAATGCGGAAACGAATTTGAAGGCAAGTTTTGTACCGAGTGCGGAACTCCGGCTTTTGCGGAGAATACAACCCCGCCAATCGCAGAACAGCCCGAAAAAGACAAGAAGACAAAACATAAGCGGAAGCCCAAAAATAAGAAACCGATTTATAAAAAATGGTGGTTTTATGCAGCCATAGCGGTTGCGGTAATTGTTGTGGCACTGAGCGCTTCCGGCAAAGACAGGGGAGAAAAAATCGATTGGTCTAAAATAGAAATGCACGATATACTGCCTGCTCCCGAATCTAAAGTCGGAAAAATTTATTCTAATTCAGAAGACAGAATATCGGTTAGCTTTTATAAGACCTCAGAGGATGAATACAAAAACTATGTTTCTCAGTGCGAAAATCTTGGGTTTACTGTAGATCCCGATTCAAGCTCAAGCTATTATAGAGCATATAATTCTGATGGATATAAATTGAATGTAAATTGGTACGACAAGAAAATGTCAATCGAATTGGAAGCACCGATGAAATTTACCGAAATACAGTGGCCTTCGAGTTCTTTGGGCAAAATGCTCCCGAAGCCTAAGTCGAATCAGGGCAAATTCTCGTCCGAATATGACGACGGCTTTTTCCTCTATGTCGCCAACACTTCTCCGAAAGATTATGCGGAATATGTAAAGAAATGTTCGGATGCAGGCTTCAATGTGGATTACAGTAAAGGCGATGATTATTACAA
>CAVDWM010000003.1:71934-111011 GCA_963612725.1 Faecalibacterium prausnitzii | reverse complement strand
TTATATTAAATTTCGGCGATTTAGTCAACATGATTTAAAAAGTGTGCGGATTTGATGAACGAATTGTGAAAAAGAAATAAATAAACATATAATATTAAAGAAAAATGTTGACAGCACAAAAAGATTTTGCTACCATTGAAATTGAAAGGAGAATCGGTATGAAAAAGAAACGCATGAAAAAAGAGATAACAAACCGTGAAATGTGGCTGGGTATACTGATGGCGATTTTCGGCGCGGTCGTTGACTTCTGCTTTTTCGGCTTCAGTTATTCCGCCGACCCGCAGGGCGAGCACGGGGAGATAACCACCGCCTCAATAGTGCTCTCGGTTATATGGATAGCCCTTTCGCTCGTCGGCGCATTTTTGATGAGCTGTTTCTTAGATGACAGGAGCTTTCTCTTTGGCTTCTCCGGCTATCTGTTACTCTCGCTCGTTGTCGTCTATCCGCTGCTCTACGGCTACTGCGCGTCGCTCTATCCCGCGTATGGGCTGTTAGCCGAAAAGCTGTTCCGCAGCAAAACGATGCTCGAAAATATGCCCGATTCGTCCCTCATATTCGAGCCGCTTCGCATAGTGCTTGTTTATGTTTTATATTTCCTCGGACGGCGTCTCGCCAAAAAACGCGCCGCCTGAACATAAAAAATACCGGCAGCTCTGCATAAAAACAGGACTGCCGGATTTTTTATATCTTTTTTGATTATGAGCCGAACAGCAGGAGCAGGAAGCCGGCGGCAACAGCCGAGCCGATAACGCCCGCGACATTCGGACCCATTGCGTGCATGAGCAGGAAGTTTGTCGGGTTGGCCTTGCGTCCCTCGACCTGCGAAACACGCGCCGCCATGGGAACGGCGGAGACGCCTGCGGAGCCGATGAGGGGATTGACCTTGCCCTTGGTGATGAGATACATGAGCTTGCCGAGAAGCACGCCGCCTGCGGTCGAGAAGCAGAAGGCGAGCAGACCGAGCAGGATGATGAAAATGGTCTGCTTTGACAGGAAGGTCTGACCGTTCGCCGTTGCGCCGACGGTTACGCCGAGCATTATCGTGACGATGTTGGTCAGAGCGTTCTGCGCGGTGTCGCTGAGTCTCTCAACAACGCCGCTCTCCCTGAACAGGTTGCCGAGCATGAACATGCCGATAAGCGGAGCGACCGAGGGGAGCATGAAGGCGCAGATAACAAGCACGACGACGGGGAAGATTATCTTCTCGGTCTTGCTGACCTTTCTGAGCTGCTTCATCTCGACCGAGCGCTCTTTTTTGGTGGTGAGCAGCTTCATGATCGGGGGCTGAATGATGGGGATAAGAGCCATATACGAATAAGCCGCAACGGCGATGGGGGCGAGCAGGTGAGCTGCAAGCTTTGTTGCGAGGAATATTGCCGTCGGACCGTCTGCGCCGCCGATGATGCCGATGGCGGCGGCCTCCTGCGGAGTAAAGCCGAGCAGAATGGCGACGATGAAGGCGATATAGATACCGAGCTGTGCGGCTGCGCCGAGCAGCAGGCTCATCGGGTTTGCGAGCAGGGGACCGAAATCGGTCATTGCGCCGACGCCCATGAAGATGAGGCACGGGAAGATACTGCTCTTGACGCCTGCATAGATAAGACGCAGGATTCCGATGTCATACCAGTGCGCGCCCTCCCGTATCGTTGTACTCATCGGGTCGATGATACCTGTCGGGTCATCCATAAGACCTGCGCCGGGCAGGTTTGCGAGCAGGATGCCGAACGCGATGGGGAGCAGCAGCAGCGGCTCGAATTTTTTTGCGATAGCCAGATAGAGCAGGACGAACGAAACGAGGATCATTACGCCCTCTCTCCAGGTGAGCACGGCGAGACCCGAGCTCTCCCAGAAGCCTTTAAGAATAGTGAGTATGTCCATGTGCTGTCCCCCTTAGCCGACTACGGCGAGCAGTTCGTCCGTAGCGACGGTCGAGCCCTTCTGGACGGCGAGCTGCTTTACTGTACCGTCGCAGGGAGCGACAATTTCGTTTTCCATTTTCATAGCCTCCAGAATGAGGAGCACATCGCCCGCCTTGACGGCAGAGCCTGCCGAGACGTTGACGCTCAGTATCGTGCCGGGCATGGGCGAGAGAACCTTCTGACCGTCTGCGGCTGCTGCGGGAGCGGCGGGAGCGGCGGGAGCGGCGGGTGCGGGAGCTGCTGCGGGGGCGGGGGCAGCAATGGGAGCCGCGGGAGCGGCGTCGGTAACAGCGGTGATAACGGCGTCGGTCTTCTCGACCTCAACCTCGTAGTTTTTGCCGTTTAATGTAACAACATATTTCATGGTGATCGTTCCTTTCAGTTGTCGGCGGCGAGCCGCATCAGTCTTCTTTCTTCTTTATGGATTTGAACAGCAGTCTGTTGAGCGGTATGCCGCTTTCGTCGCTGACTATGGCCATGATGACCGCAGCGGTCGGCTCGTCAACTCCGTCAAGCACAAGCGAGCCCTGTGAGTCGGGCAGGGGTGCTGCGGCAGCGGGCTGCTGTACGGGCGCGGGACTGTCGGATACGGCGTCCTTTTTGCTCTTCTTTTCTGCGAGCCCTTCTCCCGCTCTGACGAGGAAGGAGATGAACTTTATCAGTATCGCAAGAATGATGAGCAGCGCGAAAACCATAAGCATTCCGAAGAGGGAGACCTGGAGAGCGAAAATAAATTTTTCGCCCAGAGACATGCTCATGTCAAAATCAAACATTGATAAAACCTATCCTTTCTGCAGAAACTCAGTCGAGTCTCTGAATCTTGTATGTGAAGGTGTTCTTCTTTTTCTCGTCACGCTTGTCGAAGAACGCTTCCGCCTGAGTCGGGAAGGCTATATAAGAGAGAACATCCTCATCGCAGGAGGCTCTGTCGCCGAGATACTCTCTTGCGGCGGGGAGCCCGGGCTCAAGCAGGTCTGCGTAGCGGCAGGTTATCGGCTCTTCGTCGCCGAGAACCTTCTTCTGAAGCTCCGCGCTTATCGCGCCGGGAGCCTTGCCGTATTCGCCCTTGATATAGTTTTTGACTTCCTTTGAAATATTTTTATATCTTTCTCCCGCGAGCACGTTTGCGGTCGCCTGAACGCCGACCATCTGGCTCATCGGGGTGACGAGCGGAGGATAACCGAGGTCTTCGCGGACTCTCGGAGTTTCTGCGAGAACCTCATCGAGCTTGTCGAGCTTGTTCTGAGCGGTGAGCTGAGCGACAAGGTTCGAGAGCATTCCGCCGGGGATCTGATAGTTGAGCGCGTCGGTCTGAGTGGTCAGCACGACGGGGTTGAGCAGACCGCTCTTGAGCGCCTTATTGCGCACGGGCTTGAAGAAATCGTTGATTTTCTTGAGCTGCGCCGTATCAAGCGCAACCTCGTAGCCCTCTTTCCCGAGGATATATGCCATGGTCTCCGTGGGCGGCTGAGAGGTGCCGTTGGAGAAGCAGGAGATGGCGGTGTCAATAACATCCGCGCCGGCTTCGACGGCCTTCTGCAAGGTTACGGGACCGAGTCCGGTGGTCGAATGGGTGTGGACGATGACGGGGAGACTT
This sequence comes from Faecalibacterium prausnitzii, assembly GCA_963612725.1. Taxonomy (GTDB): domain Bacteria; phylum Bacillota; class Clostridia; order Oscillospirales; family Acutalibacteraceae; genus CAG-177. The sequence continues at coordinate 107,495 of CAVDWM010000003.1, read as the reverse complement.
ATGTTTTCCTTTATGCCCTTTACAAGGTCGTATGCGGTCTGAGGATCCATGATGCCCGCCATATCCTTGATGCATACGGACTGAACGCCCATGCTCTCGAGATCTTTTGCAAGCTTGATATAGCTCTCGATGTTGTGAATGGGGCTTGTGGTGTAGCAGATGGTGCCCGATGCATGAGCGCCGCACTTGACGGTCTCGTCAACAGCCGTCTCGATGTTTCTCAGGTCGTTGAGCGCGTCGAATATGCGGATGATGTCGATGCCGTTTTCAACGCTCTTTCTGACGAAAAGGCGAACGACATCGTCGGGATAATGCTTGTAGCCCAGAAGATTCTGACCTCTGAGGAGCATTTGCAGCTTGGTGTTCGGGCACGCCTTGCGAATCTTGCGCAGGCGCTCCCACGGATCTTCGTTGAGATAGCGCAGGCAGGAGTCAAACGTGGCGCCGCCCCAGCACTCGAGCGAATAGTAGCCCGCCTTGTCAAGCTCGGGCAATATTGCCTCGAAATCCTCAAAGGGCATACGGGTCGCGATAAGCGACTGGTTCGCGTCTCTGAGGACAGTCTCAGTGAAATTTACTTTCATATATTTCGCTCTCCTTTGGATTTTATAAACCTGTTGAAAATCAGAACTCGATGCGTGAGGCGATGTAGCCCTCAAGCTCATCTATGGCTATGCGCTCCTGCTTCATCGTGTCGCGGTCGCGCACCGTCACGCAGTGATCCTCAACGGAGTCGAAGTCATAGGTGATGCACAGCGGAGTGCCGATCTCGTCCTGACGGCGGTAACGCTTGCCTATGGAGCCGGTCTCGTCGAAATCGACCATGAACCTGCGGCTCAGGTCGTCGCAGATTTTCACAGCCTCCTCCGAAAGCTTCTTCGAGAGGGGAAGCACCGCAGCCTTGTACGGCGCGACGACGGGGGAGAGATGGAGCACCACGCGGGTGTCGTTCTTCTCTGCGTCGATGACCTCCTCGTCGTATGCTTCGCAGAGCAGCGCGAGCACGGTTCTGTCAAGTCCGTAGGTGGACTCTATAATATATGGAATGAACTTCTCGTTTGTCTCGGGGTCGAGATAGTCCATCTTCTGACCGCTGTATTCCTGATGTCTCGTCAAATCGAAGTCCGTTCTGTTGTGGGTGCCGTTTATCTCGCCCCAGCCGAACGGGAAGAGGAACTCAATATCGCACGCGGCCTTCGCGTAGTGGGCGAGCTTCTCATGGTCGTGGAAGCGAAGATGCTCGGGAGCTATGCCGAGATCCTCGAAATATTTTCTGCCGAACTGCTTGAAGTAGTCGTAGAGCTCGTTGTCGGAGCCCTTTTTGCAGAAGGTCTGGAACTCCATCTGTTCAAACTCTATCGTTCTGAAGGTGAAGTTGCCGGGGGTTATCTCATTTCTGAACGCCTTGCCGATCTGACCGATGCTGAAGGGCAGCTTCGCTCTCATTGTGCGCTGGACATTGAGAAAGTTTACATATTCGCCCTGCGCGTTTTCGGGGCGCAGATAGATAATGCTCTTTGCGTCGTTTGTGACTCCGCGGTAGGTCTGGAACATGAGGTTGAATTCCCTGATGTCCGTGAAATTGTGCTTGCCGCAGTGGGGGCAGGGGATCGAATGAGCCTTGATGAACTCAAACATCTCCTCCTTGGTCATCTTGTCGGGGTGTGCGTCGGGGTCAAAGCTTTCGATGAGCGTGTCCGCTCTGTGGCGCATCTTGCACTCCTTGCAGTCGAGCAGGGGATCGGAGAAGCTGGCAATGTGACCGCTTGCCTCCCAGACTCTCGGGTGCATGAGAATGTCTGCGTCGACCTCGTAGCTGTTTCTGCGCTCCTGAATGAATCTCTTGCGCCAGGTGTCCTTGACGTTGTTCTTCATTCTTGCGCCGAGCGGGCCGTAATCCCATGTGTTCGCAAGCCCGCCGTAGATGTCGCTGCCGGCGAAAATGAAGCCTCTGTTTTTACACAGAGCGACGATTTTTTCCATTGTTTTTTCGGTATTATTTAGCATAAGCGCTTACTCCCCTATTATTCATTGTAGCCTATGATAATCTAAAAAATGCCAAAAGTCAAGGCGCGTAAAAGAGATTTTGGGCCCCTGTCCGCCCGCCTTTTTGTACGCTTTTTCGGGTATGTATTTTTGTCTGTGCATTTTGCCGAAAATAATGCTGTAAAAGGGCTCAAAAACATAAACAGTAACGAAATATCGATACAAAAAGCGCAATAAAAACTTTTTTGTCAGTGCCGGGGCAAAAAAATATTTTTGCTCCGCAGGGCTTTTTCAACACTGTATTGACAAATCTGCGTTTTACTGTAAAATTATAGTATTATCTATAGTGGATAGATATTTGAGAAACACGCAAAGAGGGGAACACTGTGGGAAAACAGGAATCGAAGGTTTCGTCATTCTTTCAGAAGATAGGTCCGATGGTGGGCTACAATGCCGCGAGCATACTTTTCGGCGGCGGCGGATACATCATCTCGCTCTATTTTCTCTCATTTTTGACCGAGGTCGAAAAGCTCAGCGTCGATCAGGCGGGTATGGTCATCGCCATGGCTCATATCTGGGACGCCGTAACCGACCCCGTCATGGGTATCATAACCGACCGCACGCGCTCGAAATACGGCAGGCACAGAAGATACCTGCTCTGGGGCGTCATACCCATAGCGGTCACATATTTCTGCCTGTGGAACTCGTTCGGCATCTCCGCGACCGGCAACAAGACGGCGACGATGATCTACTACATGCTCGCCTATATGCTCTACAACACGGCTCTGACCCTCGTCACCGTGCCTCATGTTGCGATGCTGCCCGTTATCGCGCCCGAATATTCACTGCGCACACAGTATAACTCCGTGCAGTATATAATGAACTCCGTCGGCATGGTCTCGTCATTCCTTCTCGTCTCGCTGTCGCTCGGCTTTACGGATATGGAGATGACTGCCGCCTCAAGACCGAAGTTTATGTTCTTCGGCGCGGTGCTGTGCCTGTGGTTCTCGCTGCCGCTGCTCGTGACCTTCAAATGCACGAAGGAGCCGAGCTCGCTCGATATGAAGCTGCCGCCCTTCAACGCGACAATGCTGCTTGAGGAATATAAGCAGGTCTTCCGCAACAAGGCGTTCAGACGCTACTTCGTCCTGAGCTCGATGTACACCATGGCAAAGGGCTTCTATGCAAACTCCAACCAGTATTTCATCAAATACAGTGCCCAGCGCTTCGGCTATTTCAACACCCTGCAAACGGTCGCGGGCGCAGCTGAGGCATCGGGCTTCCCCGTCAACTACCTGCTGACGATGAAAAAGGGCAAGCAGCTGTGCGGAAAGCTCCTGACTCCGCTCATGGCGGCAGGACTTATCATGAACCTGTTTATAGGCAAGAGCACTCCGCTCTGGGTCGTCATTGTTTCGATAATCCTCTATAACTTCGGCTTCTCCGGTCCCGGCTTCACAGCGACAAATATCCAGCCCGATGTCACGGATGTTGACGAGATGATAACCGGACGCCGCCGCGAGGGCGTTATCTCGACCTTCAATACGCTCATCAAAAAGACTATAAACGGTCTGATGAGCGCGTTCACCGGATTTATTCTCAAGGGCTTCGGCTTCCGCACGGGCGCAGAGGGCGCGAACGCCCTCGAGCAGACCGCCAAGGGTATATTCGGTCTGAAGGTGACTTACTGCATCCTGCCGCTCATCTTCGTCGGTCTCGTCTATGTCTGCGTGTTCACTTATAAGATGACCCGCGAGGATCACAAGATGATAACAGAGGCTATAAAAGAAAAGAAAGAGACCGGCAGGTGCTCACTGACCCCCGAGCAGATGAAACGCTGCGAGGAGATAGCGGGTCAGAGCTTCGGCGATATGTGGATAGGCAGACCGTCCGCGGATACCCTTGTGACCGAGCTTGACTAAAGAGCCACGAAAGGATCAAAAAATTGTCTACCAAGAAAGAAAACATCAGAAATTTCAGCATCATAGCGCATATTGACCACGGCAAATCGACTCTCGCGGACAGGCTTCTCGAGCTCACCGACTCCGTGGCGAAGCGCGATATGACCGCTCAGATACTTGATAAGATGGACCTTGAGCGCGAGCGCGGAATCACGATAAAGGCGCACGCGGTCAAGATGGACTACACCGCGAGCGACGGCGAGGTCTATGAGTTGAATCTCATAGACACTCCCGGTCATGTCGACTTCAACTACGAAGTCTCGCGTTCCCTTGCCGCCTGCGAGGGTGCGGTGCTCATAATCGACGCGTCGCAGGGCATCGAGGCACAGACACTCGCGAACACATATCTGGCGCTCGACCACGACCTTGAGATAGTCCCCGTTATCAATAAAATAGACCTGCCCGCTGCCGACCCCGACAGAGTTGCTTCCGAGGTCGAGGAGGTCATAGGGCTCGACTGCTCGAACGCTCCGCGTGTCTCGGCAAAGACGGGCGAGAATGTCGAAGAGGTTCTCGAACGCATCGTTCTCGATATTCCCGCGCCCGTGACCGATGACAACGCTCCGCTCAGAGCGCTCATTTTCGACTCGGTATATGACAGCTACAAGGGTGTTATCGTCTATGTCAGAATAAAAGAGGGCAAGATAAAGCCCGGCGACACCATGTATATGATGGCGACCGGTGCGCAGTTCACGGTCGTTGAAGTCGGCTATATGCGCGCCACGAGCATGGAGCCCGCCGATGAACTTACCTCCGGCGAGGTCGGCTATATCACCGCGTCGATAAAGACCGTCAGCGACGCCCGCGTAGGCGACACCGTAACGACTGCTGAGAACCCCGCAAAGGAGCCGCTTGCAGGCTACCGCAAGGTGAACCCGATGGTTTTCTGCGGCGTCTATCCCGCCGACGGCGCGGACTACGAAAACCTGCGCGACGCACTCGAAAAGCTCCAGCTCAACGACGCCTCGCTCTCATATGAGCCTGAGACCTCCGGCGCACTCGGCTTCGGCTTCCGCTGCGGCTTCCTCGGTCTGCTCCATCTTGAGATAATTCAGGAGCGGCTTGAGCGCGAATATGACCTCGACCTCGTGACGACCGTGCCGAGTGTTATATACAAGATACACCTGACCGACGGCAGCGTTATCGAAATAGATAATCCGACCCACTATCCCGACCCGGTCAATATTGACTACAGTGAGGAGCCGTTCACAAACGCGCATATCTATTCGCCGCCCGAATATGTCGGCGCGATAATGGATCTGTGCCAGGAGCGCCGCGGCGTGTTCAAGAACATGACCTATATCGCCTCCGACCGCGTGGACATTCTCTATGAGCTGCCGCTCAACGAAATAATCTACGATTTCTTCGATTCGCTCAAGTCGCGCACCCGCGGCTATGCGTCGTTTGACTATGAGATAACCGATTACCGCCGCTCGAACCTCGTCAAGCTCGATGTTCTCTTAAACGGCGATATAATCGACGCGCTCTCGTTTATTATCCATGCCGACAAGGCTTACGGACGCGCAAGGAAGATAGCGGAAAAGCTCAAGGATAATATCCCGCGCCAGCTGTTTGAAATTCCTATCCAGATAGCCATCGGCGGCAAGGTCATAGCCCGTGAAACAGTCAAGGCGATGAGAAAAGACGTTCTTGCCAAGTGCTACGGCGGCGACATAACCCGAAAGAAAAAGCTGCTCGAAAAGCAGAAAGAGGGCAAAAAACGTATGCGCCAGTTCGGCACGGTTGAAGTGCCGCAGGAGGCGTTCATGGCAGTCCTCAAGCTCGACGACGATTGACAGGCAAAACAAAAGCTGTAAATTACCCGCCTCGCGGCATTCGGTAGTTTACAGCTTTTTATTTTTGCCTTGTCTGCGCTTTACTTTTCGGTGCGGTGATTTTTCTGCATACAGTCAAGATTTGCAAGAACGGCGGAATATATTTCGCATATTGCCGATGAAACGAGCTCGCAGGGAGCCGAAAAATCGTTGTTGACCCACTCCTCTATTATCCCCAAAGAACCCTTCACCATGAAGGTGTAGGTGACATTCAGGACTCGGCTGTCAAGGCTCGGGAATTCCCGATGCCATTCGTCCGTTATATCCTGCCTGCTCACCTCACAGCACTTGTCGAGGAACAGCTTGCTGCCGTGTTTGCCGAACAGGGCGTCGCAAAATGCACGCTCTTTCTTTATTGTCTCAATGATATTGTTTATCAAAGAAAAATCACATTCCGTGTAATTGCATTCCCTAACCGCCGCGCACAGATGCGCAAAAACGGCGTCCTCCGTTTTATCCAACAGATCGTAGACATCGGTATAGTGGGCATAAAAAGACCCCCTGTTAATATCCGCCGTCCGACAAAGCTCCGTTACGGAAATCTTGTCAATGGGCTTTTGCTTGAGCAGCGAAATAAAGGCTTCGCAAAGAAGCTGCTTGGTTTTTCTCACACGGCGGTCTTCCATAAATTTTTTCGCCTCCGCTCTGCGCGTTTCCGAACAGAAAAAAGCATTTTGCCCGGAAACATACAATTCAAAAGAATCTGTTGATTGACCCTACAATTTGTAATAATTATAATATAGATGATGCAAAGAGTCAAGCACGCGATGAGAAGGGAGGGAGACGGGAAATGGCGATGGATCTGTTGCTCAAAGCACTTGAGTGGTCCGGTATGGCGCTCTACTGGGTCACGGTGGGTCCGATAATAGAACTCATCAAACTGATTTTCGGACGTTGATTTTGGAGGAGGTAAATGAAATGGAGCTTATTCAAAGAATCCTGGAGGCATACTCCGAATATGTAAAGTTCATTCTCGGTCACATATTCTGGTTCATTCCGAAATAAGTCGGGCTTTGCAATTATTGCAGAACCGAACGAAAAACAAAGAGGGTCACAGTTCGCTTTCTTCAACTGACTGTGACCCTCTATTTTTGTTTTTGCGTTAAATTTCAGTGCCTTTCAGCCGTTTGCGGAGGCACGCATGGTCATCACGACTGTAAAGGTGTCTCCCTTGTCACTTGTCACGAGCCGACCGCCGTATTTTTCGGCGGTGTCTCTGAGAATCCTCAAACCGTAGCCGTGTTCGCCTGTTCTCGCCTTTTTCTTCTCTTCGTAGTCTGGCGCAACATCGTTTTCGCCGGAAATATAGAGCATACCGTCGTCCGGATTTGTAAAGCTCTTTATCTTTACATATCTTTTTCCGTCTATCGCCTTCGCTGCGTTTATCGCGTTGTCGAAAATGTTGACATAAGCCTTGCAGATATCAACCTCTTCTATGCCGAGAGTCTCCGGAACGCGCAGATCGAAGTCAAAATCAATGTCGTTCTTCCTGCATTCGGCTGCCTTGTTTGAAGCTATCGCGTTGACGAGAGTGTTTTGGCAGAAACGCTCGATTTTTATGTCCGCAACCTCCGTCTTGAGCTGGGCGAACATCTTCTTCGTCGACTCTTTGTCGCTCTCCGTGCCGTTCTCCATTATTTCATAGGCGGTCTGCACCATGTTCGCGAGATCGTGGCGAATCTTCCTCGCCTCGACGCTGTTTTTCTCGACATTTTTGTAGTAGTCGAGATTGACGCTGTTCTGATACTCCTGCATTTTGAGCTCTTCGCGCAGTCTTTCGTTCTGCGAAGAGCGGTTCATGACATAGAAAAGTATAACATCCGCGGCGATGCTGAATATTGCGGATGTGACGAAAATTATCGTCGTTGTGCGGTCACGGTTTCTAAAAAGAGAGAGCGGACTGTTTTCACCCGCCCAATTGAAGTGATTTAACAGGATGAGGCAGGTGTTGAGCAGCAGTGTTTGGCTTAGTGGAAAGATGATAAATGCGAGCATTGAGGTTGGTTTTATCGAGCCGCTCTCAAGCTTGCGCTTTCTGAAATATGTAAATACAAGGAAAATCATTGTGTACACGAGCATAAGTGGCGTGAGAACTATGTTGGCTTTAGGATCGTTGCTGCCTATTCCAAACAGGTTTAATACCGGAGCCAAAAGACCGATGAAGCACGATTCCAGCGCAAAAAGTGTTATCGACACAAACGCCTTCGTTCTGAATTTTTCTTTGTATAGCACTGCCGCGCAGATAAAATAATAAGTGATTGGAAGCATAACCAGAAACGACGGGGCAACAACGGTTACGAATTTCTGCAAGACGACAAAAAATGCGAACGGAACAGTGGTTACGAGAAGAACAAGATGTTTATTAAACTTCGGTGTCAAGTTATACCATAGGAAACCGCCGCGAAGCAAGGCGGCCATTATGTTGTTGATATACCATAAAGATGTGTAAATAGATTCGGACATTGATTTGCCTCCGTAAGTATAAATTGTTTACGCTATAATGTCTAATCTATTTCGGCTTTCATGGTCATTACAACTGTAAAGGTATCCCCCTTGTCGCTTGTCACGAGCCGTCCGCCGTATTTTTCTGCTGTGTCTCTGAGAATCCTCAAACCGTAGCCGTGCTCGCCTGTTCTCGCCTTTTTCTTCTCTTCGTAGTCGGGCGCAATGTCATTTTCGCCGGAAATATAGAGCATGCCGTCGTCCGGATTTGTAAAGCTCTTTATCTTTACATATCTTTTTCCGTCGATTGCCTTCGCCGCGTTTATCGCGTTGTCAAAAATATTGACATACGCCTTGCAGATATCGACTTCTTCTATGCCGAGAGTCTCCGGAACGCGCAGATCGAAGTCGAAATCAATGTCGTTCTTTCTGCATTCGGCCGCCTTGTTTGAAGCTATCGCGTTGACGAGAGTGTTTTGGCAGAAGCGCTCAATTTTTATATCTGCGACTTCCGTCCTGAGCTGGGCGAGCATCTTCTTCGCCGACTCCTTGTCGCTCTCCGTGCCGTTCTCCATTATTTCGTAGGCGGTCTGCACCATATTCGCGAGATCGTGGCGAATTTTCCTCGCCTCAACGCTGTTTTTCTCGACATTTTTGTAGTAGTCGAGGTTGACGCTGTTCTGATATTCCTGCATCTTGAGCTCTTCGCGCAGCTTCTCGTTCTGCGAAGAGCGGTTCATGACATAGAAGAGTATAACATCCGCGGCGATGCTGAATACAGCGACAATTGCAAAAGTCAACAGCGTCGTGCGGTCGGGGTCCTTGAACAGTGAGAGCGGGTTGTTCTCGGTTGCCCAGTCGAAATGGTTCAATAATATAAGACATGTGTCGAGCAGCAGCATCTGACTCAGCGGAAATATAATGAATGCAAGCATCGAAGTCGGCCTTATTGAGCCGCCCTCAAGCTTGCGCTTTCTGAAATATGTAAACGCAAGGAAAATCATTGTGTATACGAGCAGAAACGGTGTCAGTATAAGATTGGCTTCCGGGCTGTTGCTGTCTATGCCCAGTGCATACAATATCGGAACGAGAAGGGCAGAGGTACATGATTCCAGCGTGAAAATGGCTATCGATACAAACGCTTTCGTTCTGAATTTCTCTTTGTAGAGCACTGCTGCGCAGACAAAATAATACGCGAGCGGCAGGAGCACCAGAAACGACGGTGCAACAAAATCCACAAATTTATGAGACAGCACAAGAAATGTAAACGGAACGGTGGTTATTAAAAATACGACATGCTTGTTGTATTTCGGGGTCAGATTGTACCACAAAAATCCGCTCTGAAGCAGACCGAGCACTGCGTTGTTGATGTACCAAAGAACTGTGTATAAGGATTCGGACATTGCTTTGCCTCCGCAAGTATAAGTTATTCTATAATACCTAATATATCCTCCGCACGGTCGGCAATATAGTCCGCGCCGTCGTTTTCAAGTACCCTTCTTTCACGAAATCCCCACGACACGCCGATGCACGGTAGATTCGAGTTCCTCGCCGTGAGCACATCGACCTCGGAATCACCGGAATATACTGTTTTCGCGGGGTCTGCGCCGAGCAGCTTCATTGCATATAAAACCCCGTCGGGAGCGGGCTTCTTCTGCCTGTCCTCGGTCTGACCGACCGCAGCGTCAACGAGTCCGCCGAAGTAGTCCTCGCACAGCCCGATAACGGCAGGCTCAAATTTGTTCGATACCACCGCGACCTTGACTCCCAGCTCACGCAATTTTTTCAGCATATCAATTATCCCGGGGTAGGGGGCGGTTTTGTCGGTCATATTATCTTTGTAGTGCTCTTTAAAGACGGCGAGACAGTCGGCTTCCGTCGTTTCGTCCGTGCCCTCGGGGACTGCGAGATGGATGAGCCTCGCCACGCCGTTGCCGACAAAGCGTCTCACCTCGTCCGTTGTGCGCTCCGGAAAACCGAATCGGCGCAGGGCAAAATTTGTGCTGTCCCGAAGATCGTCGAGCGTGTTCAGCAAAGTGCCGTCAAGGTCAAATATAATATATTCGTATTTCATTTTCGGACTCCCGATCTCTGCTTTCTTACCGTGGCACCGCACCCTACAGACACAGCACCGCTTTCTTAAAGTATATCGCAAATTCGGCGAAAGTCAATGCGGAGTTCACAAAGTGTTTACAAATAAATTGTTGACAAAATCCGTGCGCCGTTGTATAGTATGAACTGTAAGTTAGCACTCGGACATTGAGAGTGCTAACGAACACAACGAAAGGCAGAGACAAATGGAACTCAGCGAGAGAAAAGAGAAAATTCTTGCAGCCGTTGTCGAGCAGTATATAAAGACCGGCGAGCCGGTTGGCTCAAAGGCTCTGCTCGATTCTCTTGATATGTCCGTTTCCTCCGCCACCGTGCGAAACGAGATGGCGGATCTCGTCTATCTCGGTCTGCTCGATCAGCCGCACACCTCGGCGGGGCGCGTCCCTACCGGCGAGGGGTATCGCTATTATGTCGATAACCTCGTTTCCGAGAGCGAGCTCAGCGAGGAATCGCGCAGGCTCATCGACGCGGGCGTCGGCAACTCGAACGGCGACCCGGAAAGTCTCCTGAGGCATGCGGGCGAAGCACTCGCCTATCTCACCCGATGCGCCGCCGTTATGACGACCCCCTCGGGCGAGAATACGAAGATAAAGCGCGTCGAGCTGGTTCCTATCTCTCCGCACACGGCGATGATAGTGCTCTTGGCGAGCAACGGTATTCTCAGAAGCAAGCTGTTCAGGCTCGACACCGCAATAGACACGACGGTCTGCGAGACCTTTTATAATGTCGCACAGGCGATGCTTATCGGCGTGCCTGTCAGCAGCCTGACTCCCGCTTATCTCCAGTCGATAGCGGCGCGGCTCGGAATGGAGTCGCTCGCGCTGTTTCCTATGCTTTCGGCGGTCGCCGAACTGTCGCAGAGCGCCGCACAGCCGCATGTGTTCCTCTCCGGCCAGTCAAATCTGCTGCACCACAGAGAGTATGCAGGCAGAGCGTATGAGCTGCTTGAGTTTTTGAGCCGCGGCACTCCGCTGCGAACCCTTGCGGACAGCATGAAGGGCGAGCTTGAGATAAGAATAGGCAGAGAGAACGGCTTCGTTCAGCTCGACAATTCGAGCGTCATTCTCGCACGGTACACCGTCGGCGAGGACAGCAGCGGCTCGATAGGCATTATAGGACCGACAAGAATGGACTACCGCAGGCTGGTTCCCGGTCTTAAATATATTTCTCAGTGCATCGGCGAAACGATGGAAAAAGCACTTGAAGAATAACGAAAGGAATGTAACACCAATGAGCGAGAGCACGAAAAAGCCCGAGCAGGCGGAGGAGAGCACCCCCGAAACCGCTCCGGCGGAGGACGCGAAGAAGGCTGAGAAGAAAGCCTCAAAGTCCTCAAAGAAGGATCGCATAGCCGAGCTCGAAAAAGAGCTCGAAAAGGCTCAGCAGTCACTAAAGGAGAGTGCCGACAACTTCCTGCGCCTCGCGGCGGAATACGATAACTTCCGCAAGCGTTCGCTGCGCGAGAAGGACGACATAAAAGTCCGCTCAAAGACGGATGTCGTCGGGAAGCTTCTTCCGGTCATAGATAATTTTGAGCGCGCGGCGGTGAACGCCGAGGCAGATGCCGACAGCTACCGCAAGGGAGTTGAGCAGATATACAGGCAGTTCGGCGATATCCTCAAAGCGCTCGATATTGAGGCTTTCGGAGCCGAGGGCGACGCGTTCGACCCGAATATCCACTCGGCTGTCATGCATGTCGAGGACGAGAGCGTCGGCGAGAATGTTATCGTCAAAGTGTTCACAAAGGGCTATAAGCTCGGCGACACGGTCATAAGACCCGCAGTCGTTCAGGTTGCCAACTGATGCCGCAAGGCATTTTGGAATATAAATTAAACAATTCATTACTTCGGAGGTAATTTATTATGTCAAAGGTTATAGGTATTGACTTAGGAACAACAAATTCATGTGTAGCGGTTATCGAGGGCGGCGAGCCGGTCGTTATCCCCAACGCCGAGGGCGCAAGAACAACGCCTTCCGTCGTTGCGTTCGGCAAGACCGGCGAAAGACTTGTCGGTCAGGTCGCAAAGCGTCAGGCTATCACAAATCCCGACAGAACCGTCTCCTCTATCAAGAGACAGATGGGTTCCGATTACAAGGTTAAGATTGACGACAAGAAGTACACCCCTCAGGAGATTTCCGCGATGATTCTGCAAAAGCTCAAGACCGACGCGGAGGCCTATCTCGGCGAGAAGGTCACTGAGGCGGTTATCACCGTTCCCGCTTACTTCACCGACTCCCAGCGTCAGGCTACAAAGGACGCCGGTAAGATAGCCGGTCTTGATGTAAAGAGAATAATCAACGAGCCCACAGCTGCGGCTCTCGCTTACGGCATTGATAAGGAGAACGACCAGAAGGTCATGGTTTATGACCTCGGCGGCGGCACCTTCGATGTCTCCATCATCGAGATGGGCGACGGCGTTCAGGAGGTTCTCGCAACTGCCGGCAACAACCGCCTCGGTGGCGACGATTTCGACCAGAGAGTTATCGACTGGATAGCCGACGAGTTCAAGAAGAGCGAGGGCGTTGACCTTCGCGGAGACAAGATGGCTATGCAGAGACTGAAGGAGGCTGCCGAGAAGGCGAAGATTGAGCTTTCCAACGTCACCACATCCACCATCAACCTGCCCTTCATCGGCATGAAGTCCGACGGCACTCCGCTCAACCTTGAGATGACTCTCACCAGGGCAAAGTTCAACGAACTGACCGCAGACCTCGTTGAAGCGACGATGGGTCCCGTTCGCCAGGCTATTTCCGATTCCGGACTCAAGACCTCAGAGCTTCACAAGATTCTTATGGTCGGCGGCTCGTCCCGTATCCCCGCTGTTCAGGAAGCCGTCAAGAAATATACCGGCATCGAGCCCTTCAAGGGCATCAACCCCGATGAGTGCGTCGCTATCGGCGCTGCTATCCAGGGCGGCGTCCTTGCAGGCGATGTCAAGGGACTGCTTCTTCTCGATGTCACCCCGCTGTCACTCGGTATCGAGACTATGGGCGGCATAAACACCAAGATTATCGACAGAAACACCACAATCCCCGTCAAGAAGAGCCAGATCTTCTCGACCGCAGTTGATAATCAGCCCTCAGTTGAAGTCCATGTCCTCCAGGGAGAGAGAGACTTCGCCAAGGATAACAAGACCCTCGGCGTGTTCCACCTCGACGGCATCATGCCCGCACGCAGAGGCGTGCCGCAGATCGAAGTTACCTTCGATATCGATGCAAACGGTATAGTCCATGTTTCCGCAAAGGATCTGGGCACCGGCAAGGAGCAGTCGATCTCCATCACCTCCTCGACCAACATGTCCAAGGAGGATATCCAGAAGGCTGTTGACGAGGCTGAGAAGTTCGCTGAGGAGGACAAGAAGCGCCGCGAGGAAGTCGATATCAGAAACGGCGCAGACCAGATGGTCTATCAGTGCGAGAAGCTCGTCAGCGAGGACGGCGACAAGTTCTCCGAGGACGACAAGAAGGACATCAACGAAAAAATCGATGCCCTTAAGGAAGCCCTCAAGGGCGAGGATATCAACCTCATCAAGTCCCGCCAGGAGGAGCTCACCGCCAAGTTCTATGAGATCTCCGAAAAGGTCTACAAGGCGGCCGCCGAGCAGGCTCAGGCTCAGCAGGGTGCTGACGGTGCTCCGTCCGGCAATGATGCGGGATACACTGAGGCGAATTATACGGACGTCCCCGAAGACAACGACTAATAATCCGGCAATGCGCAATTTCGCGTGATACGGCGTTGCGAGAACCTGCGGACAGCAGTCACGCACACAAAGTGCGCTCCTTTGTCCGCAGAACCCCGCGCCTTGTCTCACACAAAATTCCGCGATTGCCTGCCTTTCCGTAGGAATTGACAGCCGGCAATGCGTAATTTCGTGCGATACGGCGTTGTGAGAACCATGCCCGTTCGGTCACGCACACAAAGTGCGCTCCCTCGCGTGCAGAACCTCACGCCTTGCTCTGCACGGTTTCTCGCAGTTCGGTAAAATAATGCGTAATTTCGCGTGATACTGCGTTGTGAGAACCTGCGGACGGCAGTCACCGTTGTAGGGGCGGATATCATCCGCCCGCAAATCGGAGCAAGTGTGATGTCTCGCGCAATTTCCGCGATTGCCTGCCTTGATAAGGCTTGCGGAGAAACCGCACATAGTGCGGTAGGGGTCGGCGACTCGACGACCCGATGCCGCGTGAGCGGCACTTGAACGCCTTGCTCTGCACGGTTTCTCGCAGTTCGGTAAAATAATGCGTAATTTTGCGCGATACGGCGTTGTGAGAACCTGCGGACGGCAGTCACCGCTGTAGGGGCGGATATCATCCGCCCGCGACTTGAACCGCGGAGAAACCGCACATAGTGCGGTAGGGGTCGGCGACCCGACGACCCGATGCCGCGCGAGCGGCACAATATGAAACGGTATTATAATATGCCGTTATGGGGCGGCGCCACGACGCTCCGGTGCAAAGTGCTGCTTTGCAAAAAAAAGTATGACCGGCTGAGGGATTGCTTTGCAGTCCCTCAATAGTACATTGTAAGTAAAAAGGAGTAATTTCCCTTGGCTGATAAAAGAGATTTTTACGAGGTGCTCGGGGTCAGCAAAAATGCCACTGAGGACGAGATAAAAAAAGCATACCGCCGAAAGGCGAAGCAGTATCATCCCGATCTCAACCCCGGTGACGCTGACGCCGAGGCGAAATTCAAGGAGGTCAACGAGGCCTACGAGGTGCTCTCCGATAAGGATAAGCGCGGCAGGTACGACCAGTTCGGTCATGCCGGCGTCGATCCCAACTTCGGTGCGGGCGGCGGCGCAGGCGGCTGGGGTACGGGCTCCGGCGGCGTTGACTTTGATTTGGGCGATATTTTCGGCAGCTTCTTCGGAGGCGGCGGAGGGTTCGGCGGCTTCGGCGGCGGACGCTCCGACCCCAATGCCCCGAAGCGCGGCGACGATGTTCAGGCACGCGTCACCATTTCGTTTGAAGAGGCGGCGAAGGGCTGCAAGCGCAAGATAGAGATACATCGCATCGAGACCTGCCCCGACTGCGGCGGCTCGGGTGCGCAAAAGGGCTCGACCGTCAAGACCTGCCCCGACTGCGGCGGCAGAGGTCAGGTGAATGTTCAGCAGAGAACACCGTTTGGTGTTATTTCGACCTCCAAGACCTGCCCCAAGTGCGGCGGCAGAGGCAAAATTGTCGAGACGCCGTGTCAGAAGTGCCGCGGCGGCGGACGTGTGTCCAAGCGCCGTGAGCTTGAGGTGAATATCCCCGCCGGTATCGACGACAGACAGGTCATCTCCGTGCGCGGCGAGGGCAGCATGGGCTCAAACGGAGGACCCTCGGGTGATCTTCATGTGTCCGTGTTTGTCAGACCGCATCCGTTCTTTGAACGCGAGGGGTATAACATCTGGTATGACTGCAAGGTGAACTTCGTCCAGGCGGCTCTGGGCGACAGTATCATGGTGCCCACCATCGACGGAAAGGTCAAATTCGATCTGCCCGCCGGCACTCAGCCCGGCACCGTTATGTCCCTCAAGGGCAAGGGCATTCAGTATCTCAATTCGCACGGCAGAGGCGATCAGTATATACGCATAATCGTCGAAGTCCCGAAGGATCTGACTGCGCCTCAGCGTGAGGCACTCAAAAACTTCAAGGATACCATGGGCTACAGCGATGTCACCCCTGATGAGAAGCGCGGATTCTTTGGCAAAAAGAAGAAATAATTTCTCAGACCGGAACGGCACGCACCGCTCCGGTCGCGCCTTTATACAGTCAAAACGGCTGTGATTTTACATATTCCCGACGACCCTGTCTGTTGACGGGACGGGCAATATGAAGTATAATGAACAAACAAAGCGTTTGTGATTTTTAGACGGGGAAAGCCGCTTTTCGGCGGCATATCAACGAAAAAGGAAGATATATTATGGAAGATAAATTTGAATCTGCGGCTCTGCTTATGCCGACCGTTGCGCTGCGAGGACTCGTGGTGTTTCCCGGTATGCAGGTGCATTTTGATGTTGGCAGAGAAAAATCTATAGAGGCTCTGAAGGCTGCGCTCGCGGGCGACAGAAGAATTTTTCTCACCGCGCAAAAGGATATATCGGTTGACGATCCCGATTTCAACGACCTCTATAAGCTCGGTGTTGTCGCGACCGTTTCGCGCGTCGCAAAGCTCCCCGGCGAGGGGGATATCGTGCGCGTGTCCGTCAAGGGCATGTACCGTGCGCGTCTGAACGGGATAGTTTCGTCCGAGACGCACCTTGTCGGCGCGATAAGAGCCTGCGCAATACGCAAATATGACAGAGAAAACAATGAGTACGGTCAGGCGCTCATCAGAAGCGCGAAGAACATCTTTGAGGGCTATGCGCAGAGTGCGCCCCAGCTCTCTCCCGATGTCGTGCTCGCCGTGCTCGGCTTTGACCATCCGGGCGATATGGCGGATTTCATCGCCGGCAATATTGCTCTCGATTTTTCGGACAGGCAGTCCGTTCTTGAGGAGCTTGACCCGATAAAGCGTCTTGAAAAGCTCTGTGTGCTCCTGCTCAAGGAGTCCCGTTTGCTCGAATATGAGGACGAGATACAGGAGATGGTGCAGAAGCAGATGGACGACAGTCAGCGCGAATACTATCTTCGCGAGCAGCTCAAGGTCATTTCGTCTCAGCTCAACAACGGCGTGTCTCCGGAGGAGGAGCTTCAGGAGTTCCGCGACAAAATCGCGTCCCTGCCCGTTGACGACTCGTCAAAGGAGAAGCTTCTGCGCGAGTGCGACAGGCTGGAGCGCTACGCGGTTCAGTCGCCCGAGGCGGCGGTGAGCAGGAACTATCTTGAGACCTGTCTCGAGCTGCCGTGGGGCAAGTATACGAAGGATAACCTCGACCTTACCCGCGCCGACAAGATACTTGAGGCGGATCACTACGGGCTCAAAAAGGTCAAGGAGCGCATACTCGAATTTCTGGCGGTGCGCTCGCTCGCGCCCGATGTCAGCGGTCAGATAATCTGTCTCGTCGGTCCTCCCGGAGTCGGCAAGACCTCTGTCGCAAAGTCGGTCGCCCGCGCCATGGGCAGAAAATATGCCCGCATATCTCTCGGCGGCGTCCATGACGAGGCGGAGATACGCGGCCACAGAAAGACATATATAGGCTCGATGCCCGGCAGAATAATTGCCGCCATACAGCAGGCGGGCAGCTCAAATCCGCTTATTTTGCTCGATGAGGTTGATAAGCTCGGCAGCGACTATAAGGGCGATCCGTCCTCCGCGCTGCTCGAGGTGCTCGATTCCGAACAGAACTGCGCGTTTAGGGACAATTATCTTGAAATTCCCTATGACCTGAGCAAGGTGCTGTTTATAACCACGGCGAATGTCGCTTCAAATATTCCCGCACCGCTCTATGACCGCATGGAGGTCATTGAGCTCGGCAGTTATACGGCTCAGGAAAAGTTCCATATCGCAAAGAAACATCTTGTTCCGAAACAGCTTAAAAAGCACGGGCTCGCTGCGCGTCAGCTTCATTTCACCGACGGTGCAATAAGAAATATGATAGACGGCTACACTCGCGAGGCGGGAGTAAGAAGGCTCGAACAGCTCATAGCCTCCGTCTGCCGCAAGGCTGCAAAGCGCATAGCCGAGGGTGAGGGGAAGATAAGCGTCAAGGAGAGCGATCTTCAGACCCTGCTCGGCAACCCGAAGTTCAAGGAAGAGAAGCTCAGGGATTCAGATGAGGTGGGCGTTGTCAACGGACTTGCATGGACCTCTGTCGGCGGCGAGCTGCTTGAGGTCGAAGCGGCCGTCCTTGACGGCACAGGCAAGCTTGAGCTCACAGGCTCTCTCGGCGATGTGATGAAGGAGAGCGCCCACGCGGCGATGTCCTATGTCCGCTCCCGCGCCGATGTGCTCGGAGCAGACAGCAAATTCTATAAAAATAAAGATATACATATCCATTGCCCCGAGGGCGCAGTACCGAAGGACGGTCCGTCCGCAGGCGTTACAATGACTACTGCGCTCGTCTCCGCTCTGACCGGCGTGCCCGTCAGAAGAGATGTGGCGATGACAGGCGAAGTCACACTGCGAGGCAGAGTTCTGCCGATAGGCGGACTCAAGGAGAAGTCCATGGCGGCTTACATACGCGGTGTAAAGACCGTTATTATTCCCAAAGAGAATGTTCCCGATCTCGATGAGGTCGATGATGCCGTGAAAGCGAAGGTCGAGTTCGTCCCCGTCAGCCATGTTGACGAGGTGCTGAGCATCGCCCTCCATCCCGTCGGCAAGCCCGCTGAGGCAGTTGATGCGCACGGCACAGCCGAGGGCAGCAAACGCGCCGATATTCCGTCGCACGATAAAACAGGCGGACGCAGAAGCCGCGTCACGCAGTGAGGTTTTTATGAGATTTGATATCATTGAATTTGACCGTTCTTACGGCACCTCGGCTCAGCTCAAAAGATTTGCCGAGCCCGAGATAGTTTTCTCCGGTCGCTCCAATGTCGGCAAGTCGTCGCTGATGAACAAGCTGTTCAACCGCAAGAATCTCGCCCGCGTCAGCTCCGTTCCGGGAAAGACCGTCACAGTCAACTTTTTCAAGGGCGACAGGGTGAATTTCGTCGATCTCCCGGGCTACGGCTACGCCAAGGCGGCAAAGAGCGAAAAGCTCCGCTGGGCGGAGCTCATGGAGGGCTATTTCGGCTCGGAGCGCAACATCGCGCTCGTCGTTCAGCTCATCGACTCGCGCCATAAGCCGAGCAAAGATGATTACGATATGCTGAGCTTTCTGAAATCCGGCGGATATAAAACCGTTATCGCGCTGACGAAGATAGACAAGCTCAACAAAACCGAGCGTGCTCAGCGTCTTGAAGCGTTCAAGACCGAGCTTGCAGAATTCTCGGATTATGAGACTGTTCCGTTCTCGTCTCAGACCGGCGAGGGAGTGGATACGCTCAGAAAAATAATCGCAAGCGCGGCGGAATAAGTGGAATTTAATGTCTACAAACAAATAAATCTCGTAAAGCTATACGCCTTTACACGGCAGCTTTTGCGGAGCTTTGTTTTCTATTATCTCCTCGCAAGTAAACGCGAAAAGCGTTGAAAATATTGGGCTTTGCGGCTTGAGATGCTGTCAGAATCAGCCGCAGTTAAAAATGCAGTGGTATAAATTCTGTAAAGCAAATCGCTTTACAGCTCTAAATGAGAGGATGATGTCTATGTCCGATTACACGACCGTATATTTCACCTGGATCAAGAGGGGCTTCAACATCCCGTCTACCCTTGTCGAGTTCTCGCTCTTCGGAAACGAGATCAGCATCAAGTTCTACGGGGTCATTATCGCCTTCGGCTTCATTCTCGCCGCGCTCTTCGGCGGCAGAATGGCTTATAAATGGCGCATAAGCCTCGACAAGATGCTCGATGTGCTCATCTACGGCACTCTCGCGGGAATAATAGGTGCGCGTGCGTACTATGTTATATTCCAGTGGGACTATTATAAGCTCCATCCGGCGGAGATTCCGCAGATCTGGCAGGGCGGACTCGCCATTTACGGCGGCATAATCGGGGGACTCCTCGCCGCGCTGATAGTCTGCAAGGTGAGGAAGATAAATGTCCTCAACCTCCTTGACATGGGCGGCATAAGCCTGCTTATCGGTCAGGGCATCGGCCGCTGGGGCAACTTTATGAACCAGGAGGCCTTCGGCACGAACACCGATGCGCCCTGGGGAATGTGGAGCAAGAAGATAGCGGCAACGATAATTCAGGACAGTCAGCTGCTCGCCGAAAAGGGCATAACAATGGATCCGAACAAGCCGGTTCATCCGACCTTTCTCTATGAATCGATCTGGTGCCTCGTCGGCTTTCTCATTCTTTATGTTGTCTACAAGAAGTTCAGAAGGTTCAGCGGTCAGCTTTTCCTCGGCTACGGCATGTGGTACGGGCTGGGCAGAATGATAATCGAGGGCTTCAGAACCGACAGCCTCTATATCGGCAGCACTACCGTAAGAGTTTCGCAGGTCGTCTCCGGCGTGCTCATGCTCGTGTGCCTCGTGCTGTTCATAGTGTTCACGGTCAAATATACAAAGCATCCCAAGCCCATTGAGGGCGTGGACTATTTTCCGGCAGATGCCGTAAAGACCAAAAAAGAGCGTCTTGCGGATGAAGCCGCCGCTGCGGCTGCCGCCGAGCAGGCAAAGACGGAAGGGACTTCCGCAGAGAAGCCGGACGACGGCACAAGGACGGAATAAATCAAACGAAAAGAGTGGATAAGATGGCAAAGCTGATAGACGGAAGGCTCATCTCAGGCGAGGTGCTCGACTCCGTTCGCGAGCGCGTGGAATATCTGAAAAGCCTCGGCGTTGAGCCGTGCCTTGCGGTCATAATCGTCGGCGACGACCCCGCGTCGCGGGTGTATGTCAACAACAAAAAGAAGAGCTGCGAAAGGGTCGGCATAAAGTCGCTCGAATTTGCGCTCCCCGCCGACACGAAGCAGGCGGAGCTCATCGAGCTTATTGACCGCCTCAACGCGGATATGTCCGTGAGCGGCATACTCTGCCAGCTTCCCGTGCCGGAGCATATCGATTCCGAGGCGCTTATCCGCCGCATCTCACCCGAAAAGGATGTCGATTGCTTCCACCCGCAGAATGTCGGCGCGGTGGTGACCGGCGGCAATGTGTTTTTGCCCTGCACTCCGGCGGGAATAATCGAGATGCTGCACCATGAAAATATAGCGACCGCAGGCAAAAGCTGTGTTATTGTCGGCAGAAGCAATATTGTCGGCAAGCCTATGGCAATGCTCATGCTCAGAGAAAACGCCACCGTCACCGTCTGCCATTCAAAGACGGAAAATCTCGCCTCGTTTACTGCAAACGCCGATATTCTCATCGCGGCGGTCGGCAGGGCGAAGATGATAACCGCGGATATGGTGAAGCCCGGTGCGACGGTCATTGATGTCGGCATGAACAGGGACGAAAACGGCAGGCTCTGCGGCGATGTGGAGTTTGAAAGCGTCAGCAAAATCGCAGGAGCGATAACACCCGTGCCCGGCGGAGTGGGACCGATGACGGTCGCAATGCTTATGAGAAATACAGCCGAAGCCGCGGCGCATCAGAACAATATCGGTTAACCCCGCTTTTGCGGATATCACAAATAGATACATTTTGAAAGGATGGTTTTTTATGACAACAGGAAAGAAACTTTATAAAAAGACGAGCGAAAAGAAAATCTGCGGCGTCTGCGCAGGTCTTGCCGAGTATCTCAACATCGATGTGACGGTCGTCAGAGTGCTTTTCGTTCTGCTTTCGCTTTTCACGGCGAGCTTCCCGGGTCTTCTCGTCTATATTATAATGGCGCTTGTTATGCCCGACGAGGACGATCTTCAGCCTCCTTATGACGACAGCGTGGATCAGTAACAACGGCGTGGCTGTCGCATTTAGCGCAGACCAAAGAGCAAAAAAGGTTGAAGGTCATAATTCGCGGCTGAGAACGCGGATTATGACCCTTTTTGGGTTGTTTTGTTCTTTTAAACGCCTTTTTGCCCACTCGCGGTTTATACAGCTTCGGGGCAAAGAAAACACTTTCTGCATCTAAATACGGCAGCCCCTTTTTCCATAGCAAAAAACTGCGGAAAACCGCAAAAAATTTTGCCTTAATGTTTGACAATCCGGTGCAATATATGATATAATCACCTATGCCGCATATCTCGGGCAGTGCCATGCACTATGAAGCGGTTTATCCCGCCCGCACATAGCGAGTCTTAAAAAAGGAAGGTAAATATTGATGTACGCAATTATCGAAACCGGCGGAAAGCAGTATAAGGTTCAGGCCGGCGATGTCGTATTCATCGAGAAGCTGGACGTTGAGCCTGAGCAGGAAATCACCTTTGACAAGGTCATGGTTGTCGGCAAGGATGACGGCGTCGTTGTCGGTACCCCCACTGTCGCAGGAGCTACCGTTTCGGCTAAGGTTCTCAAGAACGGCAAGGCCAAGAAGGTCACCGTCTTCACCTACAAGCCCAAGAAGAACGAGAAGCGCAAGCTCGGTCACAGACAGCCCTATACCAAGGTGGAAATTTCCGCTATCAACGCTTAACCAATGATAAGAGCGGTATTTTTTGAAAACGAAAACGGCAGAGGATTTGAGATAAGCGGTCATGCGGGCGGCACCGCCGGCACGGATACGATCTGTGCAGCTGTTTCTTCCGCAGCATATATGGCGGCAAACACCGTCACCGATGTTATCAATATCCACGCCGATATCTCCGAGCAGGACGGACATTTGAAGCTTTTCGTCTGCGGGGAAAATGATTCGGCGGCAGCGGTTCTCGACGGACTGAAGCTGCATCTGTCGGAGCTTTCAAAGCAGTACCCGAAAAAGATCACAGTCATTACGGAGGTGTAACACAATGCTCAAGATAAATATTCAGCTTTTCGCACATAAGAAGGGCGGCGGATCGACCAAGAACGGTCGTGATTCCGAGTCAAAGAGACTCGGCGTCAAGAGGGGCGACGGTCAGTTCGTCCTCGCAGGCAATGTCCTCGTCAGACAGCGCGGAACCCACATCCATCCCGGCAACAATGTCGGCAAGGGCTCCGATGACACCCTTTTCGCTCTCGTTGACGGCAATGTCAAGTTCGAGAGAATGGGCAAGGATCGCAAGAAGGTCAGCGTTTACGCTGTCGAGCAGTGATCTGCCTGAAATTTTAAAATTACGGCTTCGCTTCGGCGGAGCCGTTTTTCACATTCAACGCTAAAAATCACTTCTATATTGCTGATATCGGCATAATAATGCGTAGCTGTGAGCACTTTCTCTATACCTTTTATATATAGGGTGTTTTCGGGCAAGAAAACAGTCGAAAAATGCAGGCTGAAATCGGCTCCGATGTGACGGCGCAGCGGCTGAATACCGTAAAAAGTGTAAAGCAGTTTACTTTACATTTTTTCAGCCTTTTCGGCAGGTAATTTTTTGTAAAGCGCAGAAGTTTTACAGCTTTTGTGTTTTTCTTTGCCGTTATGTTTCGACATATTTTGAAACAGGTTTGCAAGACGGCAAAATGATTCTCGATTGGCATCAAAACGCTGATTTTGTTACGAATTTTCATTGATTTGTAACCATTTGTAACTTTTTGGACTTTTCACAAAAGTTTAGCCATTTTTTCCCATTTTAGTGTGCTGTTTCAAGGGTCAACGCCACACTTTTAGCGTTATCGGATTTGATTTGCGCATGTGCTCTTGTGCAAACTGCACAAAATGAATACCTCAAAAAATTTGACAAATGCCGATTGTGTCAATATAATAGCAGCAGCCGTTTGGAAAGCGGCTCAGCACACCCACGGAACCCAAAGCAAAGAACAAAGGAGTTTTATCTGATGTTAGAGCATATCAAGGCTTTCTTTGCAAAGCTGCCCGTGAGAAATATGTCAAAGCGCAAGGTTTTGGCAACGGTTTCAGCCCTTGTGGTTATCATCTCTGTTGTGACGATAACGGCATTTGCGGCTGCGGCGACTTATAAGGTCACCGTGAACGAGGCAGGCAAAAAGGCCTACGCAATTTCGACCCGCGCAGATTCGGTTGAAAAATTTGTTGAGGATAACGCGGACACTCTGTCACTCGGCGAGTATGATTATCTCGACACCTCTGCCTTCGAGGTCGGCGAGGGCTGCTCGGTGACTGTCCTGCGTGCGCAGGTCATCAAGGTTATCGATAACGGCGAGGAGTACTTCCTCAACGGAGCCGGTCCTGCGGCTCAGATGCTTGAGAAGCACAACATGGCTCTCGGCAAGTTCGACGAGATAAATCTTGCCGACGGCGAGTTCGTCAGCAGCGACAAGACGGTCGAGATCAAGCGTTCGTTTGGCGTCACTGTCGTGGCGGACGGAAAATCAAACGATGTCCAGATAGCCTCGGGCACCGTCCGTGATGCGATTGACCGCGCAGGTATCACGCTCGGCGAAAATGACGAGACGGATCCCGCGCTTGATACCGAGCTTACCAACGGAATGGAGATAAGTGTCCTGCGCGTTGAGTATAAGGAGCGCACCGAGACCGTCAAGATTCCGTTTGATACAGTTACAAAGAGGACTCCGGATCTCTATGTTGACCAGACAAAGGTTTCCGTCGAGGGTGTGGACGGCGAGAAGACAGTCACCTATAAGGACAAATATGTCAACGGTGATCTCGACTCGTCGGAGACGGTCAGCGAAGAGATAACCAAGCAGATGGTGACCGAGGTCATACTCAAGGGCAGGGTCAAGCGCATCAGCAACATCAAGCTCAAGACAAATACGCCGATATCCGAGCTCGCAGTTCCCTCGCATGTTCAGCTTGACGCAAACGGCGTGCCCAAGAATTATAAGAGGATAGTTGACGGCACCGCGACCGCTTATTACGGCGACAGCGGAACGGCATCGGGGCGCAAGCCGATGCCCGGACACATCGCGGTCAATCCCAAGCAGTTCCCTTACGGAACCGAGCTTTATATCGTCTCGCTTGACGGCAAGTTTGTTTACGGCTACTGCATCGCGGCAGACACCGGCGGATTTGCAAAGACGAACAGCTGCACCGTTGACCTCTTTATGAACACATATGAGGAGTGCTGTGCATGGGGCTACAGGGGCGTGCGCATCTATGTTCTCTGATGAATAAAAAATCAGGACTGTCTTAACCGGCAGTCCTTTTTTCATGCCCAAATGGCGCGATGGTACTTGTGGGACATTTGCTGCGGATTTTATTTAGGCTCCCCTGCAGGGGAGCTGGCTCGGCGTAAGCCGAGACTGAGGGGTTAGTTGCGCTTTGCTCAAAGTTGTAAGTAACGGTGAAAAAACGAAAAAGTTTAAAAACGATATTGCGAGGTGCGTGTCAATAAATTTATTTAATTTTCGTGGGCGGTTGGGAAATGCTCATCACCGCATTGACATCTGCAACTCCAAATTTATCAACGCATTGCGCCAAAAAAATCCTACCCGCTTGTGTTGGGTAGGATTTTGCTCTGCTTGAAATTTACATCCTCTTGCTCGGTCTGTCTTCAATTATCCTGCCGTCGGATATCCTGACAACACGCGTGCCCTCCTCGGCAATCTCGTTGTCGTGGGTGATGAGGATTATCGTGCGCCCCTCGTCGTTGAGTTCGTGGAGAATCTTCATGACCTCCTTGCCGGAGTGGGAGTCGAGGTTGCCGGTCGGCTCGTCCGCGAGGATTATCGGCGGGCGTGCGGCGACTGCTCGGGCTATCGCGACTCTCTGCTGCTGACCGCCGGACATCTGCGAGGGGAGGTGGTTCATGCGCTTTTCGAGCCCGACGCGGCGCAGCGCATCGACCGAGAGCTTCTCGCGCTCCTCCTTTTTGACGCCCCTGTATATCAGCGGCAGCTCGACATTTCCCTTTGCCGTGAGGCTCGGAATGAGATTAAAGCCCTGGAATATGAAGCCGATTTCCTTGTTGCGTATCTCCGAAAGCTCGTCGTCCGAGAGGTTTGAAACATCCTTGCCGTCGATGAGATATTCGCCGCTCGTGCAGATGTCGAGCAGACCGAGCATATTCATCAGCGTCGATTTGCCGGAGCCGGAGTGCCCGACTATCATCAGAAATTCCCCGCGCTCGACCGTCAGCGAGACCCCGTCGAGCGCACGAACCTCGTTCTCGCCGGGATTGTATATTTTATATGCGTCCTTGACTTCGATAAGATGCGCCATTGCAAAGCTCCTCAGGTATTTTTTATAATTTTATCGCGATGTTGTTCGCCAAGTCAAGTCAACATTTGTAAATTATTTTCGCGGCGGTATATTTCTTTCATGCGTGCAGAAAATAGACGCAAGGGAGATGAAAGTATGTCGCTGTCCGGAAAAGAATATGAGAAAATGACGAAGCGAGCCTCGCCGCCGAGCCCGAAGCTGATGAACTTATTGAAAGCCTTTTTGATAGGCGGACTCATCTGCGCAATAGGCGAGGGCTTTTCGATGCTCTATGAGTCGCTCGGCGCGGACGAAAAGGCGGTGTCGAGCCTCGTGCCGTGTACTCTCGTTGTCATATCCGCCGTGCTGACCGCCCTCGGCGTGTTCGATAAAATAGCCCGACATGCGGGCGCGGGTACGCTCGTGCCGATAACCGGCTTTGCCAACGCGGTCGTTTCGCCCGCCATGGAGTTTCAGAGCGAGGGCAGGATTCTCGGCACGGGTGCGAATATGTTCAAGGTCGCGGGTCCCGTCATAGTCTACGGCAGTGCCGCGGCGGTCGTCTACGGCGTGATTTATTATATCGCGCTCAGGGCAGCGGGATGAGCCGATGGCGCAGAGAATAGGGAAATATACGCTGAATTTCGGCAGCCGACCGGGGATAATCGCGTCCGCCGCGATAGTCGGCAGCAAGGAGGGGGACGGACCTCTCGGCGGCAGCTTCGACGAGGTTATAGCCGACGGCACGCTCGGCGAAAAGACATGGGAGAAGGCGGAGAGCGCGTTTCAGCATCGCGCCGTGGTGAAGGCAATTGAAAAATCCGGCATGACCGCCGCCGATATCGATATGCTCATGGCGGGCGACCTGCTCAGCCAGTGCAGCGGCTCGGCGTTCGGCGCACGCGACCTCGGCATACCGTTTGTCGGGCTTTACGGCGCGTGCTCGACCATGGCTCTGTCTATGGCGCTGGCGGCGCTGAGCGTCGATTCGGGTGCGGCGCGTATAGCCGCGGCGGCGACCTCGTCGCACTTCTGCTCGGCGGAGAAGCAGTTCCGCACGCCGCTCGAATACGGCGGCCAGCGTCCTCCGACCGCCCAGTGGACGGCAACGGCGGCGGGGTGCGCCGTGATAGGAAAATCCGCGTCGCCGCATATCGAATCAGCCACCTTCGGCAGGATAACCGACTACGGAGTCAAGGATGCGAACAATATGGGCGCGGCTATGGCACCCGCCGCGTGCTCGACGATAACCGCCTTTTTGCAGGACACAAAAACGCAGCCGGAGGAGCTCGACCTTATCCTGACGGGCGACCTCGGCTATGTCGGCTCAACGCTTCTGCGCGAGCTGATGAGGAAGCAGGAGCATATCGACATCACGACCCGCCACAACGACTGCGGACTGATGCTCTATCGGCTCAACGAGCAGGATGTGAACTCCGGCGGCTCGGGCTGCGGATGCAGCGCGGCGGTGGTCTGCTCGCATATAGTCGGCGAAATGCGTTCGGGCAGGCTCAATAAGGTGCTCTTTGTCGGAACGGGCGCACTGCTCTCGGCAGTCTCGCCGCTCCAGGGAGAAACAGTGCCGTCGATAGCCCACGCAGTCCTGCTGACAAACTGAAAGGGGAGGGCAATGGATACTGTGCAGAGTGTTTCAAAGAGTCTGAGGCTTATAAGCTGTGCGCTGACCTCGATGCGGTGGCTCGATATAACAAAAAAGCTCATCGCCGCTATATCGATAGCGGCAGCCGCCTGCTCGGCGTTGAGCATAATAGCCGCGTGCAGGGAGAAAAAGTGAAAATCGCAAAAAATCAGCTGTAAAGTCATATAGCTTTACGGCTGATTTTTTGTATCGCCGAACACCTTGACAGCCCGCCCGCGCACCGACCGCACAGAATCAACACAGCCCATCTGTTTCGCGCCCATCTATCATCTGTAATCTATCGTCTAACATCTCTTAATCGTAGGGTGCGGCGACCTCGACGCACCGTTGCCGCCGTCGGCGGCACGAAACCAAGCCCCGCCCTTCGGCTCCCCTGCAGGGGAGCTGTCGCGGCGAAGCCGTGACTGAGGGGTTGTTTCGCTACGCTCAAGGCGGTAGGCAGTAGGCAGTAGGCGATAGGAAAGGACACGCTCCCAACCGCGCCCTACCGCCTAACTCCTACCGCCTAATTCCTCGTCGGGGCGTCGGGTCGCCGCCCCCTACAACCGCCCCCCCCGCCGTATTCCCGTTCTTTTGCCGCAAATAAACGCCGAATATTTCCTGCACGAATATCAATCCGAACAAAAAACCGCCATTGTTCCCAAACCGCACGAATTTTTGTGCAATTTTTTCCCCGTAAATTTAGAATTTGGTTCTTTTGGGTCAATAAAACACCCCTTTTAATGGCAATTCGCAACAAAAATGACACTTCTCAACAATTTTGTCAATTTTGTTTTGTAAATGTACGATAAAAAAACGCAATTTGTTTGTGCAAGGCGCACAAAAATGATTAAAAAAATTTAAACTTGTTGACAAAAAGGTGCGCGAGAGGTATTCTTTACTCGGAGGGGTTCTTCTGCCCCCCTGCTTTGCATTGCCCGAGCAAGGCAAAAACCTGTCGCCAATGTGTTCCGTCAATTTGCGGGAGGCGGGATGCTCAATATATGGTGAAAAATTTTATAATGGAGGTGTAAATTTGAAGAAAATGAAACGCTTGTTAGCGGTTATCCTTGCTTCACTGCTCATACTCTCTTCGGCGACAGCCGGCGCGAGTGCGTATCAGGCTTATAAGGATAGTGCGCTGACAAAGTACGATTTTACTGACACTGCGGTTCTGACCACGGAGCAGTATGCGTCTGCGCTTCTCGACTACGCTGACAAGGAGCTCGCAAAGGCGAATATCAAGATGGATCTTTCCATTCTCGGTACGCTTGACGCGACATCTATAGACAATGCTCTTTCAAGCGTCTATAACCTTATCAACGGTAACAGCCTTTTGCTCAATCTGGCCGGCGATTTGAAAAACGTCAATGTTACTGCGATAAAGAGCACGCGCAGAAGCAACGGCACCGATGTAGCGGTTATCAAGGCGCTCCTTCAGTTCCTTGCGGACAACAAGGGAATCGTCAAGAAGATTGTCGTCGGCGGCATCGGTAAGTACGCAAGAGACGGCGGCGTCGGTCTCGGCGTTGCCAACTCGTTCGTCAAGGTCGATTTGAATGTCGAGGTTATGCTCAGACAGCTTATCTGGGGGCTTGCGTATCCCAACACGGATTACAACAGCTCGAATAACGTCGACACGATGGTTCAGGTTATCATTCAGAACGCCCTCAAGGGTGTTCCCGCGATACCCGAGAGCATCAGAAATCTCGTTGACCTCAATTCGTCGAAGTCCACCTATGACTTCATCGAGGATATTCTTCAGGCAGCTTATAATGATATAGCTGTTCCGCTTCTCAACGACCAGACATTGGTGTGGCTCGGTCAGGAGATCGACAAGGATACCACCGGTACTCTTGACGGTCTGTTCAACAGGGACTTCAGGGTTTCGACCTATACCGTCCCCTCGGGCAGCACCCTTATCGCCGAGCTCAACAACATTCTCGGCGGCATTGTCAACGGTCTCGTGAAGAACTACGATGCCTGGGAGACAGGCGATAACTCCAAGCTCACGGACAATATCGTTGCTCTTGCAAGATATGTCCTGACCCAGACCGGAGATTATTTCTTCCCGAGCTGGCAGAAGCATATTGCCGATGCCGATGAGATAGCGGCAATGACCAAGGAGCAGCTTATCTCCTATATTGCCCGCTCTATCCTCAACACAACTATCGGTTATATGTTTATCCCCGAGCCCGACGCGGCGGGATATTCACACACCGAAACAGTCGTCGGAGTTGCATGGGAGGCTGTCAAGCAGCTCATGGCTCAGTTCCTTCCCGAGAGGGATTACAGCAGTTATCCCAAGACCGTCCAGGGCATCCTTGATATTCTTGCGGATTATATTGCCTACAATGTCAATCCCGGCATCGACCTCAACGCAGGCAGCCTCAAGGAAGCGCTCAATTACGGCGACGGCTTGGATAAGATGCTGACTACTGCAGTTCAGTGGCTTGCTGCTGACCCGCAGAAATACACGGGTCTTCTTCCCGATACCACCGTTGATACCTCAAACGGATGGAAGGCACTTGACGATATTCTCTTCAAGCTGTTGGATAAATCAGTTCTTCCCGCAAAATTCGCCAACAGCGGCAGCGAGACTATCCTCAAGGATGTTGTTTATTCCGTCCTCAACGGACTTGTTGTCGATCAGGATTTGACCTGCATCACCGATCTCTTCGAGAGAAATACGTCCGGTGTTTTCGCCAAGCAGACTCTCAAGAAGAGCGTCGTGAGACTTGTCACCGACGTCCTCAACGCGGTTCTTCCGGGAACGATAACGACTAAGTACTATGATTCGCTCAATGCGATAATCTCGAACTCCGAGCTTGGCACGATAGTCGAAAATCTTCTCGGGTCTCTGAACTCTAACAAGGACAAGCTCGTTCCGCCTATCGTCAACATCGTGGCTCAGGTCATGAAGCTGACTGACAAGTCGAAGTTCGGTCAGATGGAATTTGCCGGTCCGACCAGGGCGAAAGATGCTTATTCCGTCACCATCTACAACGGCTCAAAGGGTATAAACAGAGGATATACCGACAAGAACGGAAGCTTTACACAGGACGCGCTCTATAAGTACAGAATAGCGGGCGTTTCGGCGAAAGCCTATACTGCCGCGGGAGTTGCCTCCAATGTCAGCGTTTCCGGTGCAAATGCCGGTGATATCATCAACGGCGGCGACTCCAAGACGCTCTCCGTTTCGAAGCCCGGCACGACGGATACCGTCGTCGTCCTCACGGTCGGCTACTATATCCTCACCGAGAGCGGCGAATCGCTTACCGGCGACACCCCGCTTTACGCTTCGTTCTATACCTATTACTGCTCGGATATTGTCGATGACAGTAATCCTAAGGACGAAAAGTCCTCTGCCAATACCGGTAGAAACAGGCACTCTCTTGTCTATCCGAGGGCGGGCTTTATCGGCTCAAGCGATTCCGCAAGCGCGATAAGCAATGTCTATGTTCAAGTAAAGAGAAGCGCGGAGTCCGGTGCTCTTCACAACAGAGACGCCACGGTCAAGCAGAATGCTTCAACCTTCAACAGCGGCTCCGGTGCATATTTTGAAGATGTGATGTTCTCGGTAGTGACAAAGGACGAGGACTACGCTTCAACAGAGAGTCTTTGGAAGGTTAAGTCCGGCGTGACAAGAGCCGATATCCCCGACGGAAAGTATATTATCAAGTTCTCTGTCTGGGGCGAACATACCTATTGGACAGGAAGCAATGATACCACTTGGGAGTGGGATACTCCGGTCTTCGTCTACAATGACTATGATGTCCCCGCGAAGTATGCTCAGTATTCGGGCGAGCAGCGTCAGCGCGCCAACTACAGCGCAGACGCAGACGCAGAGTGGGCAGCCTATCAGGCGGCTCTTATCGCTGCGGCAAACTACACTCTCCGTCCGAAGCTGTTAGGAAACTTCAACAACGCTTCTTACATTGCAGCCTATAAGACCATAGCGGACAACCTCGATGCCGCCGCTGCGGCGCTCGACGCGAAGATAGTTTCCGCCTCCGTTGACTCGCTCAAGGCAGCCGTTGAGGCAGTCCAGGGTCCGGACAACGCGGAAGGCGCTATCTATTGGGACGACGGATTTGTTTATTTCGGCTATGACGATTTCAATTCCGTCTCCTGGAACGGCTGGAAGGAAGCGAGAAACCGCGCACTCAATCTCTATAATTCGGCGCAGGCACCCGTGGAGCCCGTTGCTCCCGTGGATCCCGGCGCGGATGCGTCTGCGATAAAGAGGGCGCAGTATGAGAAGGATTATGCGCAGTGGCAGACCGACCACGCCGCGTGGGAGACCGCGATGGCAGCGTGGACGGCGCCCACGATTTCCTCCGTTGATGTTGCTTATGCAAAGCAGCAGGTCGAGCTTTGGGGTCCCAGACTTATAAAGCTCCCCGCTGTCAGAGAGAAGCTCGATGCGGCCATAGCGATGTGCACCATCGATTCTTCGGACGCTTCGAAGTATGATCCCGAAAGATGGGAGTCCTACGCCAAGTCCTTCGCTTATGCTCAGAAGGTCGCAAGCTCCTTCAATGCGGAAACGACCATGCGCTCGCAGGTCTGGACTGCAATAAGCAACCTCATCTACAACTGGAAACGCCTCAGGGCGAACCCGGTCACCACCGTCACCTTTACCTTCACCGTCAACGGTGAAACTCATGCGGTGCTCACCGGCAACCAGGGCGATGCAGTTGATCTCAGCACCATCGAAGCTCCTGCCGCACCTGTCGGTATGCACTTCGTCGGCTGGGGCAATGTACCCGCAACGTTTGATTCTAACGCTTCATTTGAAGCTCAGTTCGCAAACAACACGGATACGCAGTACACCGTGAATGTTTATACTATGGACACCACCGGCAATTATCCGGCTGCTCCCGACAGATCCTATAAGGGCGCGGGCGAGACCAACTCCACAGCCGATATAACCGCCGATGCAGTTGCCGCAGAGGGCTTCGCGCTCGATTCGGCAAGGAGCACCCTCACCGGCACCATAGCCGCAGAAGGCACTCTTGTCCTCAGCATTTACTATTCACGCAATCAGTACACCGTAACTTATGCCAACACGGATCTCGAACCCGATACATATTATTACGGCGCTACTGTTTCCGCTCCCACTCCCGAAAAAGCCGGTTTCGCCTTTGAGGGCTGGGAAGAGGAAGTCCCCGCCACCATGCCCGCAGAGCATATCACTCTTACGGCTAAGTGGGCAGAGGATCCCGCAGATTATACCGATTACGACATAGCTGTTGCTGCTGCCGCCGCAAAGAAGGCAGAGGCGAACTACGACAAGACCTATACCGAGGCTTCCAGAGCCGCGCTTGACGCCGCTCTCGCAGTTGATGTCTCCGGCAAGAAGAAGAGCGAGCAGAATGTTGTTGACGCTCAGACCGCCGCCATCAACGCCGCCGTTAACGGTCTTGCAAAGATGACCTACAACGCAACCTTCTATGTTGACGGCGAAGAATACAAGGTCGTTCCCACCACGGTCGGTGAGCAGATCGTCGCCCCCGAGGCTCCCTCCAAGCAGGGCTATACCTTCACCGGATGGACTCCCGAAGTCGGAACGATGGGTGTTGAGGATGTTTCCTTCAACGCAGTATTCTCCGCAGGCACCGTTGCTTACACTGTCGAGACATACGAAATGGATGTCAACGGCAGCTACGGCGACGCTGTTACCGAGCTTAAGTCCGCCACCACCGGCGAGACAGTCTCCGTTACTCCCGCCGCCCGCGAGGGCTTCGCGGTTGCCGATGAGAGCGTTCTTTCCGGCGAAGTCACGGCAGACGGCAAGCTTGTTCTCAAGGTCTACTACAGCCGCAACAAGTATACGCTTACTGTTGACGGCGCAGCGACCGATGTTTACTTCGGCGCAGCTCTTGACATTGCCGCTCCGGCAGCAAGAGAGGGCTACACCTTCACCGGCTGGAGCCCCGAAGTTCCCGCCACCATGCCCGCATCCGCACTGACCCTCGTTTCCCAGTGGAGCGAGAACGACGCTGACTACACCGCTTACAACGCGGCTAAGGCAGCTGCCGAGGCGAAGCAGGCAGAAGCAAACTTCGACAAGACCTACACCGCAGAGTCCAGAAAGGCTCTCGCCGATGCCCTTGCGAAGGATGTTTCCGGCAAGAAATACACCCAGCAGGGTGAAGTTGATGCAGCCGCTAAGGCTATCAACGACGCGGTCACGGCTCTCGAGCTCATGACCTACAACGCCACCTTCTATGTTGACGGCGCTGAATACAAGGTCGTTCCCACGAAGGTCGGCGAAGCTATCGCCAAGCCCGAGAATCCCTCCAAGACAGGTTATATCTTCACCGGTTGGGATCCCGAGGTCGGCACGATGGGCACTGAGGATGTTTCCTTCAACGCTCAGTTCTCCGCAGGCGAGGTCTCCTACAAGGTTGAGACTTATGTCATGGGTCTTGACGGACAGTACGGCGCAGCCGAGTCCACCAAGACTGTTCCCGCCACCACCGGCGCTACCGTCACCGTTACCCCCGTCGCCCGCGAGGGCTTCGCGGTTGCCGATGAGAGCGTTCTCTCCGGCGAAGTCACGGCTGACAGCGGCCTTGTTCTCAAGGTTTACTACAGCCGTAACCAGTACAAGCTTACTGTTGACGGCGTAGAGTCCGATGTCTACTTCGGCGCAGCTCTTGACATTGCCGAGCCGGCAGAGCGCGAGGGCTACACCTTCGCAGGCTGGAGCCCCGAGGTTCCCGCCACCATGCCCGCATCCGCACTGACTCTCGTTTCCCAGTGGACCGAGAACGGCGCTGACTACACCGCTTACAACGCGGCTAAGGCAGCTGCCGAGGCGAAGAAGGCAGAGACAGACTTCGACAAGACCTACACCGCAGAGTCCAGAGCGGCTCTCGATACGGCTCTTAACAAGGATGTCTCCGGCAAGCTCTATTCCGAGCAGGCTGAGGTCGATGCGGCAACCGCTGCTATCAACAACGCAGTCGCGGGTCTTGAAAAGATGACCTACAACGCAACCTTCTATGTTGACGGCACTGAATACAAGGTCGTTCCCACGAAGGTCGGCGAGCAGATCGTCGCCCCCGATGCTCCCTCCAAGACCGGCTATGTCTTCACCGGTTGGACTCCCGCAGTCGGCGTTATGGGCACTGAGGATGTTTCCTTCAACGCTCAGTTCTCCGCAGGCGAGGTCTCCTACAAGGTTGAGACTTATGTCATGGGTCTTGACGGACAGTACGGCGCAGCCGAGTCCACCAAGACTGTTCCCGCCACCACCGGCGCTACCGTCACCGTTACCCCCGTCGCCCGCGAGGGCTTCGCGGTTGCCGATGAGAGCGTTCTCTCCGGCGAAGTCACGGCTGACAGCGGTCTTGTTCTCAAGGTCTACTACAGCCGCAACAAGTATACGCTTACTGTTGACGGCGCAGCGACCGATGTTTACTTCGGCGCAGCTCTTGACATTGCCGCTCCGGCAGCAAGAGAGGGCTACACCTTCACCGGCTGGAGCCCCGAAGTTCCCGCCACCATGCCCGCATCCGCACTGACCCTCGTTTCCCAGTGGAGCGAGAACGACGCTGACTACACCGCTTACAACGCGGCTAAGGCAGCTGCCGAGGCGAAGCAGGCAGAGGCAAACTTCGACAAGACCTACACCGCAGAGTCCAGAGCGGCTCTCGATGCGGCTCTTGATGCTGACGTTTCCGGCAAGAAGTATTCCGAGCAGGCTGTTGTCGATGCAGCCACTAAGGCTATCAACGACGCAGTCGCAGCTCTCGAGCTTATGACCTACAAAGCAACCTTCTATGTTGACGGCGAAGTTTATGCAACCGTTCCCACGAGGATCGGCGATCAGATCTTCGCTCCCGAAGCTCCCTCCAAGACCGGCTATGTCTTCACCGGTTGGGATCCCGAGGTCGGCGTTATGGGCACTGAGGATGTTTCCTTCAACGCTCAGTTCTCCGCAGGCG
>CAVDWM010000003.1:0-71488 GCA_963612725.1 Faecalibacterium prausnitzii | reverse complement strand
AACTTCGACAAGACCTACACCGCAGAGTCCAGAGCGGCTCTCGATGCGGCTCTTGCAGCTGACGTTTCCGGCAAGAAGTATACCGAGCAGGCTGTTGTCGATGCGGCAACCGCTGCCATCAACGACGCAGTCGCAGCTCTCGAGCTTATGTCCTACAACGCAGTCTTCTATGTTAACGGCGAAGTTTATGCAACCGTTCCCACGAAGGTCGGCGCGCAGATCATAGCTCCGAAGAATCCGTCTGTCCCGGGTTACAACTTCACCGGTTGGGAGCCCACAGTCGGAACCATGGGTCTCGAGGATGTCAGATTTGACGCTGTCCTCGTTGCCAGCAACTCCTCCGTCATCTCCGTCACTCCGGAGTCCCCGAACTACGGCGGCATACATCAGTATGTAGTCCATGTTAAGGGCGAGCCTCAGAAGATTCAGATAGTTGACGCATATGGCAATACCTGCACGTTTGACAGAAACACCTCCATGACAAGCGATGCCAATGCGCGCGGTATCTTGAAGATTGAGAAGACTGAGGATGGCGAAATTTGGACCATCAATGTTAAACTCCCGGAGGGCAACTACACTGCCTTCGCGAAGTTCGGCAAGGTTTGGGAAGAGAACGGCTGCGACTTCGCAGTTGCTTTCGACCAGAAGCCCGCGCCTGAGACCGGCGACGTTACCGAAGTTACCTACAACACCCCGAACTACGGCGGCAAGCAGGACTATTACGTCAAGGTCAGCGGCAAGGCCGACAAGATTCAGTTCGTCTATGCAAACGGTGGAACCACCACCCTTACAAGACTCGATTCGAGAGTCTCCATCAAGTCCTACGACGCACAGGGCAATGAAGTCTATGCAAACAGCACAAACCTCGCTTATGAGATCTGGACTGTTAACTTCAATCTTCCCGCAGGCAGCTATGTTGTCAAGGCGAAGTACGGACATACATGGAGCGAAGGTCTTGCAGTCAACGTGGCTTTCGACACCAAGCCGGCACAGGTTGTCAGCGTTACCGCGGTCGATGCCTCCGCTGATTCTGTCGCAGTCACCGTCAACGGTACTGCAAAGAAGGTCAGGATAACCTACGCTTCGGGTGCCACCAGAACTTATGACAGAGACAGAGATCGTGCCAATGTCTCCATCGCTTCCAACGGCGACGGCGAGGTCTGGACCATCAATGTCAAGCTCACCGAAGGCGATTACACCGCAACAGCGAAGTACATCGACAACGGCAAGCAGGTCTGGGATACCACCGACTTTGCTTTCACGGTCTAAGGCTGTGAACAAAAACTGAAATCCTGCTCAAAAGGCAGGTAAGAAGGGGAGTCGCTTTCGGGCGGCTCCCCCGACTTTTTGAGCACAATTGTGTTGAGTGCAGCACTACTTGAACTATCTGAAAAAATATGATACAATGGTTGCAGTACAAGTATAATTTTCAGGTTGGTGAATTTTTATGGTTTCTAATATCTCGAAACATACTCTCCAGAGACTGCCGATGTACTTGAGCTATATCCAGAGTCTGCCGGAGGATGCGCCGAAAAATATATCCGCCACAACCATCGCCGAAGCACTTCAGCTCAATGATGTTCAGGTGCGCAAGGATCTCGCGAGCGTCAGCTCGTCCGGCAAGCCTAAGGTCGGATACAATGTCAAGGATCTTATCGCGGAGCTTGAAGCCTTTCTCGGATATAACGATATTGATAACGCCGTTATCGTCGGTGCGGGCAGCCTCGGCAAGGCGCTGCTCAACTACAGCGGCTTCAAGGCATACGGACTCAACATAATCGCGGCGTTCGACATCTGCGAGGAGCCTGCGGAATTTCAGGGCAAGACTATCTTTCCGATAGCGCAGCTCGGGAGCTTCTGCCGCAAGGTGAATGTGCATATAGGCATAATCACGGTTCCCGCGCCGAGCGCACAGGAGATATGCGATCTGCTCGTTGAAAGCGGCATCCGCGCTATCTGGAACTTTGCTCCGGTTCATCTTGTCGTTCCGGAGGGAATACTCGTCCAGAATGAGAATATGGCGTCATCGCTCGCCCTGCTTTCAAACCACCTGCGCGAGCAGATGAAAAAGTAAACATAAAAAATCAAACGGCTGTCGAACAAAAACGACAGCCGATTTTTTGTCGACATAAGAAAAGTCCCGGCAGATATCACTGTCGGGACTGAAACTTTTTATGAACACTTGCTTGGTACAATACGAATTTTTCAGTTCATTCCTGCACTTCCGACTGCGTCGAAAAGCCGCTGAATCTCGTTTTTCAGAGCTGCGCTCTCGGGCGATGAAAGCTCCGGGTCGTGCGCCATGATTTCCTTTGCCGCTTTCTGCGTCTCCTCGAGCGTGCACCTGTCCTTGAGCATGTCGGCTATCTTCATCTCCGGCAGTCCGTGCTGGCGCGAGCCGAAAAATTCGCCCGGACCGCGCAGCTTGAGATCCTCGTCCGCGATTTTGAAGCCGTCGGTGGTCGTCTCCATGACCTTCATGCGCCGCTGCGCCGCGTCGTTTTCTGCGTCCGAGATGAGAATACAGGTGGATTTATACTGCCCGCGTCCGATTCGTCCTCTGAGCTGGTGGAGCTGGGAGAGTCCGAACCTCTCGGCGTTTTCTATAACCATTATCACGGCGTTCGGCACGTCGACGCCGACCTCAATGACCGTTGTCGAGACGAGCAGCTGCGTTTCGCCCTTTGAGAACGACTCCATAATTTTTTTCTTGTCCGCGCTCTTCATCTTGCCGTGCATCAGCCCGACCGTGTAGCCTCGAAAATCGCCGTGCTGCAGCTCGTCGGCGTATTTCACGGCGGAGGCGAGCTCTGTGTCGCTCTCGCCCTCGTCAACGAGCGGACAGATTATATATCCCTGCCGCCCCGCGTCGAGGTGTTTTTTGACATAGTTGTATGCCCTTTGCCGCAGCTCTGAGGTGACGGCGTAAGTCTCAATTTTCTGTCTGCCGGGCGGCAGCTCGTCGAGAACGGATATGTCCAGCTCGCCGTAGATTATCAGCGCGAGCGTGCGTGGAATAGGCGTTGCCGACATGACATAGAGGTGCGGATTCCTGCCCTTTTCGCCGAGCGCGTTTCTCTGTTCAACGCCGAAACGGTGCTGCTCGTCGGTTATAACGAGCGCAAGGGAATTGAACTCAACATCCGACTGGATTATGGCGTGAGTGCCGATGAGCAGGTCAATTTCGCCTGCCTTGAGTGCTTCTTTTTTTCGCCTTTTCTGCGCGGCTGTGTCCGAACCTGTGAGCAGCTTGACGGTTATTCCGCAGCCCTCAAAGAGCTTTTGGAAAGTTTTATAATGCTGCTCGGCAAGTACCTCCGTGGGTGCCATGAGAGCCGACTGCATTGAATTTTTTGCCGCCGAATAGACGAGCGCGGCGGCGACTGCGGTCTTGCCCGAGCCGACATCTCCCTGGAGCAGGCGGTTCATCTGCCTGCCGCTCATCATGTCCCGCATGGCCTCCTTTACCGCTCTGCGCTGTGTGCCGGTCGGTGAGAAGGGGAGGAGCGAAAAATATTCTTCGCTGAAATTACGCTCTATTATCGCGCCCGAGTTCTTCTGAGTCTGCGAGCGCATTTTTTCAAGTCCGAGCTGCAATATCAGCAGCTCTTCAAATATCAGCCTGCGCCGCGCCTCCTCAAGATAATCGGGGTTCTTCGGAAAATGAATGTTCCAAAGTGAGTCCGGCAGGTTCATCAGGCAGTATTTTTCGCGCAGCCGGAGCGGAATCGGGTCAACAAGCTCGTTTCGGCACTCCGTCAGCGCCGTGCGGACCAGCTTCTCAATCACCCTTGAGTTGAGCCCGTGCGTCTGCGGATAGATCGGTCTTATCCTGTCGGCACCCTCGGCGGGCTCTGTCTCCGGCGAGTTCATCTCCTTGCGGTAAAGGTTGCCGCCGACCCTGCCGAAGAACAGAAATTCATCGCCCTCGGTGAGCTTTTCCGCCGCAAAACGGCTGTTGAAAATGGTGATGCCCATTATGCCGCTGCCGTCGGTGATTTCCGTCTTGTAAAGTGTTAAGCCTTTACGGATAAGATTCTTGCGGACGGGTGAGCCGACGATGCCTTTTATGCAGCATATCTCGCCTATCTGCGCCTCGCTTATGCTCTTTATCCTGCTCCAGTCCTCGTAGACCCGCGGATAGAGACGCACGAGGGCGTTGACATCAAAGACGCCAAGCCGCGACAGCATCGCGGCGCGCCTCTCGCCAACGCCCTTTAAGTATTTTATATCAGTATCGAGCCTCATTTTATTCGACCGAAATTATGAAATAATAGACGGGCTGACCGCCGTTTATAACGGAGACCTCAATATCCGAGCCGAACTTCGCGGTCAGCAGGGAGGCAAGCTCCTCGGCTTCCTCCTCGGTAGTGCCGTTGCCGTAGATAAGCGTGACAAGCGAGGAAGTCCCGCGTCGGAACAGGTGCTTCGTTATCCTGTATGCCGCCTGAATGACATTCGACTCAACGGTGGTTATTTTGCCGTTTTCCATGCCGAGGATCTGACCCTCTTTGACGGACTGACCCTCTATCGAGC
This sequence comes from Faecalibacterium prausnitzii, assembly GCA_963612725.1. GTDB lineage: Bacteria > Bacillota > Clostridia > Oscillospirales > Acutalibacteraceae > CAG-177. The sequence continues at coordinate 66,952 of CAVDWM010000003.1, read as the reverse complement.
TGTCGCGTGCGGCAAAGGTGACAAGACCGGTTGAAACCTTCTCTGCGGCCTTCATCATCGTGAGATGATTCTCCTCTGCGGAGAGCGTGTCGTCAACATTCAGAAGAGCGGCTATGCCCTGCGGAATGGTCTTTGTGTGCAGCACGCGCACATCGCGGTCGGTCAGGGGATCGACCTGCTCCGCCGCCATAATGATATTTTTATTGTTGGGGAGAATATAGACATGCTCTGCGGGGGTCGCGAGAACCGCCTTGAGCAGATCGTCGGTGCTCGGGTTCATCGTCTGTCCGCCGCTGACTATCTGATCCGCGCCGAGCTCTGAAAACAGCTCGCACAGACCCTCGCCGGACGCAACCGCAACATAGCCGAACGGCTTTGTCGGCTCAACCGCCTTCATCGGTGCCGGCTGATTTTCGGGAGCTGCGCCCCACGGGGCGTTTTGGTGCTCTTTGCGCATATTTTCAACTTTTATGTCGGTAAGCTGACCGAATTCAATACCCTTTTGTATCGCCTTTCCGGGAGCGTTTGTGTGGACATGGACGGTTATATTCTTCCCGTCGTCCGTGACCGAGACGCACTCTCCGATAGCCTCGAGATATGCTCGCAGCTCGCGGATATCCCTGTCGCTGTCGCGGCGGGAGATGAATTCCGCGCAATAGGTGTAACGGTTGTCGGCGGGGTGCTCATCTGCTTTCTTTTCACTCTTTGCATCTTCAGCCCCGTCGGCATCGAGATCCACCTCTTTGCCGTGGAACACATCGGACATTGCGGTGAAAATACAGACAAGTCCGCTGCCGCCCGCATCGACAACGCCGGCTTTTTTGAGCACGGGGAGGATGTTCGGCGTATCTGCGAGGGCGACCTTGGCGCCCTCAAGACCGATGTCGAACACCTTGAGTGCATCGGTTTCACCGTCATCCACCGCCTTGCGGGCGTATTCGGACGCCGTGCGGATAACGGTGAGAATAGTGCCCTCTGTGGGCTTCATGACGGCCTTGTATGCCGAGGAGCTGCCGCGCTCGAGTGCGGAGGCTATCGCTGCACCGTCAGCCTCGTCAAGACCCTTGAGCCCCTTGGAAATTCCGCGGAATACGAGCGAGAGGATAACGCCGGAGTTGCCTCTCGCGCCGCGCAGCAGACCTGAGGCCACACAGCTTGCAACAGCCGAAACGCTCTCGCTGTCGTCCTTGACCCGAACCTCGCGTGCGGCGTTGTTTATGGTCATGGACATATTTGTGCCGGTATCGCCGTCAGGCACGGGAAAGACGTTGAGCGCGTCTATCTCCTGGCGGTGAGAAGTAATCATTTGCGCCGCATATATAACAGCGTTGCGCAGAAGTGCTCCTGTGATTGTCATTTATTTATTTTCCTCCCCGGACAGCCGCCGTTACAGGCGACCGTAAATCGGTTTTATTCGTTCTTCATTCCGTCAACGTAGACATTGACCGCGTGAACCTCAAGTCCCGTAGCCTCTTCGACCGTGTATCTGACCTTGTTGACGATACTCTGGCATATTGCGGATATGTTGACTCCGTAGGACACGATGATGTGCAGGTCAACAATAAGACCCTCGCCGTCCTTGCGCACGGATATGCCCTGGTCGGCAAAGTGACCGTTCTTGTTGATAACGGCGCGCAGACCCTGGCGCATATTGCTGTTGGCCATGCCCGCAACTCCGAAGCAAGAGGAGGCGGCATTGCCGATGAGGGATGCGAAATAGGGCTGAGATATCTCGATAACGCCGAGATGATTTTCAAGTCTTATCAAGTAAAGTCCTCCCTTCAAAAAATAAGAAGCCAAAACGGTTGTCCATCTATTCATTATACTAAAAATATTATATTAAATCAAGCTCTTTGAGAAATCTTGCAAGAGCATCCTGCCACGGCGGCAGGCGGTCGAAGCCCGCGTCGTCGAGACATTTCTTGGAAAGCCGCGAGTTCTCGGGACGCTTTGCCCTTGCGGGATACTCGGAAGTGGTGCAGGGGACTATCTCTGCCTTTTTTCCCGCCTGACGCATTATCTCCTTTGCGAACTCTGCCCATGTGCAGTAACCCTCGTTCGAGGCGTGATATGTGCCGTATTTTTCGGTCTTTATCATGTCGCATATGAGCCTTGCGAGGTCGGGGGTATAGGTCGGCGAGCCGGTCTGATCGTCAACGACGGTCAGCTTCTCGTGCGAGTCCGCAAGCCGGAGCATGGTCTTTACGAAGTTGCCGCCGTTTGTTCCGAACACCCACGAGGTGCGCACGATGAAGTGCTTTTTGCATTTTTTTGCCTCTTCCTCGCCGCCGAGCTTCGTTATCCCGTAGACATTCTGCGGGTCTTTCGGCGCATTGATTTCAAGCGGCTGAGTGCCGCTGCCGCCGAAAACATAGTCGGAGCTTATATAGACGAGCTTTGCGCCGATTTTTTCGCAGGCGAGGGCAATATTTCCGGTGCCGTCGACGTTTACCCTGCGGCAGGTGTCGCGGTCGTCTTCTGCCTTGTCAACCGCAGTATAGGCGGCGCAGTGAACGACGGCGTCGGGGCGCAGAGCGGTGATAAAATCCTCCGTTGCCCTGCCGTCGGTGATATCAAATTCCTCCCTGTCCGCGCCGACGGGCTCGTCCCCGAGGGCTTTCAGGCGCTTTATAACATCGTAGCCGAGCTGCCCGTTGGCGCCGGTGACGAGTACCTTCATTGAAAAACTTCCTTTTTAATCAGTTTTTGAGGCTCTGGAGCGGAGCGGGTATGCGCCCGCCGCGTGAGATCATTTTTTCGGGAGAGGCGGTGTTGAGCGGCATTATCGGACCCGAGCCGAGCAGCCCGCCGAAGTTCAGCTCCTCGCCTGCATTCTTGCCGATGGCGGGGATGAGCCTGACCGCAGTCGTCTTGGAGTTGACCATACCGATAGCCGCCTCGTCCGCGATAACAGCAGAGAGCACCTCTGCCGTAGTGTCGCCGGGGACGACTATCATATCAAGCCCGACGGAGCAGACAGCCGTCATCGCTTCGAGCTTCTCTATCCTCAGTGTGCCCGCACGGGCGGCGTCTATCATTCCTGCGTCCTCCGTGACGGGGATGAACGCGCCGGAGAGACCGCCGACATGCGACGATGCCATCGTGCCGCCTTTTTTAACTGCGTCGTTGAGAAGCGCGAGTGCTGCGGTCGTGCCGTGTGCTCCGCACTGTTCAAGACCTATCTCCTCAAGTATGTGCGCCACAGAGTCGCCGACTGCGGGCGTGGGCGCGAGGGAGAGATCGACTATGCCGAACGGCACGCCGAGTCTGCGCGAAGCCTCGCTCGCAATGAGCTGACCGAGGCGGGTTATCTTGAACGCGGTCTTTTTTATTGTGTCGGCAACATCGGTGAGGTTGCCGTTCGGAATTTTCTTGAGGGCACAGCGGACAACGCCGGGACCCGATACGCCGACATTTATTACGCTCTCCGGCTCGCCCGCGCCGTGGAATGCGCCCGCCATGAACGGATTATCCTCGGGCGCATTGCAGAACACAACGAGCTTCGCCGCGCCGATGCAGTTGTTGTCTGCGGTGAGCTCGGCGGTCTTTCGGATAATCTTGCCCATGAGCGCGACCGCGTCCATGTTTATGCCCGCCTTTGTCGAGCCGATATTTATGCTCGAGCAGACATGCTCGGTTCTCGCAAGTGCCTCCGGTATGCTGTTTATAAGCACTTCGTCTCCGGGTGCAAAGCCCTTTTGAACGAGAGCGGAATATCCGCCGATGAAGTTGACTCCGACAGCCTGCGCCGCCTTTTCGAGCGTGAGAGCATATTTCACCGGATCGCCGCCCGATGCGGCGGCGAGCATGGCGATGGGGGTGACTGCGACGCGCTTGTTGATTATCGGCACGCCGTATTCCTTCTCTATCTCACAGCCGACTCTTACAAGATTTTCCGCCTTGCGAACTATCTTGTCGTAGACCCTGCCGCAGGAGTCATCAATATCCTGCGAGCAGCAGTCGAGCAGGGAGATGCCCATGGTTATTGTGCGTATATCTAAATTTTCATCCTCGATCATATGTATCGTTTCGAGAATGTCTCTGGTGTTTATCATGGTTAAGAATCCTCTCAGGTGCGTAGATCAGATGTGATACATCGAGTTGAACACATCCTCGTGCATAACGTGGATATCGAGCCCGTGCTCATGACCGAGGCGGCTCATTATATCGGAAAATTCGGACAGCGGCACGGAGCATTTCTCCGTGTCAACGAGCATTATCATGCAGAAAAGATCCTGCAAAACGCTCTGAGTCACTTCGGTTATATTTACATTGAGTGCCGAGCATTTTCCGGACACCTCGGCGAGGATGCCGATTATGTCTTTGCCCGTAACAGTCATAACAGCTCTCATTTTTCTTCGTCCTTTCCTGTGCGCTTATCGGAATTACTTACATACATCAGATATTAAGATATTCTATCATATTTTATGCCCATCCTCAATAGCGGTTGAACAATTTGAACTTTTTTGTGTTTTATACTGTTATCGGGCGTAAAAATATGTTATTATATTGTATAATTTAACGTCAGTATCATGGAGGAAGAGCGATGCCGCAGAGAATTATCGACACTCATGTTCATACCGACAACTCACCCGACGGGCATCATTCGGCGATGTATATGTGCGAATGCGCCGACATGGCGGGTCTTCGGGCGATAGCCTTCACGGATCATGTCGAGGCGGATTTCTACAGACGGGATCACTATGACCGTGCGGCGCTCCAGTCGTTTATCGATGTCACAAAGGCTCGCTCGGCGTTTCGCGGAAAGCTGCTCGTCTGCGCGGGCGTGGAGCTCGGTCAGCCGATGTACGATGTCGCGACCTCGGAGGAAATACTCGCGAATCTGCCCTATGATATGGTCATAGGCTCGGTTCATAATTTCCGAAACGAGCAGGATTTTATGTATCTTGATTATTCCCAGTGGGATATAACTAACCTGCTCAACAGATATTTTGACGAGCTTATAAGGCTTGCGCACTGGGCAAAGTTCGACACTCTGGCGCATATGACATATCCGCTCAGATATATCGTCGGCGAGCACGGAATACCCGTTGATATGTCGAAGTTTTCCGATAAGGTCGATGAGATTCTTTCTCTGCTCGTCAAAAACGGAAAGGCGCTTGAAATAAATACCTCGGGACTCAGACAGAGGTTCGGCAGGACGATGCCGGAGGAGGATGCTGTCCGGCGCTTTAAACAGCTCGGCGGTGAGTTCGTGACCGTCGGCTCGGACGCTCACTATGCAAAGGATATCGGCGCGGGAGTCGATATCGGCATGGAGATAGCGCAGCGCAGCGGCTTCGACTGCGTGACGCTTTTCCAGAACCGCCAGCCCGTGCAAATTCCGATAGAGTGAAAAGAGAGGTGCAGTCATGAAGATAAAACTCAGGGCAAATGCAAAAATAAATCTCTTTCTCGACATTCTGGCAAAGCTGCCCAACGGCTATCATTCGCTGTTCATGGTCATGCAGTCGGTCTCGCTTGCGGACACCGTGACGGTGCAGGAGAACGGCGAGGGGATTATTCGCCTGACCTGCTCCGAGTCCGCCCTGCCGACCGACGACAAAAATATAGCCTACCGTGCGGCGCAGGCTTTTCTCGAAGAGGCGGAGCTCAGCGGTAGGGGAGTTGACATACACATCGAAAAAAACATTCCGTTTGAGGCGGGTCTTGCCGGTGGGAGCGCGGACGGCGCGGGAGTTATTGTCGGACTCGACAGACTTTTCGGGACGGATATGGGCACGCAGAGGCTCTGCAATATCGGGCTGAAGGTGGGCAGCGATGTGCCCTTCTGCGTCGCGGGCGGCACCATGCTCTCTCAGCACACGGGCGGCATACTTTCACCTCTTCCGCCGCTCAAAAGCTGCTTCGTCGTGCTCGCAAAGCCCGCAACGGGAGTCTCGACTGCACGCGCCTACGGCGACTTTGATTCCGCGAGCTTCATATATCATCCGAACAAGGTCGGTATGCTCGACGCTGCGGCGAACGCCGATTTTAAGGGCATCTGCCGCCATGCGGGCAATGTCTTTGAGCAGACGATAGAAGTGCCGGAGCGCGTGAGGATAAAGAGTGTTATGCGCCGCTACGGCAGTCCGCTCGCGCAGATGAGCGGAAGCGGACCTACCGTTTTCGGTCTGTTCGAGGCGGAGAGTGACGCCGAAAAATGCCGCGCAGAGCTTGAAAACAGCGGGCTCGTCAAGAGCGTCCACCTGTGCAAAACCGCCGACAGGGGCGTTGAAGCAGTAAATGAGGTGTAAAGCTTGTTGGCTTTACATGGGTTCTTCAGATAAAAAGCCAAGACAGCGGACAGATTGCTCTGTTCGCTGTCTTGGCTTTTGGAGAATAACAATGAAAAAACCGGAAAAGTTTGTGGTTGTCTTGGTTATACGCCCTGAGCGCCGACCATTTCATAGTGCGGCTGGGCTCCCTGAGGGATCATGCGATAGATTTTGCCGTTGTCGTCAACATCGACCATGCTTATCTGGATATCCGGCACAAGGGTGTGCAGTGCGGAGACGAAATGTGTGCTCCTCTCTCTCGGAAATCCGGTGACGATATCAATCGCGCCCTTCTTCTTGGCGATGACTGCGGCGAGGATAGCCGGACTGTCGTTGAAATATACGCTCATCTGCGCATTTTCGTTTTTTGCACATTCGTACAGTCCTTCGAGCACTGTCGGGTCGGGGCTGACGCCCTCTCTCTCGTGGAACACGCTGAGAACCTCGAGCGGTACTCCGTATTGCTGCGCTATGAGCGATCCGGAACGGATCAGCTGCTCGCATTTACTCTGCGGAGTTACACAGACAAGAACGCAGTTTTTGCTTTTCATTCTGCTGATGTCCTTTCGTAGTTGGTAGCCGTCAGGCTTTTCTTCCCTCTCACTACGCCTATATGATAACATCCGATTGTGTACTGAATTGTAAAAATTCATTAAATCAAAGTAAAGAAAATTTGTACGAACCGTGAATGACCACAAGGGGTTGCGATATTCCTTCAAACATTGTATTATAGAGATGGAAGAGAAGCAGACACGGAAATAATATGCCGCATACGGCACGGACAATGACAAAAATCAGCGCGTCGAATCATTTATGATGTAAATCCAAGCTACTTTACTTATTTGCGAGGTGAGATGAATGTATATCTTTGACGAAAAATTCAAAAAAGGCGCGGCTCGTGCGTTCAGAGCGCAGCAGAGGATGACGGCTTTTTTGAACGGACTTGACAGACTTTTGCCCGAACCGCCCGAATTTAAAACGGAAAAACCGCAAAAAGACGCGGGCGAGGCGGTGCGTGCGGCTGAAACTGCCGGCGAAAGCTGGTATCTCGGCTTTTCCGAGCGGAGCATAACGCCTCAGGACATCGGCACAAAAAAATATTATATCGGCGGCAACCTGTCTGTTCCGCCGCGCAGGGTTCGCGGGGTGCTTGACGACATAAAGGTGCGGGCGATAGCCCTGAGCGACGGCGAAAAAAGAGCGGCTGAGGTGTTCTGCGCCGTTGACTGCATCGGACTCACGAATGCAGTCGTTCACCGCATACGCAGAGAGCTTGACTCGTTCTGCCGCACGAACAACATCGGTTATATCAACATTTTTTCGACCCATGTCCACAGCTCGATAGACACCATGGGCATTTGGAGCGTTACGGGAAAGAAGTTTTTTGAAAACATATCGAAGCTGATGACAAACTCGCAGCCCTTGCCGAGTGTTGACGGCGATTTTATTGACTGTATAGTTGAAAATACGAAAAAAGCTGTCGCCGAGGCGGTTGGTAATATGGAGTCCGGTCGGCTGTTTTTGGCGCAGATAGGCGAAAACAGCGTCGAAAAGCTCGAAGAATATTCGTCAAAAAAGCCGTATGACGACATGACCCTGAGCGAGTACGGTGTAAAGGACTTCCTCTTTGCAAAGCGTCCGCCGTGCGAATATTCGCCGCGCCTCAACCGTCTGCGCTTTGTGCCCGATAACGGCGCGAGCCGCCCGACGGTTTTGATAAACTTCGGTGCGCACCCATACGCAAACGGGCTGAGGATAAAGAAAAATCGCGGCGACAAGCTCTCCGCCGATTTCCCGTTCTATATGGAGCGTATGATAAACTCGGCGGACGAAAACTTCATCTTTATCAACGGCGCGGTCAACGGAATATACCCGAACAGGGGAGCGGGCGGAGTAAAGGAGGAAAACTTTACACGCCAGACAGAGGCTCTCGGGCGCGATCTCGGAAAGCTCGTCCTCGCGATGACAAAGGAGCGCGAAGAAATAGAGCAAAGCCCTTTGCTCTCGCCGAGGGACAGCGGCGAAGCGTATAAAAGCGCAGTCGAAAGAATAGGCAAGGGGTCCGTCGAGGAGCGTGAGCTTGAGCCGAGATTTATTTCGATACACAGAAAAATTGCCCTCAGAGTCGATAATCCGCTTGAAAAGATGATCGGCAAGCTCGGCTTTGCGTGCTTCGACATGGCAAGACCCGCAAAGGGGATATATGAGCTTGAAACGGAGACGGGATATCTTGAGCTCGGCGGTGAGTTCAGGGCAATACTCGTGCCCGGGGAGATAACGCCGGGACTTGTCAGCGGAACGGGCGATATGCTCGCGGAAAACAGTATCACGGGCAGAGCGAGCAGCTTTAAAAGCCTTTGCGATATAGTCGGCGGCGATACGGCGGTTTTCGGGCTCGCGAACGACGCGCTCGGTTATATTATTCCGGACAACGACTTTTGTATGTTCTTCGTGGGCTACGGCAAGCTTGCGGAAAAGCTGTTCTTCAAAGATTACGCCCATTATCAGGAGATGTTTTCCATCGGCGCGCATACGGCATCCGCATTCGCCGCAGGCGTCGGGGATATGATGAAAAGCTTCAGAGCGCAGTTGAATAAATAATTTTTCCCCGGTCACATGGCACTGATCGGGGAATTTTCACGACAAAAGGGAGCGGATTTTCCGCTCCCTTTTGCCAAACCTGTCTCCTATATATCGGACGAGCCGAGCTCGTCCTTTATCCGCTGTGCGGTCAACACAGGGGATAAATCATTGTTGATTGCCGCGTCCGCGCAATTTGAATATATCGGGTCGCGTGTTACGAACATTTTGTCAAGCGTTTCGCGGCTCTTCGAGAGCGGTCTGCCGTCGAGTGAGAGCAGACCGAGGTCTCTCCTAAGATAATATATGCGCCCGTTGCCCTTGAGAGCGCGGACATTCTCGGGGTCAAGTATTGCGCCGCCGCCAGTCGCAATTATCAGCCCTTTTTCCTTTGCCGCGCTGCGGACAGCCTGCGCTTCAAGCTCTCTGAAGCGTTTCTCGCCGTATTGCGAGAATATTTCCGGCACGCTAATTCCCGCCGATTCTTCGACGAGCGAATCCGTGTCAACCGCCCTTCGTCCGGTGAGCGTTGAGAGCTCCTCTGCGACGGTCGTCTTGCCGCAGCCGGGCATACCGATGAGGACGATATTCTGAACGGAGAGCGCGAGCGAACGGAATACCCGCTCGATTTCCTCTTTGCCTATCTCGGCGGAGCAGAAATATTTTGCGCTCTGTGCCGCCTGCGCGACGAGCATATAGAGCCCGCCCGAGCATTTTATCCCGCGTTCGAGCGCCTGCATGATAAGCTGAGTGCGCAGCGGATTGTATATCACGTCGAGCACCGCCTCACAGTGCGGGAAAATATCGAGACTTGCCGCCGAGTTGCCGTTGTTCGGATACATTCCGACAGGTGTCGTGTTTATCAGAATTTCGCAGTCAGCGAGCTTTTCGAGATTGTCGTAGTTGTATTCGCCGGAGCGGGAGACTACGGTTATTCTCTCCGCGCCGCCGTCCGACGCCACGGCTCTCGCGGTCAGCGAGGTGCCGCCGCTGCCGAGAATGACGACCTTTTTGCCGGTGAAGTTTATTTCCGCACGCTCCGCCATGGATTCAAAGCCGAAATAGTCGGTGTTGAATCCGTGAAGCCCGTCGGGCGTTCTGACAACGGTGTTGACGCTGCCTATTTTTTTAGCCTCCGGACTGATGTATGAGCAATACGGCATGACCGTGCGCTTATACGGAATAGTCACGTTGAACGCGTCAAACGCTTCATTCTCCATGAACTCGCCGACCCTGTTTTTCGGCAGGCTTACAAGCTCATATGAATAAAGCCCAAACGCCTCATGAATGAGCTTTGAGTAGCTGTGACCGAGCCTTTCGCCGATGAGTGCGCACCTCATGTCAGACCTCCGAATAGCTGCCGAGAAACACGAACAGCTCCGGACTGTCCGAAAGCTCGTCGAGCAGGGAGAGCACTGCGGGGGAATATACGGACGCCTCAATGTCGAAATAGAACATAAATTCAAAGTCGCTGCCGGCAATCGGACGGCTCTCAAGCTTTGTGAGGTTGAGTCCGAGCACAGAGAACTTCGAGATGAGCGAATAGAGCGAGCCGGGTCTGTGCGGCAGGGAGAGCATAAGGCTTATTCTGTCCGCGCCGGGGAAAATCATAGCTTTCTTCGAGATGCAGATGAAGCGGGTGAAGTTGCCGTCCGTGTTCTGAACGCGGGTGTCGAGCTTTTTGAGTCCGTAGAGATTCGCGCAGCCCGCCGACGAAATGGACGCGGCATCGTGCCTGCCGCTCTCGTGGAGCATCTTTGCCGCAGCGGCAGTATTGTCGCACACCGTGACCTTTATGTCGGGATGCGCCTTGAGAAACTCCGAGCACTGACCTATTGCCTGCTCGTGGGAGAATATCTCCTTGACATCCTTAAGCTCGGTGCCGGGCAGGACGAGTAATGAGTGGTCAACCTTAAGCTTGATGCTTCTTACAATATGGAAACGGTAATTTTTCATCAGGTCGTAGACCTCGTTTACCGTGCCATAGGTGCTGTTTTCAATCGGGAGAATGCCGTATTCACACAGACCCTGTTCAACGGCGGCGAACACGCCCTCGAAATTTTTGAAATATGAGATGGACGGAGCAGTAAAGAGCTTGTCGCAGGCGAGCTGAGAATATGCGCCCTCAACGCCCTGACAGGCGACTGTGCCGTGCTTGGGGAATATCGGCGGAGTGTTTTTGAGAGCGTCGGTTATTGTCTCCGAGATAACGCCGCCCTTTGCCGTCAGGCTCTCCTGATAAGAGCGGCTGACATCCATGAGGGTCGCGAAAAATGTGCGGGCGTAGTCCTCAAGCTCTTCGCCCGCTCCCGCCGCTGCGGCGGCAAGAATCTCGCGCTCTCTGCCCTGCTGGAGGACGGGCAGCCTGTTTTCTTTTTTATATTCCGCAACGCCGCGCACGGTGTTCATTCTCTGCTTGAAAAGCTCAAGCAGCTGAGCGTCTATTGAATCAAGTTCTTTTCTGTAGTCTGAAAGTTCCATTTTTACCATCTCCGTATGAATTTATTTGCCGAGCACTGTGTCAAGAACGGTCACTGCCGCCGCCGCTTCGACGCAGGGGACTGCGCGCACCGCGATGCACGGGTCGTGCCTGCCTCTGATTTCAAGGCGCGTCTCCTCAAGCGAGTCGAGATCGACGCTTCTCTGCGGCAGACCTATCGACGGGGTCGGCTTGAACGCCGCTCGGAATATTATCGGCATTCCGCTCGTGAGTCCGCCGATGATGCCGCCGTGGTTGTTCGTGACCGTTTTTATCTCGCCGTCAATGAGGCAGTAGGGGTCGTTGTGGACGCTTCCGTTCATGTCCGCCGCAGAAAAGCCCGCGCCGAACTCGATTCCGCGCACTCCGCCGATGCCGAATATCATTGAAGCTATCCTGCTCTCGACCGAGCCGAATATCGGGTCGCCGAGTCCCGCGCCGAGTCCCGTCACGGCACATTCGACTATTCCGCCGACGGAGTCGAGCGACTCCTTTGCCTCGATTATTTTCTTCACCATCTCCTCGCCCGCCCTGTCGTCAATGGTGGGGAAGAGCTTTGCTTTGAGCTTGTCAAAAATTCCGCCGTCCGGATCGCATGGGTCAAACGGCACATCGTCAATGCCTGCCGCACGCGAGAGATGCGCGGCAACCTTTATGCCTTTTCTCGCGAGTATCTGCTCGCTTATCGCGCCCGCGACGCACAGGGGAGCCGTCAGCCTGCCGGAAAACTGCCCGCCGCCGCTTCGGTCGTTCGCGCCGCCGTATTTGACGAATGCGGGGTAATCCGCATGGGACGGACGCGGGATATTTTTCATATTTTCGTAGTCCGCAGGGCGGGTGTTGCCGTTTCTTATTATCGCGCAGAGCGCCGCGCCCGTAGTCTTGCCGCCGAGCAGACCGCACAGAAATTCGGGTCTGTCCTCCTCTTTTCGCGGAGTGCTCCATGCCTTGCCGCCCATTCTGCGGCGCATGAACTGCATTATTTGCTCCTCGTCTATCGCTTCGCCTGCGGGCAGTCCCTCAATAACAACTCCGACTGCGCTCGCATGTGACTCGCCGAACACCGTGAGCTTTATGTTCCGTCCGTTTTCAGATGACATCCGCTTTGCCTCCCAGCTTTCTGTAGTCTTCAAAGAAGTTCGGGTATGATTTGTTCACCGCCTGCGCACCATGTATAATAACGGGCTTTTCGCATATGCACGCCGCGACTGCCGTCGCCATGACGATTCGGTGATCGTTGAACGAATCGACCTCGCCGCCCGGGAGAGTGCCTGTGCCGTGGACGGTCAGGGAATCCTCCGTGCTTTCGGCCGAACCGCCGAGTGAATTTATCATCCTTTCGACCGCCTCGATGCGGTCGCTCTCTTTTATTCTGAGCCGTGCGGCGTTTGTGAACACCGTATCGCCCGAAGCCGCGCAGGCGGTTGCCGCGAGGGTCGGAAAAAGGTCGGGGCACTGTGAAATATCTATTTTAATGCCGTAAAGTCGATTCCCGCGAACCGAAATTATGTCGCCGCATTTTACATCCGCGCCGAAGTCTTTCAATATATTCACAACCGCACTGTCGCTCTGTCGGCTGTCGAGCGACAGTCCCGCAACCCCCGTCTCTCCGCCGAGTGCACCTGCGCACAAAAAGAACGCGGCGTTCGACCAGTCGCCCTGAATTTGCGGGGAATCGGGCGCGACATATTTCTGAGAGCCTTTTATTTTGTATCCGTTCGCGGTTTCTTCTGCATTAACAGAAAAGCTTCTGAGCGTATCGAGCGTCATGTTGATATATCCGACCGATTCGCACCTGCCCTCTATTACTATTTCGCTGTCGCCGTCAAGCAGCGGCAGGGCGAAAAGCAGACCCGATATGAACTGCGAGCTTATGTTGCCGGGAACCTTAAATACGCCGGAGCGGAGCCGTCCCGAGACTTTTATCGGCAGCTTATCAGCAGAAATCACCGCGCCGTTTTTTCTCAGCGCATCGGTGAGCGCCGACATCGGACGCTCCGGCAGTCTGCCGTGACCGATGAATTCCGCATTTATTCCGAGTGCCGAAGCGACGGGGAGCAGGAAGCGCAGAGTCGTTCCGCTCTCTCCGCAGTCGAGAATGCCGCCGTCGTGCAGCTCATTGAGACAGCGGAAGGTTGCGCGAGTGTCCTCTGAGGTGCAGAGCGATTCGGAGTTTTTGCCGCCCGCGAGTGCTGCTGCCGTCATCAGTCTGTGCGCGTGCGACTTTGACGGCGGAGCTTCGAGTGAACCCCGCAGCCTGTCCGGTGTTATCCTGATATCCATCGTGCCCTCCGTCAAAGAGAATATATGCTTTCGAGCGCTTCCGGACTTGTCTTATATAGGATGCACTCACCGATTTTCGTCGGCAGAATGAGATTTATTCCCGCAGAGCTGCATTTCTTGTCGCGGCGCATAACTTTTGCGAGCTCGTGAACGGGAATGTCGGTTGAGACAGGCAGTCCGTTTCGCGCCATAACTTTTTTCACGCGCTCCGATATGTCCTCTTTGCACACGCCGAGCTTCTGCGCCGCGAGGCAGGCGCGGACAGTGCCTATCGCCACCGCGTGACCGTGTGAAACGGCAAAATCGCTGCAACGCTCTATCGCGTGACCGAGCGTGTGACCGAGATTGAGCTTCTGCCGTTCGCCCGTGTCAAACTCATCTCGCGAGACTATGTCGCTCTTTATCTCAACGCAGCGGCGCACGATGCTTTCTATATTGCCCTTTACATCGCCGGACTCGAAGATTTCAAAAAGACTTTCGTCTGAGATTATGCCGTACTTGATGCTCTCCGCCGCGCCGTCGGCAAAGAGCGGGTCGCTGAGCGTGTCGAAGCAATCGGGGTCGCACAAAACGAGCGACGGCTGATGAAATGCTCCGGCGAGGTTCTTGCCCTCCGGGAGATTGACTCCCGTCTTGCCGCCTACCGAGGAATCGACTGCCGCCAAGAGCGTCGTCGGAACCTGCACGAACCTGACTCCGCGCAGATACGCGCTCGCCGCAAAGCCCGCCACATCGCCGACTATTCCGCCTCCGAGAGCTATGAATATATCGCTCCGGTTGAGACCGAAAAGTGCCGCGCAGGAGAGAATGTCGCCGACTGTTTTGAGGTTTTTATGCTCCTCGCCGTCCTCAAAGACGAATTTCTCGCAGCTTATCCCCGCGCTTTTCAGCGACTCAAGCGCGGCTTTTGAATATAGCCCGTCCACCGTGCGGTCGGTTATCAGCAAAGCTCTGCCGGTGCCCGTGTATTCCTTTATAAGCTCTCCGGCTCTTTTTAATATCCTGCGCTCAATGAGCACATCGTATTCGGTCGATGCCCTGACTTTTACGGTCTGCATATGTTTCACTCCTGTTTTTATCCGCAGACGGCTTTCCTCTTTGTGCCGTCCTCGAGCAGGGCTTCAAGCTTCGCCCTGTCGTCTGACGCTATCGCGTTGCGGTATTCGGTGAGATTGTTTATAATATTATCTATTTCGTTCAAAAGATTGTCGCCGTTTTCGAGGAACAGCTCGCTCCACATTTTTGAGTTGAGCGACGCGACGCGTGTCATGTCCCTGTAGCTGCCCGCGCTCATGCCCGTGTGTTCGAGTGCCGTCGGGCTCTTTATGTATGCGCTTGCAACGACATGCGCGAGCTGAGAGGTGTAGGCGATGATTCTGTCGTGCTGTTCTGGGGAGACAACGGTGATGCTGCCGAAGCCTATCGAGAGGAACATCTGCTTTATCTCGTGCAGCAGTGCGATGTCCGTACCGCCGTCGGGGGTCAGGATCATCGAAGCGTTGTTGAACAGCATACCGAACGAGCTGTCGAAGCCCCATCTTTCGACGCCTGCCATCGGGTGTCCGCCGATGAATTCAAAGCCGCGTGCCTTTGCAAGCTCGTGAGCGGGTGTAAAGACATATCGCTTTACACCTGAGCAGTCTATAACGACTGCACCTTTTTTGATTATATCCGCCTTGCTCTGAAGAAATTCGACCGTTGATTCGGGATAGAGCGCGATTATAACTCTGTCGCACTGCGCGAGTATATCGTCCGTCAGCTCGCCGTCTATCGCGCCGACGAGCTTCGCCTTGAGCATGACGCTCCCGTTTATGTCAAGACCGTAGACCTCGCAGTCGGTGTTGTCCTTGAACGCTTTTGCCATTGACCCGCCTATGAGTCCGAGACCGATAACTGCTGTTTTCATAGTTATTATATCCTTTCGACAGACTGTTGGCAACCTTACATTTTGTATGCGAACGGGCGGATGCTGTTGACACCCTTGACCACATCGTCGAACGCCTCGGGGGTCAGCGACTGCGGTCCGTCGCAGAGCGCGTGCTCGGGGTCGTTGTGGACTTCAATAATAAGTCCGTCAGCTCCGGCGGCGGTGGCTGCAAAGGCCATGGGCTTTACAAGCTTTGAAATGCCGGTCGCGTGGCTGGGGTCGATGATTATCGGCAGATGCGAGAGTGCTTTGATAGCGGGAACGGCTGAAATATCGAGGGTGTTTCTGGTGTAAGTCTCGAAGGTTCTGATTCCGCGCTCGCAGAGGATAACATTCATGTTGCCGCCCGCCATAATATATTCGGCACTCATGAGCAGCTCCTGTAAAGTGTTCGCAAGTCCGCGCTTGAGAAGAATGGGCTTGTCGGTGTGACCGAGGTGCTTTAAAAGCTCAAAGTTCTGCATATTGCGTGCGCCGACCTGAATGACATCAACATCGTCGAACAGCGGCAGCTGAGAAAGATCCATAATTTCGGTCACTATCGGCATACCGGTCAGCTTCTTCGCCTCGAGCAGGAGCTTGAGACCCTCTGCGCGAAGTCCCTGGAAGGCATAGGGCGAGGTGCGGGGCTTGAACGCGCCGCCGCGAAGCAGCGTTGCGCCGGACTTCTGAACCGCCTGCGCGATGCCGCAGACCTGCTCCTCGGATTCAACGGAGCAGGGGCCCGCGATAATCTGGAAGTTGCCGCCGCCTATCTTGATATCCTTTTCCTCGTCGATGACGACTACGGTGTCCTCCGGGTGGAACTTTCTGTTTGCGTTTTTGTACGGCTCCTGGATCCTCTTGACATCCTCGACGATATCGAGAGCCTTGATAAGGTCGATGTCTATGCCAGATGTGTCGCCGACGAGCCCGAGCACGGTGTTGTGCTCGCCGAGGCTGCTGTGAACCGTGATGCCGAGACTTTCAAGCCAGTTGACAAGATTGTTGCGCTGATCCTCATTGTAATTCTCTCTAAGAATAACTACCATTGTTTTCCCTCCGGTGAAAATTTGTAAAATAAAAAACCCCCGCAGCGTTCAACTGCGGGGGAGATTACCGAGTTTTGTGTGCCTCAAGCGCGGCTCGGTGCTGTCATTTCCCTGTCTGCGGTCAAACGCAAATAAGCCTTACCGTAAAAGTAGGTAAAGCTAAAATAGGGAAAGTATTTAGCTGTCAGTTTCGCTGAAAGCTTCATAATAATGACCTCACTGATTTGCTGTCCCTATGATAACAGCCCGAAAAGTGTTTGTAAATAGAAAATCTCAAAAAAATCCCGAAAGAGCCGAAGTTTGTTGAATCTTTATAAAAATACCGTGTGTTCTGCCGATGATGTCTGTAAAAAATATTTTGATTCCGTGAGAAAAATGGTATAATCATATTTACAGAAACGGAGGGATACATATGAAAAACGAACTTTCGCGGATAATATCTCAGTCCCGTTCGCTCGTATTTTTCGGCGGAGCGGGCGTTTCAACGGAGAGCGGGATACCCGATTTCAGAAGCGTTGACGGGCTGTATAATCAGAAATATGACTACCCGCCCGAGCAGATGCTCAGCCACACATTCTTCGAGCGCAAAACGGAGGATTTCTACAGCTTCTATCGCGACAAAATACTTTCATATGCCGTCTCGGCAAAGCCGAACGCCGCGCACAGAAAGCTCGCCGAGCTTGAAAATAAGGGCATACTCTCGGCTGTCGTGACCCAGAACATAGACGGTCTGCATCAGGCGGCGGGGAGTAAAAACGTGTTTGAGCTGCACGGCAGTGTGCTCAGAAACTACTGCACGCGATGCGGCAGGAGCTTTGATATTAACTATATGATAAAAAGTGAGGGCGTGCCGCACTGCTCCTGTGGCGGGGTGATAAAGCCCGATGTCGTGCTCTATGAGGAGGCTCTTGACGACGAAACGGTGCGCGGCGCGGTCAGCGCGATAGCCTCCGCCGACACGCTGATAATCGCGGGGACGAGCATGGTCGTCTATCCGGCGGCAGGACTTGTGAACTACTTTAGCGGCAAGCATCTTGTGGTTATAAATATGAGCCCGACCTCGGCGGATTCGCGAGCCGAGCTGCTTATCTGCGGCAAGGTCGGCGAGGTGCTCGGAGGGATAGATATATGAAAAATAATTTCAAAAGCGGGCTGCAAAAGGCACTCGACGAGCTTGAAAATATAACTCCGCTCAAGCCCTTTAACTGCGGAAGGCTCTGCTCGGCACTCTGCTGCTCGGGCGGGGACAATGACGGCATGGGACTGTTCCCCGGCGAAAAAGAGCTGCTCGAAAGCTGCGCGGATTTTGAAATAAAGGATTCCGAGGGCAACTTCGGCGAGCCTGTAATCGTCTGCCGTGGCAGCTGCGACAGGCGTAAAAGACCGCTTGCGTGCAGGATATTCCCGCTGTTTCCGCTCGCGGTCGGGCGCGAAAATGAACTTGTTGTAGTGCCTGTGCCCGACCCGCGTGCGGGGCTATGCCCGCTGCTCCATTGCCCGGAGAAAATAGACAGGCGTTTTTACAGAGCCGTGCGTCGCGCCGGAGAATATCTCCTGCGCGACGAAGACACGCGAAAATATCTCCTCGACCTCAGCGGAGAGATAGCCGATATCGCCGAGCTTGCGGAGAGGCTGTAAAACATGGCTTAAAAATTTTACCGAGGGGCTAACCCCTCAGTCTTGGCTTCGCCAAGCCAGCTCCCCTGCAGGGGAGCCAATGAAACGGAGACGGCTAAAATGATAAAATACAACGGTAATTTGATTCCGCGGGCGAAAGAGCTACGAAGGCGTTCTACTCCGCAGGAAAACCATTTATGGTATGATTTTTTGAGAGGGTATCCGCGAAAATTTCAGCGACAAAAAGTTGTCGGCAATTATATTTTGGACTTTTATTGCAACTGCGCTAAAATAGCAATTGAGATAGACGGGTCTCAGCATTATGAAGACGACGGCAGAAAATATGATGACAGGCGTACAGAGCTTCTTGAAAAACAGGGGATAAAGGTGCTTCGCTTTTCTAATTACGAGATTAATACATCTTTTGACGAAGTCTGTGACAATATTGATTATGAAGTAAAACAGAGAATTTGAAAACAGCTTTCAAAGAAAATGCTGCGTGGTTTCTATTTGGCTCCCCTGCAGGGGAGCTGGCTTGGCGAAGCCAAGACTGAGGGGTTTGAATGTCGTAGAGCAAAAGCAACCGGTAAAAGTGCGACGAAGATACCCGAAATATCTCCTTGACCTCAGCGCCGAGATAACGGACATCGCCGAGCTTGCGGAGAGGCTGTAAAACAGGGTGTTGAAAAATACGGCAAGGACGGAGGCAGGGGATAAAACAAAGTAAAAAACAACCGCCGAAAGGAAATTCCCTGCGACGGTTTGCTATACAATCAAATATATTTCAAATATATCTTATTTTATGCCTGCGGCGCCCTTGAGGGCATTTACCTTGTCGGTGTGCTCCCAGGGCAGGTCTACATCGGTTCTGCCGACATGACCGAGGGCGGCTATCTGGCGATAGATCGGGCGGCGGAGGTCAAGCTCCTTGATTATAGAAGCCGGACGGAGGTCAAATACCTCGTTCGCGGCGGCGGCTATCTCGGAATCGGGGATAACGCCCGTGCCGAAGCTGTCAACAAAGACGGAGACGGGCTCGTCAACGCCGATGGCGTAGGCGATTTCAACCTCGCACTTGTCCGCAAGACCTGCGGCGACGATGTTCTTCGCCATGTATCTTGCGGCATATGCTGCGGAGCGGTCAACCTTTGTCGGATCCTTGCCGGAGAACGCGCCGCCGCCGTGGCGTGAATATCCGCCGTAGGTGTCAACGATTATCTTTCTGCCGGTGAGACCGCTGTCGCCCTGAGGACCGCCGGTGACAAAGCGTCCGGTGGGGTTAATGAATATCTTAGTCTTGTCGTCCATCATGTCGGCGGGGATAACCTCGCGGATAACATTCTTTTCAATATCGCGGCGGAGCGTCTCGGTCTCAATATGCGCGGCGTGCTGAGAGGATACGACAACAGCGTCGATTCTTACGGGAGTGCCGTCCTCGGCATATTCGACCGTGACCTGAGTTTTTCCGTCGGGTCTGAGATAGGGGAGAGTGCCGTCTGTGCGGACTTTTGTCAGCCGGGCGGCGAGCTTGTGGGCGAGCGAGATGGGCAGGGGCATAAGCTCCGGAGTCTCGCGGCACGCATAGCCGAACATCATTCCCTGGTCGCCCGCGCCCTGACGGTCAACGCCGAGGGCGATGTCGGGGGACTGCTTGTCTATAGTAGTAAGCACAGCGCAGGTGTGACCGTCGAAGCCCTTTTCGGGGCTGTCATAGCCGATGTCGCAGATGACCTGCCGCGCTATCGCGGGGATGTCTATCTTCGCGCTCGTGGTTATCTCGCCCATTATCATGACAACGCCGGTAGTGCAGCAGCACTCGCAGGCAACTCTGCCGTTCTTGTCCTCGGCGAGGATAGCGTCAAGGACTGCGTCGGAGATCTGGTCGCAGATCTTATCGGGATGTCCGCCCGTTACGGATTCGGATGTGAAAAAGTAGTTTGCCATGTTTTTGTCCTCCTTCTGACAAATAAAAAAGCGCTCGGCGAAACCGCTAAGCACTTTCGGGCGATACGGATTTCTCCGCCGCCGACCTTATCTTCCGGTCTGCACCGCAGGATTTAGCACCTTGAATAATCAGGTTGCCGGGCTTCACAGGGCCTGTTCCCTCAGCCGCTCTCAATAAGGAAATATTAAATTTCGACAGTCATTTTACTCTTATGCATCGGCTTTGTCAATACTTTAAAAAACATTAGGCGGATATTCGTCTGAAAATATTGTAAGCGTCGCAGACGGTTTGATTTTTGACGATATATGCGGTTAATACCAAATAAAAGGCAGTTTATACCAAGCCCTATAGACAACGGAATCCTGCCGTGATATTATTCGATTACACGAAGATGTGGTAATGAAAAAACGGAGGGCAAAATTATGACGAACTATTGGAAACGGATGGCGTCGGTTTTGATTGCGGCTGCAATTGTGTTTGGCTCTGCCATGTTCGGCGGGAGTGCGTTGGTGCAAAGCTCTTTTGCGGAGAAATCTTACTCGGATTCGGAAGCGAAATATGAAGACGGTTATGCATATACGGTCGATGACGGAGAAGCCAGAATTTGGTATGCGGATAATACTGTAACCGGAGATGTGGTAATACCGTCAAAACTTGGGGGATATCCGGTGACCGAAATTTGTATATCCTTGCCGTTTATCTACGAACTTGACATTACCAGTGCGGTTATACCGAGCGGAGTCAAAACCATAAACAGAAATGCTTTTTCATATTGCAGAAGGCTCACAAGTGTTACTATACCGGATACGGTTACTCTCATTGAGGCTTTCGCGTTTGAAGAGACTGCGCTCACCGATATATATTATGAGGGGTCGGAGAGCGACTGGGCGCGGATAGAAATACAGAATAGCAGCAGTGACGGTTATAATTTTGAGCTTGCAACGGCTACGGTACACTATAATACCAAAATAAAAGGGAGCAGTGCTTTGGATATTCTGGATTTTGGAAAAGACCGTATCGGGCAAGACAGTGATTCCCAAACGCAGGATGACGGTGTAAACGAAGAAACGAAAATAATTGTAGTAGCTGTGATGGCGATTGCGTTTTTTGTGTTATTGATTGCGTTTGCCGTGTTATGGGTGGTGCTTTCTTGGGATAAGAACAGCAAGTCATCCGATTAACAAAACTCTAAATTGCAGATCGGGACGCGTTGAAAAATAAAATCAAAAAACTCTTGCATTGTCCGGCACTTTGTGCTAAAATATCTAAGCATTTGTTATCCGTCACACTTCGATGACGGGGTTTAATGCCGAAGCGGTATGACCGCACTACATTAAAGCGGGCGCTCCTCTTTCATCTAATTTGTTACGAACGTCTGAAAATCAACGGAGGAATATAAAATGGACGCACTCAAAATTATTGCACAGGATTCGCTTAAAACAGGCGACGAGATCCCTCAGGTAAAGATCGGTGACACCGTAAAGGTTTCCGTTAAGATCCGCGAGGGCGAGAGAGAAAGAATTCAGGCTTTCGAAGGAACCGTTATTGCCCGCAAGGGTTCGGGCGTTTCCGAGACCTTCACCGTGCGCAGAGTTTCCTACGGCGTCGGCGTCGAGAGAGTCTTCCCGGTGCATTCACCCAACGTTGCTAAGGTTGAGCTTATAAGAAGCGGTAAGGTTCGCAGAAGCAAGCTCTATTACCTCAGAGACAGAGTCGGTAAGGCCGCAAGAGTCAAGAGCCAGGTCAAATAATTGTGCGAATGAGGGTGTAACATTTATTTGTTACACCTTTTTCACTTAAAACGGGGTTTACGGTCGATGCGCAGAGTCGAGGAATATTGGTTCAAATTTGAATATCCTGCCGTGCTCTCGCAGGAGGAGACGGACGGCGAAGCGGAGATGTCCGAGCAAAAGCAGAGACTGTGGGGCATATTGTATGACGCAGTTGCCACGCTCGAATCCGCAGTAGTTATACTTGTACTGCTTTTTTCTCTGGTTATCAGACCCGCCGCAGTTATCGGTGACTCGATGCTCCCGAGCTTCAGCGGCGGCGACAGGGTCGCATGCGTACATAGCTTTTCGGGCTACAAGCGCGGCGATGTTATAATAATATCCCACGCCACGCGCAAGGACGAGTCGATAATAAAGCGCGTCATCGCGGTCGGCGGCGACACGGTTGATATAGATTTCTATAACGGCACCGTCAGCGTCAACGGTCAGGTGCTCGATGAGTCCTACACGAGGACTCCGACGAACCTCAGCTATGATATGACCTTTCCCGTGACTGTTCCGGAGGGCACTCTTTTTGTGCTGGGGGACAACAGAAACGATTCGATTGATTCGCGCTCGACGGATATCGGCTTTGTAGCCGAGGAGAAGGTTCTCGGCAAGGTCGTTTTAAGATTTTATCCGTTTAATAAGATAGAAATAATAAAAAACCGAGCTGCAAGGCTTGAGATTTGAAGGCGGACAGTTATGCAGGAAAATAATGAACTTCAAATGAATACGCAAGAGCAGGCTGACGTTAAGAAGAAGCCGAAGAATTCAAAGACGGTCGGCAGTATCTATGACATAGTCTCCGTTGTTGTGTCGGCGGTCGCGGTGATTGCCATTGTTTTCACCTTTGTGACCCGCGTGCTCGTCGTCTCCGGCGCGTCGATGAACCCGACGCTCAACAACGGCGATACCGTGGCTATAAGTGCGCTCAAGCACTCGTTTGAATACGGTGATATAGTTATCGTCGCCCAGCCCAACGCCATGCACAAGACGCTGATAAAGCGCGTTATCGCGGTCGGCGGTCAGACGGTGGATATCGACGCGGAAAAAGGTATTGTCTATGTTGACGGCAAGGCTCTCGACGAAAAATATACTCTCGAGCCGACCTATACCGCCGGCAATGTCGGGTTCCCCGTAACCGTGCCCGAGGGCAGCCTCTTCGTTATGGGCGACAACAGAAACGATTCGACGGACAGCCGCATGAGAGATGTCGGATTTATCAACGAGAAATATATCATGGGCAAGGTCGTCGGCAGAATTATGCCGCTCGGTCAGTGGGATGTCTACTATAATTTCAATCCGGATTCGGACAAATGACCTGTCCGCGCTGTAATATGCATTAAGACGCAGCTTCGGCTGCGTTTTTTGCTTGTAAAGACACGGTTTTTTTGATATACTCATTTAGTAGAGCTTTTGTATACGGCGCACGAGTTCGGGCGCATACGGTTCCGAGGAGGAAGAATTTTGGAAAACGGAGATCTTTATGTCCAGTGGTTTCCGGGTCATATGGCTCGGACGCGCAGACAGATAAAAGAGAGCCTGCCGCTCGTTGACGCGGTGGTCGAGATAGTTGACGCACGCGTGCCCGTGAGCAGCCGCAACCCCGAATTGCCTGAGCTTATAGGCTCAAAGCCGCTCATGGTTATTCTCAACAAATGCGACCTCGCCGACGAAAGCGCGACGCGCCGCAGAATAACCGAGCTCGGCAAGCAGGGCGTGACGGCTATTGCCGTTGACTGCCGCTCGGGCAAGGGCTTAAACGCCTTCGCGCCGGCAGTCCGCCGCGTGCTCAGCGATAAAATCGAGGCGAACGCCCAAAAGGGCATGGCGGGCAAGCCGCTTCGCTTGATGGTGGTGGGCATACCCAACACCGGCAAATCCTCGTTTATCAACCGTATGGCGGGCAAGAACAAGGCGAAGGTTGCAGACAAACCCGGAGTCACGCGCCAGAACCAGTGGTTCAGCATCGGCAGCGGCATCGAGCTGCTCGATACGCCCGGCGTGCTCTGGCCGAAGTTCGACGATCCGGAGGTCGGTCTGCGTCTCGCATTCATCGGCTCGGTCAAGGACACTATTCTTGACATCGAGCTTATCGCGGCGCGGTTTCTGACGATAATGAACGAGAACTATCCCGAGAGGATAAAAGAAAGATATAAGCTCGAATTTCCGCCGGAGAGCGAGGAATTTGAACGCCTTGAGCTGCTCGCGAGAAAGCGCGGGATGCTGATAAGCGGCGGCGAGCCGGACACGGAACGCGCTGCGGTCATGCTCCTCGACGAGTACCGCGCAGGCAAATTAGGCAGAATAACGCTCGACTGATAAAAGGAGACGAACACTATGAAAAAGACGACCATTCTCAGAATTGCAGCTCTTCTTGCGGCTTTGCTCATGCTCTGCGCCTGCCAAAAGGCAGTGCCGACAGACGGCGAAGCGCAGAACAACGATTCGCAGAGCACGACCGCCGACACCCGCGAGCCTGTCAGCGTGAATATCCTCGCCGTGGGCGACAATCTCATTCACGGCGTCATATACAATCAGGCGCACGCCCGCTCGGCGACAGGCGGCTACGACTTCACATATGCCTATAAAAACGTCGCGTCAACCGTTGCGGCGGCTGACATAAGCATAATCAATCAGGAGACTATAATCGACCCCGAAAAGGTGCCGAGCACATATCCCTGCTTCAACTCCCCGACCGAGCTCGGCGACGAGATGGTGAAGATAGGCTTCGATGTGTTCAACATCGCCAACAACCACTCGCTCGACAAGGGCGAGAGCGGGCTGAGAAATGCCATAAAGTTTTGGAAGAGCAAGAATGTTGTCTTCTGCGGAGCTTATCTCGACGAGGAGGACTACAAGACCATACCCACAAACACCGTCAACGATATCAAGTTCGCCTATGTCGGGCTGACCGAGCCCACGAACGGACTGAGCCTGCCCGAGGGTAGCGAGACGATACTCATGCTCGGCGAGGACGAGGACAGGATAGAGAAGCGCGTCAAGGCGGCGTCCGAGATAAGCGATATGACTATAGTAAACGTCCACTGGGGCGAGGAATATACCCATACACCGACGGATCGCCAGCATGAGCTCGCGCAGAAGCTCGCCGACTGGGGCGCGGATATAATCATCGGCACGCATCCCCATGTCATTCAGCCCGTTGAATACATAACCGCTGCGGACGGCAGAAAGGTGCTCGTCATCTATTCGCTCGGCAACTTTATTTCCGCGCAGGACAGAGGACCGAGAATGCTCGGCGGCATGATGCACATAACCGTCACTAAGGACTATCAGAAGAACACCACAGAAGTCACAAAGGCGAAGTTCACGGGTACTGTCACCCACTATGACTCGGGCTTCTCGAATGTCAGAGTGTATAATCTCGCGGACTATACCGACGCGCTCGCGTCGCGCCACGGAGTGCGCTCGACAACGCCGTCGTTCAGCCTCGATTATCTCAATTCGCTGCTCCGAGAGGTCGTCAGCGACGAATTTTTGGAGGGCTGAGATGACCGAAGAGACAGACCGCTATTACTATGAGAGAACCGCCGCGGAGCACGGCTTCGAGTGCGTCTGCGGAATAGACGAGGCGGGGCGCGGACCTCTTGCGGGTCCGGTCTTTGCCGCCGCCGTGATACTGCCCAAGGATTATATTATCGAGGGCTTGAACGATTCAAAAAAGCTCAGCGAAAAAAAGCGCGACCTGCTCTTTGACGAGATAAAGGAGCACGCCGTCTATACCGTTGCGAGCGCGAGCGTTGAGGAAATCGATGAGATGAATATTCTCAATGCGACTTTTCTCGCCATGCGCCGTGCGTTCGAGGCTCTGCCCGAGTGCCCGCAGGCGGCGTTTGTGGACGGCAACCGCCTGCCCGGTCTGCCCGTGCCGTCAAAGGCTATTGTAAAGGGCGACTCCCTGAGCGCGTCCGTTGCCGCAGCTTCAATAATGGCGAAGGTCAGCAGGGACAGATATATGCTCTCTCTCGACGCGCGGTATCCGGAATACTGCTTCAAAAAGCACAAGGGCTACGGCACAAAGCTGCACTACGAAAAAATACGGGAATTCGGCATATCTCCCGTTCACAGAAAGACATTTTTGAAGAAGCTGCCGGAGAGGTGGTAATATGCTCAGCGAAAAGGAAAAGCCCGGACTTTGGGGCGAGATATATGCCGCACGCTTCATGCGCGAAAACGGCTATGAAATAATAACCGCCAACTATCGCTGCCGCCTCGGCGAGATAGACATAATTGCGAAAAAGGACGGATTTCTGGTTTTCACCGAGGTCAAGACCCGCTCGCCCGGCGCGATAGCTCCGGGGCGCGAAGCGGTCGGCAGCGCAAAGCAGGAGAGAATAATCGAGACCGCCTCGCTTTTCATGCAGAAAAACAATTACGAGCTTCAGCCGCGCTTCGATGTGGCTGAGGTTACACTCGGAAATAATAACGAGCCGATTTCCTGCGAATATATAGAAAATGCGTTTGACAGCAGCTTCTGAGTAATATTCGGCGTCGGCGGCAATATTATTCTATGGGTGATTTCATGGATTTTTTCGACCTGCACTGCGATACTCTGACCGAATGTATGGACGGCGGGGACAGTCTTTTGAAAAATAAGCGCGATATAGATTTTGAGCGCGGAAAAATTTTCGGGCGGTGGAATCAGGTTTTCGCCGTCTTTATTCCGGACGAAACGGACGATTCTCTCGCCGAGTCATATTTTGACTCGGCGTGTGATTTCTATTTGAGTGAGCTCAAAAAGAAAGGGGACTTCTTCCCCGTTCTGTCGTCGGAGGATGTGCGCGGACATTCGCGAGGCGTCATACTTGCGATGGAGAGCTCGTGCGGAGTCGGCAGCCTTGAGCGGCTCGAAAAGCTCTATGAGCGCGGACTGCGCCTGATAACCCTCACATGGAACGGCAAAAACCGCGCCGCAGGCGGCTGTCTGGACGGGAGCGGGCTGAGCGATTGGGGGAGAGAGCTGGTCGCAAAAGCGGAAGAGCTCGGAATAGTTGTTGACGTGTCGCACCTGAGCGACAGGGGCTTTTATGACCTCTGCGAGTTTACCGACGCGCCGTTTATCGCGAGCCATTCGGACTCACGCGCCGTCTGCTGTGAGCCGAGATCGCTTACCGACGACCAGATAAAAATTATTATCGAGCGCGGCGGTCTTATCGGGCTCAATTTCCATGACCGCTTCCTCGGCGGAAACGGCGGCAGGGAGGAGCTGCTGCGCCATGCCGGGCATATGCTCTCCCTCGGCGCGGAAAACGCTCTCTGCATAGGCTCGGATTACGACGGATGCGGCATTTCGCCCGAGCTTCGCGGAATGGAGAAAGTGCCGGGCATATGCGTCTATTTTGAAGAAAACGGCATACCCGAGGAGATCTGCCGCAAAATATTTTTTGAAAACGCCGCGCACTTCTTTGAAAAGGTTTTACAACAGGGGCGCGTTATGATATAATGAAATGCAATTTAACGCGAAGGATGGTCTCTATGCGATATACAAGTACAAGAGATAAAAATGTAGCCGTCAGCTCGGCACGGGCGATAGCTCAGGGTATCTCTGCGGACGGAGGACTCTTTGTCCCCGTTGAGATACCGAAGGTGAGCCTTGACGATATCGCCGCCATGGCGGATATGTCCTATGTCGAGCGCGCAAAGCGTGTGCTCGGTCTGTATCTCACGGATTTCACAGCCGAGGAGCTTGCCTACTGCGTCGAGGGCGCATACGGCGACAACAAGTTTTCCTCCGAGGATATCGCTCCGATACACGAGCTCAGGGCGGGCGAAGAGATTCTTGAACTCTGGCGCGGTCCCACCTGCGCCTTTAAGGATATGGCACTCCAGATGCTTCCGAGGCTGATGACCGTCTCGGTCAGGAAAACAGTCGGGACGCGAGAGACCGTTATTCTTGTCGCCACCTCCGGTGATACGGGCAAGGCGGCTCTCGAGGGCTTCAAGGATGTTGACGGCACGAAAATCCTCGTGTTCTATCCCGATGAGGGCGTCAGCACCATGCAGAAGCTCCAGATGACCACGCAGGAGGGCTCGAATGTTGCCGTCTGCGCAATAAAGGGCAATTTCGACGATGCGCAGACCGGAGTCAAAACGATATTCACCGACAAGGAGATAGGCAAGAAGCTCGCCGAGCACGGCATGGCGTTCTCCTCCGCGAACTCCATCAACTGGGGTCGTCTCGTGCCGCAGATAGTCTATTATTTCTCTGCCTACTGCGATATGATAAGAAACGGCAGGATAAAGGCGGGAGATAAGATAAACTTTGTTGTCCCGACCGGAAACTTCGGCAATATACTCGCCGCCTACTATGCGCGTGAGATGGGTCTGCCGGTTGACCGCCTCATCTGCGCGTCAAACAAAAACCGCGTGCTCACCGATTTCTTTGAGACCGGTGTTTATGACATCAACCGCAGCTTCTATACCACCTCGTCGCCGTCTATGGATATTCTCATTTCGAGCAACCTTGAACGACTTCTTTTCATCGCGAGCGGCTATTCGGATGAATTCGTGCGCGGGATGATGGGCGACCTCAGGCAAAAGGGCAAGTACACCATGCCCGAAAATGTAATGAGCGAAATTAACTCCGTTTTCCGTGCCGGCTGCTGCGACGATGAGGGCACGAAAGAGACGATAAGAAAGACATTTGAAGATTACGGCTATCTGTGCGACACGCACACGGCTGTCGGCATCAATGTCTATGAAAAATATGCCGAGGAGACGGGGGACAAGACCCCCACGGTTATCGACTCGACCGCAAATCCGTTCAAATTCAGCCGCAGCGTGCTCGACGCCGTCGAGCCCGGTGCGTCCGAGGGACTTGACGAGTTCAGCATGGTCGGTGAGCTTGCCCGCGTGACAAAGACAAGCTGCCCCCCGCAGCTCGCCGATCTCAGGGACAAGCCGGTGAGATTCAGGGATGTCTGCGACAGGGGCAGCATGGAGAAGGCTGTTTTCAGACTGCTCGGTATATGACGCGGGGCGTTCCCCGTGTTCAGCAGCCGCAGTGCTTCTTCGAGTTGTCGAGCTCAAAGGTGGCGCACAGCGTGTCCTGGCACGAGCAGGCGCTCGTGTTGCCTATTTCGATTTTGCCCGCGGTGCACGTGTAATCGTCCGCGTGATGGACGCAGTTGCAGGCGTTGCAGCGGATATCCTTGATGACCTTATCCATTTTCGATTACCTCCGAATTTTTTTGCGGCTCATGCCGCTGAGATTATTTTGTCCGGCTCGAAGCCCGATTATTAAAGAGAAAAGGAGAGCACGATGTCACTTTTTGCAATTGCGGATACGCATCTTTCCCTGTCCGCGGACAAGCCGATGGACATATTCAACGGCTGGAGCGACTATGTGCAGCGCCTCGAAAAAAATTGGCGGGCTGTTGTCTCGGACGGCGATACGGTAGTTATCCCCGGCGATGTGTCGTGGGCGATGTCGCTCGAGGGCGCACAAAAGGATTTCGCTTTTCTCGACTCACTCCCCGGCAAAAAGATACTCATGAAGGGCAATCACGATTACTGGTGGAATACCGCTCGAAAAATGGAAATTTTTTTCAAAGAAAAGGGCTTTGAAACGATCTCCGTAGTCCACAACAGCGCGGTGCGCGTCGGTAACATCTCGGTCTGCGGCACTCGCGGCTGGTTCTTCGACGCGGAGGAGGACGCGGACAAAAAGGTTCTTCTGCGAGAGGCGGGACGGCTTTGCACATCTATAGAAAGCGGGTTGGCACTCGGCGGCGAGCCGGTCGTGTTTCTCCACTATCCGCCGATAACGCAGGACAGGATATGCCCCGAAATATATGATGTCCTCGTCGAGTACAAAATAAAACGCTGCTTCTACGGGCATCTCCATTCCTTTGCGACAAAAAGCGCTTTCGAGGGCGAGCGCGACGGGATAAAGTTTTCGCTTATCTCCGGCGATCACCTCGAATTTTTGCCCAAGCTTATTGAAAAACAGCCGTGATTTCCGCCGGGCGGGAAATTTTGCGGCGAAATCGAAGAAAAAATCCCTGTTTTGGCAGAAAATCTGAAAAATAGTGTAGAAATTTTAATATATCTCTGCTATAATCTTAGAGTTACCTGTATAATGGGAGGAAAAAACGAATGAGTTTAAAATCGTCAAACAAAACGGACACCAACGTCTATACGCTGGAGATCGAGATCGGCGCAGAGCCGTTCAAAGCGGCTGTTCTCAAGGCTTATAACAAAGCCAAGAGCAAGATAGCGCTTCCCGGTTTCCGCAAGGGCAAAGCCCCTCTTGCCATGATCGAGAGATTCTACGGCAAGGATGTATTTTATGAAGATGCACTTGAGATAGCTTTCCCCGAGGCTGTTTCCGACGCTTATAAGGAGGCGGGCATAGAGCCTGTTGACAGCCCGAAGGATGTCAATGTTAAGTCTATCGGCGAGGACGGCGTTCTCTTCGAGATGAAGGTCACTGTCAAGCCCGAGGATATCAAGGTCAAGGCTTACAAGGGTCTTGAGGCGGAGAAGGCCGAGGTGAGCGTCACCCCCGAGGAGGTCGATGAACGCATCGAGGCTATGAGAGAGCGCAACGCAAGAACCATCACCGTTGAGGATCGCGCAGCCGCCAAGGGCGACATCGCAGTCATCGACTTTGAGGGCTTTGTGGACGGCAAGGCTTTTGAGGGCGGCAAGGGCTCCGACTATGAGCTTGAGCTCGGTTCAGGTCAGTTCATTCCCGGCTTTGAGGATCAGGTCATCGGTCACAGCGCGGGCGAGAGCTTTGATGTCAATGTCAAGTTCCCCGAGGAGTACACTCCCGAGCTTGCAGGCAAGGACGCCACCTTCAAGGTCACTGTTCACGAGATAAAGATAAAGGAGCTTCCCGAGCTTGATGACGAGTTCGCGAAGGATCTTGATTACGATAATATTGAAGAGCTCAAGAAGGGCGTTGAGTCCGACATGCTTGAGCACAGACAGTCAGATGCCGATAAGGAGTTCGAGGCAAAGCTCATGGAGGCGCTTGTCGCCAATGTCGAGGCTGAGATTCCCGAGGTCATGTTCGACACCCAGAAGGAGGAGAACATAAACAACTTCGCTCAGAGACTCGCTCAGCAGGGCATCGATGTTGACACCTATCTTTCATACATGGGCACCGACAAGGAGGTCTTCGAGAACTCCATGCGCGAGCAGGCCGTTTCTCAGGTCAAGCTCGGTCTTGCGCTTGACAAGATAGCGGAGGATGAGAAAATTGAGGTCAACGCAGAGGATATCGAGGAGGAGTTCAAGAAGCTCGCCGAGATGTACGGCATGGAGGTTGAGAAGATAAGGAGCCTTATAGCCGAGGATCTGCTCAAGGCCGATCTGCTCAAGGAGAAGGTCGTCAAGTTCGTCGTTGACAACGCGAAGGCTCTCAAGCCCGGCAAGAAGCCCGCAGCTAAAAAGGCTCCGGTGAAGAAAGCCGCCGCGAAGAAGACCGACGATGCGGAGACTGCCGAGAAGAAGCCCGCAGCGAAGAAGGCTCCCGCCAAGAAGCCTGCGGCGAAGAAACCCGCCGCTAAGAAGGCCGACGAGGCTGAGGCTCCCGAGAAGAAGCCCGCAGCGAAGAAGGCTCCCGCCAAGAAGAAAGCCGAAGACGCTGAATAAACTTCGCCGAACGACACTATAATTAATCCGTACAGCTCCCGTCCGGCTTTTTTCGCCGGGCGGGCGCGAGCATACGGCACCTGCATCGGACAACAAAGGAGGAAAAAGTAATGGCATTAGTACCTTATGTTATCGAACAGACCAGCAGAGGCGAGCGCTCATACGACATCTATTCCCGCCTGCTCAGCGACAGAATAATTGTCCTCTCCGACGAGATAAACGACGCAACGGCAAGCGTAGTGGTTGCGCAGCTTCTCTTCCTTGAGGGTCAGGACGCCGAAAAAGACATCAGCCTGTATATCAACAGCCCCGGCGGCTCAGTCACCGCAGGCTTTGCGATATACGACACCATGCAGTTCATCAAGTGCGATGTTTCGACTATCTGCATGGGCATAGCGGCATCGATGGGCGCGTTCCTGTTTGCCGCGGGCGCAAAGGGCAAACGCCTTGTGCTGCCCAACAGTGAAGTTATGATCCACCAGCCTCTCGGCGGCGCACAGGGTCAGGCGACGGAGATAAAGATAGCTGCGGATCACATTCTCAAGACCAGAGAGAGAATCAACAGAATTTTAGCTGAGAATATGGGCAAACCCATTGAGTTTGTTGAGCGCGAGACCGAGCGCGACAATTTCCTCTCCGCGGAGGAAGCCGTCGAATACGGGCTTGCAGATAAAATAATTTACAACAGATAAATCCGGAGGGCTGTTATGCCGCGTGATGATGATAAGAGGGAGAGGACGGTTCGCTGTTCTTTCTGCCAAAAAACACAGGATCAGGTCGAGAAGCTTATCGCCGGTCCGGGGGTGTATATCTGCAACGAGTGTGTGGAGCAGTGCCTCAATATAATCGAGGCGGATGAAAAGCGTTCCCGCCGCAAGGGCGGTCAGCGCACGGGCGATAAGCCGCTCCCCAAGCCCCATGAGATCAAGGAGAAGCTCGACGAATATGTTATAGGTCAGGATGAGGCGAAGAAAACGCTGAGCGTCGCGGTCTATAACCACTATAAGAGAATAAACAGCGCAAAGAACACCGATGTTGAGATTCAGAAGAGCAACATTATTCTCCTCGGATCGACGGGTGTGGGCAAGACGATGCTTGCACAGACTCTCGCAAAGATACTCGATGTTCCGTTCGCCATAGCTGACGCTACTACGCTCACCGAGGCGGGTTATGTCGGCGAGGATGTTGAGAATATACTGCTCAGAATAATCCAGGCAGCGGACTATGATATAGAGCGTGCGGAGCGCGGCATAATCTATGTCGATGAGATTGACAAGATAGCGAGAAAGTCGGAGAATCCGTCGATAACGAGGGATGTCAGCGGCGAAGGCGTTCAGCAGGCACTGCTCAAGATAATCGAGGGCACGGTTGCCAATGTTCCCCCGCAGGGCGGCAGAAAGCATCCCCAGCAGGAGTTTATTCAGGTCGATACCTCGAATATTCTCTTTATCTGCGGCGGTGCGTTCGACGGCATCGAGAAGATAATCGAGAAGAGAATGGGCGGCTCGGCACTCGGCTTCAACGCCGATGTCAAGAGCAAGAGCGACCTCAAAAAGAGCGATCTTTTGTCGCAGGTCGTGCATCAGGATCTCGTCAAGTTCGGCATAATCCCCGAGCTCGTCGGCAGACTTCCGGTGCTCACTTCTCTTGAGGAGCTTGACAAGACCGCTCTCGTGCGCATCCTTACCGAGCCGAAGAACGCCATCACCAAGCAGTACAAGGCACTGTTCGAGCTTGACGGCGTTGAGCTCGACTTCGATATCGGCGCTCTTGAGGCGATAGCCGACAAGACGCTCGAAAAGGGCACGGGCGCACGCGGACTTCGTTCGATAATCGAAGCCGTGCTCCAGCCGGTCATGTACGAGGTGCCGTCGGATCCGACTATCGAGCGCGTTGCGATAACCGCGGGCTGCGTTGCCAACGGAGTTCCTCCGCTTATCGAGCGCAATCCCTCGCACCGCAAGCGTGCCGTCGGAGCGGAATAAAATCAGGCTGCAAAGCGCGTGGTTTATCTGCACTTTGCAGCTTTTGTATTTATAAAAAAACAACCGACCGTAAAGCGATAAGCCTTACAGCCGGTATTTTTTTTTGAGTTTATTCCTGCTTCGATTCCTGCGCCGCGCCCGCGTTTTCTTCGTGCTTCTTGTGGAAGGGGAAGCTGAGCTTGAACTTCTCGTCGCCGTAGTTCATGAAGTGCTTTAAAATGACCGTGGCGGAGACTATCAGCGAGCCGATGACGAACGACATGGTGTCGCGGAAGAAGAAATTGCTGACGGCAAAAATAAACATCGAAATGATAACTCTGAGCGAATCGGGCTTGACTATGATGACCAGGCTGAAAATTGCGGTTATGACAGCCATTCTGAGAACCATGAAGCTGGTCGGAATAAGCGCGAGCAGAACACCGTAGGAGGTGGCAATCGCCTTACCGCCCTTGAACTTGAGTATGGGCGTAAAGGCGTGACCGAGCACGGGCGCCGCTATGATGAGCGCAAAGAGCATATTTTTGTAATCGGGGACATGGAGCTTTGCGAGAAATACCGGAACGAAGCCCTTGGCAACATCGAGCAGAAGGCAGAGCACGCCGAGCTTGACACTGACGCAGCGCATGACATTTGTCATGCCGGGGTTATGATCCTCGCCCTCCTTGACGATATCGACTCCGCAAAACAGTTTTGGAATAAGGTAGCTGTACATGATGCTTCCCGAAACATAACCTGCGAGAGCGAAAAGCAAATATTTCAGTACACCGTTTCCCACAGTTCACACCTCTTCTTGGATATTTGTGAGAAAAAGCCAAAACTTTTCTCTCAATCAACACTGCTATTGTAGCATTTTTAGTCTTGAAAGTTGTTCTTTTTTACAATTATATGCACTGTATTACAAATAATTTTTGAAAATATCCGAATGTTTTTGTTTAATAATTATATACTCAGCGGGAAAATTTTTTGCGTCCGAGGCAGTTCATACCGCTAAAAGCACCGTTCGTACCTGCCCCTATTTACAAGGAGAAAATCTTGTGATATAATCCGCCCGTATAAAACGGGGGCGAGAATCAGTTACCGATAACCTCATATCTCCTATATATGTGCTGTATCTGTCGGGTGCAGCATAAACTAAAGCGGACAGGGTATGTGCTCTGTCCGCTTTGGTGTATTAATAGGTGAAGTCAATGTCGCTGTCTCTGAGAAGCGGAGCCTTCATATCCTTGTCCGAGAGGACGGGAACCTTGATACCCCAGTCAACTCCGATATCCGGGTCGTCGAATCTGACGCTTCTGTCGTTCGCCGGAGCGTAGTATTCATCGACCTTGTATGAGACCTCGACATCCGGAGTCAGCGTCACGAAGCCGTGCAGAAAGCCCTTGGGAATAAAGAACATTTTTTTGTTCTCGCCGCTGAGCTCAACCGCCGTCCACTGCATATATGTCGGCGAACCGCGCCTTATATCGACCGCGACATCCATGATTTTGCCGCGCAGGCAGGTGAGAAGCTTTGCCTGCGCCATGGGTGAGGTCTGGCAGTGCAGACCCCTGAGTGTGCCCTGCTGAGCCGAAAATGAACGGTTATCCTGAACAAATTCAACGTCGATGCCGATGTCATGCAGCTTCTGCTTGGAGTAGCTCTCGTAGAACCAGCCGCGCACATCGCCGAACACCTGCGGCTCGATGATAAACGCACCGTCAAGCGAAGTTTCAATTTTTTTCATATATCATCATGACCTTTCATAACAGTGCTACTGGCGGTCAATCCTTCTCCTGCTCGGTCTCAATGCCCCAGCGCGGGCGTTCGCCGATGCCGCTGATGTCGTTGCTCGTGTAGAGTATTTTGCCCTCAGCAACGCTGAGCAGATGTTGACCGTAGGAGGATTTGCCGTATTTCTCCGCCGATTCGAGCAGAGCGCGCTTGCTTATCCAGCGCATATTGTAGGCTATCTCCTCGGGCGCGGAAATTTTTATACCCTGCAGGCGTTCAACGGTTTTGATGAAGTTCGCCGCGTCGAGCAGTGCGTCAACGGTGCCCGTGTCGAGCCACGCGAAGCCCCTGCCCATAAGGCGGATATCGAGATCGCCGTTTTCAAGATATATCTTGTTTATGTCTGTTATTTCAAGCTCGCCGCGCTTGGAGGGCTTGAGCGATTTTGCGTATTCAACGACCCTGTTGTCGTAGAAATAGAGTCCCGTGACAGCGTAGTTCGACTTCGGATGCTTCGGCTTTTCGACTATCGATACAGGCACGCCGTCATCGTCAAATTCGACAACGCCGAAGCTCTGCGGGTTCTCGACATAGTAGCCGAAAATAGTCGCTCTGTTCTGCTGCTTTGCCGCCTCTCTAAGCAGATGACCCAGACCGTTGCCGTAGAACAGATTGTCGCCGAGCACCATGGCAACGCTGTCGTCGCCGATGAAGTCCTCGCCGATTATAAACGCCTGGGCGAGTCCCTCGGGCTTGGGCTGAACGGCGTAGGAGAGCTTCAGACCGAACTGGCTACCGTCGCCGAGCAGACGCTCGAACTTGGGTGTGTCCTCTATGGTGGAGATTATCAGAATCTCGCGTATGCCCGCGAGCATGAGCGTTGACAGCGGATAGTATATCATCGGCTTGTCATATACGGGCAGCAGCTGCTTGCTCGTAACCATGGTCAGAGGATAGAGCCTCGTGCCGGACCCGCCGGCGAGAATGATACCCTTCAAACAAATTCACTCCCTGAAAAAGTTGTTTTTATATTTATGTCAACTTCGGGGCGGCGTTTTAAAAATAAAAAACCTGTCCGTTACAATAGAATTATTGCACGGATATCTGAAAAAACGCCTGTCATTTTCATTTTCTCTCAGCCTAATGATACCACTTGCGGCGTGATAAGTCAATTATTATTCGCGTCACGGCGTTAATGTTGACAAGCGGGTCGCGTGGGAATATAATTTTACCGTTACGGCGGTGGAACGGAGTATATATGACAACTACTGCCGACAGGCTCGCTCCCGGCGAGAGCGGGTATATCGAATCGCTTCTTATCTTAGGCGCACGGCGCAGCCGTCTGCTCGATCTGGGACTGACTCCCGGGACTCTGCTGACCGCCGGCATCTCGTCGCCGTTCGGCGACCCGGTGACCGTCACGGTGCGCGGCTGCGAGCTCGGACTCAGACGCTCGCAGGCGAAGTGCATAAGGCTGACGGTGAGAAGATGAGTATACGCATCGCACTCGCAGGCAACCCGAACTGCGGCAAGACAACGCTCTTCAATCTCCTGACAGGCTCTGACTGCCATGTCGGCAACTGGCCGGGCGTGACGGTCGAGAGGCGTTCGGGGATAATAAAGAGCTTTCACGGCGCGGAGCTTGTTGACCTGCCGGGGATATATTCTCTGCGCACGCTCTCGGACGAGGAGGGCGCGGCACTCGGCTTTCTTATAAACGAAAAGCCCGATTTGATAATCAATGTCATCAACGCAAACGACCTTGAGCGCAGCTTGTATCTGACCGTTCAGCTGGAGCTTCTCGGCGTGCCGACGGTTGCGGCGCTGAATATGATTGATGTGCTCGAAAAGCGCGGCGATAAGCTCGATTACAACCTCCTCGGCGAGCTGCTCGGCATCCGTGCGGTGCCCGTCAGCGCGGCGGAAAATACGGGGATTGATGAACTGCTCACGGCGTGTGAAAACGCGCTCAAAGAAAAAACGGCAAGCCCGCGCTATGACCTCCTGCCCGACGGCGCAAGGCTGATAGCGGAGCTGATATCGCCGACCTGCAAAGAGAAGGATATTCCGACGGGGCTTGAAACTCTGCGGCTCATGCGAGGGGATATAAGA
Organism: Faecalibacterium prausnitzii; assembly: GCA_963612725.1. Classification (GTDB taxonomy): domain Bacteria; phylum Bacillota; class Clostridia; order Oscillospirales; family Acutalibacteraceae; genus CAG-177. The sequence goes on along the minus strand of CAVDWM010000003.1, from coordinate 29,609 downwards.
GCCTGCGACCTGCTTTCTCGGAGAGAAGCGCAGGCAGTTGAAAGCCTGATTTCATCGAACGAGACGGAGAACTTCGACCGCGAGCTTCTGACCGTCTCGCATATATATAATTTCACCGACGGCGTCTGCAAAAAGACGCTCGAAAGGAGCAAGCGGAGCGGGAAAAATTTTTCCTGCCGAGCAGACAGAATACTGCTCAACCGCTTTGCCGCCGTGCCGCTGTTTCTGGCGGCGGTGTTGATTGTGTTTTATCTCACATTCGGCTCGCTCGGCACGAGACTCGGCGAGCTGGCGGATTCGTTTATAAACGGCACTCTTGCGGACGCCCTGTTAAGCTTGCTCGCGTCTCTCGGCGCGTCCGAGTGGGCAATAAATCTCGTCTGCGGGGGAGTACTTGCGGGTCTCGGCTCGGTGTGCTCGTTTTTGCCGCAGATAGCCCTGCTGTTCTTCTTTTTGGGGCTGCTCGAGGACTGCGGATATATGGCACGCGGCGCGTTTATCGCGGATTATCCGCTGCGCTTGCTCGGTCTCGGCGGCAAGTCGTTCGTCCCGCTGTTCATGGGCTTCGGCTGCTCCGTGCCCGCGCTGATGAGTACACGCACTCTGCACGCGGGGCGCGAAAAGAAGATATGCGCGGCGGTCATACCGTTTATGTCGTGCAGCGCGAAAATGCCCGTTTATGCCATGCTCATCTCGGCGTTCTTTCCGAATGTACGCTGGTTAGCCGTGATTTTAATCTATTCTCTCGGCATAGCCTGCGCCTGTGTGGGCTCGCTGATATTGAAAAGATATGTGTTCAAGGGTGACGAGCCGCCGTTCATTTTCGAACTGCCCGAATACCGTATGCCGTGCGTGCACTCGGCACTTCGCTATGTGCGCGACAGGCTGCGCGAATTTTTGAAAAAAGCGGGCGCGGTGCTTTTTCCGGCGAGCATTGTTATCTGGGTGCTCGGTTATTTTGATTTTTCCATGCATCATGCCGCCGACGCGAGGTTAAGTATGCTCGGCAGGATAGGCGGCGCGATTTCGATTATATTTTCTCCGCTCGGGCTCAGCGACTGGCGGTGCTGCGTGGCTCTTGTCAGCGGACTTGTCGCGAGGGAGACGACGGTCAGCACGCTCGGTATTCTGATAGGCTCGGCGCAGAGCGTGAGGGATATAATCTCCCCTCAGGCGGCGTGCGCGTTTATGAGCTTCTCTCTGCTGAGTATGCCGTGCTCTGCGGCGGTAGCGGCTCTTCGGCGCGAGCTGGGTACAAAGAGCACTTTAAAGGTTCTGATTTTTGAGTTTATAACGGCGTGGACGGTGAGCTTTGCGGTGTATCGCATCGCACTTCTGATATAAAGCAAAGGAAAATGATATGAAAGAGAGCTTTGACATCTTGACAGTCGGCGCGGGAGCGTCCGGACTTGCGGCAGCGATAAGCGCAAAACGCGCAATGCCGCGGCTTCGCGTCGCCATGCTCGAGCGGCTGCCCCGTGTCGGCAAGAAGATACTCGCCACGGGAAACGGCAGGTGCAATCTGACGAACCTCAACGCTCGGTCGCACGGCTATACCAACCGCGAATTTGCCGAGTCGGTGTTCAAAAAATACGATGAACAGCGGGTTCTGCAATTCTTTAAAAGCATCGGACTTTTGACCTACAGCGACAGCTGCGGCAGGGTCTATCCCATGAGCAACACCGCCTCCGGCGTGCTCGACTGCCTGCGCTTTGAGGCTGAACGCCTCGGGGTGAAAAGCATATGCGAGGACAAATGCGAGGATATAAAGAAAATTGACGGCGGATTTTTAATAAACGGACGGTACGGAGCGCGGACGGTCATAGTCTGCACGGGCGGCTGTGCGTCGCCGTCGCAGGGCTCGGACGGGAGCGGGTATAAGCTCCTCTCCCCGTTCGGGCATACCGTCACCGAGCTCTACCCCTCGCTCGTCCAGCTGACCTCGCCGGACAGGCAGCTGAGGCAGCTCAAGGGTATGCGCGTCCACGATGCGGTGATAAGCACCGCAGGGAGAACCTCACGCGGTGAGCTGCTCTTTACCGACTACGGGCTCTCCGGCATAGCCGCGATGGAGATAAGCGCGGACATAGCCAAGGCGGCGAAGCGTTCTCCCGTCAGCGCGTCGCTCGACCTCATCCCGTCGATGGGGGAGCGGGAGATTGCGGATTTTCTGTCCGAACTCGGCGGAAAATGCGAGGATATGCTCATAGGTATTCTGCCGCGTGCCGTCGGAGCGGCGGTCATACGGACGGCGGGCATCGACCCGAAGTCGGACGCTCGGTCGCTCGACAGAAATGCGCTGTCAAAGCTTGCACGCACGACAAAAAACTTCCCGATGACCTTTGACGGCACAAAGGGCTTTTCAAACGCGCAGGTCACTCGCGGCGGGGTCAATATAAATGAGTTCGACTGCGAAACGCTTGAGTCGAAGAAGGTGCCCGGACTTTTCTGCGCCGGAGAGCTTCTCGATGTTGACGGCGGATGCGGCGGCTTCAATCTCCAGTGGGCGTGGGCTTCGGGTCTGCTTGCGGGAGAGAGCGCGGCAAAATCTATGTAACGGTGAAAAATATGCTTAGAATAAATCAAATAAAGCTGCCGCTGACTGCGGACGAGCACGATCTCAGGCGTGCGGCAGGTAAAGCTCTTCGCCTTGACGAGAACAGAATACGCACCCTCAGGGTGACGAAAAAAGCTGTCGATTCGCGCAAAAAAGACAACATTTTCTTTGTGTATAACATAGAAGTCGATATTGACGGCGATGAGAATGCGATTCTCAAGCACTGCGGTTCGGGTGTTGAGACTGTAAAGGAAGTTAACTTTACACCGCCTGAAATAAAGCGCACGAGCAATTTGCGTCCCGTCATAGTCGGCTTCGGTCCCGCCGGTATGTTCTCGGGGCTTGCTCTCGCCCGATCGGGCTTCAAGCCGCTAATTCTCGAGCGCGGCTCGCATATTGAAGACAGGCAGAAAGATGTTCAGACTTTCTGGCGCGAGCGCAGACTCAATCCCGAATCGAATGTTCAGTTCGGCGAGGGCGGCGCGGGAACCTTTTCGGACGGCAAGCTCACGACGGGCATAAAGGATCCGCTCTGCCGCTTTGTCATAGACGAGCTTGCGAACCACGGTGCTCCGGAGGAGATACGCTGGTCGGCAAAGCCGCATATCGGCACAGACCGCCTTGCCGAAGTTGTCCGCAATATCAGAAAAGAGATAATCTCGCTCGGCGGCGAAATCCGATTCAACTGCAAAATGACGGATATCATAGTCGCAAACGGCTATATTCACGGCGTAAAGACCGAGCAGAACGGGCATACCGAGGATATCGAGACCGATACCGTTCTGCTGTGCACGGGACATTCGGCGCGTGACACCGTGAGGACGCTCTACGCCCGAGGGGTCAGGATGATGCAGAAGCCGTTTTCGGTCGGCGCGAGAATAGAGCACCCGCGCGAGTTTATCGACCGCGCACAGTACGGCGATTTTGCCGGACATCCGGCACTCGGCGCGGCGGACTATAAGCTCGCCTGCCATCCGGAGCACGGGCGCGGGGCTTACACCTTCTGTATGTGCCCCGGCGGCACGGTGGTCAACGCGGCGAGCGAGGAGGGCGGAATAGTCGTCAACGGCATGAGCGAATACGGGCGCGACGCGGAGAACTCTAACAGCGCACTGCTCGTCGGCATCGAGCCGGAGAATTTCGGCAGCGACCATCCGCTCGCGGGAATGGATATGCAAAGAAAAATCGAGCACGCGGCGTTTCTTGCGGGCGGCAGCGATTACACCGCTCCGGCACAGCTTGTCGGCGATTTCCTCGCGGACAGACCCTCGACCCGCCTCGGCGCGGTTCGTCCGAGCTGCCCGACGGGCGTTGTGATGAGCGATCTGAGAAGGATACTGCCGAAGAAAGTGACAGACACATACGCCGACGCACTTTTGAAGATGGACAGGATGCTCAAGGGCTTCGCCATGCCCGAGGCCGTGTTCACGGCACCCGAGACCCGCTCATCCTCGCCCGTGCGCATTCTGCGCGACGAGATATATCAGTCGAACATCCGCGGACTCTACCCCTGCGGCGAGGGCGCGGGATATGCGGGCGGAATCGTGTCCGCCGGAGTTGACGGAGTGCGCTGCGCCTATGCCGTGCTCGCCGACGAAAACGACGAGTGGTAAAAATATTTTACACATCGTGTTTTGTGTGGTATAATATATAAAGATTTGCAAGGAGTGGATAGTAATGAAAAAGTTTCTTTTCTATTTAGTCCAGTTCACCTGGGCACTGCCGCAGAATCTTGTCGGCGGCATAGGCTTTCTCGCGCTGAGAAAAAAGTATAAGCACGAGCGCTTCAACAATGCGTTTGTTACATATGTCCCGCACGATAACTTCGGCGGCGTGTCGCTCGGAATATTCATCTTTATGAATCCCGACCGTCCGGCGGACAAGGTTCACGACACCCGTATGCATGAGTACGGTCACACTATTCAGTCGCTTCTGCTCGGACCCCTCTGGGCTTTTGTGATAGCTATACCGTCATTTATCTGGTGCAATGTCCCCAAATTCGTCAGAATGCGCAAGGAGGACGGAGTATCATACTATAAGCTCTATTGCGAGGGCTGGGCGAATATCTGGGGCAGAGCGTGGAGCCGCGAGAACTTCATCAGCGATGAGTTCAAGACGACCGGCTATTACGGCAAGCCCATTTCCCCGATAGATTTCAGCAAGAAGAAGTAAGAGAATCTCAGACGAAACGGGAGGATCTATGGACGGATACGATGCTTTTTCCGCAGGCGTTGAGCCGGGAGGACTGCGCAACCGTAACGAAATAAAGGTGCTGATAGCGTTCCTGCTCAAGAATACCGAGCGGGGACTGTCGCGCCGTCAGCTGATGGAGGTCATTCAGCGTGAGGGGCTGGCGAACTACTTTGAAGCGAGCCAGGCACTCGAAAGCCTTATCGAGGGCGGAAGCGTTGAAATCGGCAGGGGCGATGATGACGAGCAGCTGAGCCTGACCCCGGCGGGAAAAACGGCGGCGAGTATCGAGGACGAGCTGCCTCGCGCCGTGCGCGACAGGGCGCTTGCGACTGCCGAGGAGCTTCTCAGGCAGGAGCGCCGCATGAGAGAGACGCCGGTCGATATAATCCCGCTCGAAAACGGGTGCAATGTCCGATTCATCTTCAACGACCTTATGACGCTGACGCTCTATGTCGCGGATGTGGAGCAGGCGCAGAGTGTCCGCAATAAAATACTTGCCGACCCCGAAAGCCTCTATTCGGCGGTCATAGAACAGCTGATGTGAAAAGCACGCTCCGAAGAAATCACTTCGGGGCGTTATTTTCATATTGAAAAACAAATAATATATATGATATACTGAAAGAAAGCAGAGAAAACGAAAGGGAGGAAGCTGCAAAATGAAACGGTTTTTATCGGCATTGGCGGCAGTTGTTATGGTAATAAGTCTCGCTGTTCCGGGCGCATATGCGCAGGAAAACAGAAGCACCGACGATCTGAGGGCGTTGGGAATAGATACGTCGCACGGCATCAGTGTCGGCGATGTCGTTATCCGCGACCCGTTTGTCCTGGTCAGTGACGGCATATATTATATGTACGGCACGGGTGCCTCGACCGTCGCGGGCTACGGCTGCTATGTCAGCCTCGACCTTGAGACCTGGTACGGTCCCGTCAATGTGTTTGAGGCAAAGGACGGCTTCGACGGCGTGAACTGCTTTTGGGCGCCCGAATGTCATTATTACAACGGCAGCTACTATCTTTTGGCGTCATACGGCAGTGCCTCGACCGGACACAGGGGAACCTCGGTGTTCCGCTCGTCAAGCCCGCTGGGACCCTTTGAAGAAATAAGCGACGGACACATCACCCCGCACGATTGGGACAGCATCGACGGCACGCTCTATGTTGAGGACGGAGTGCCTTATATGATTTTTGTCCACGAGTGGACGAGTATGCCCGACGGAGTAGGCGACATATCCTTTGCTCAGCTCAGCACCGATCTTACTCATTTTGTGACCGAGCCGGAAACCTTGTTCCGCGCAGACGACTGCGTTTGGGCGAGCGACATAACCGACGGACCGTTTTTGTATAAGACGCAGCAGGGGACGCTCATAATGCTCTGGTCGAGCGGCTCAAAGCGCGGCTATTCGGTCGGCTCACTCTTCTCCCTGAGCGGTCAGCTCCGCGGCAGCTGGCATTTCAACAGCGTCCCGCTCTATCAAAGACGCAAAAACGATGACCTTGACGGCGGTCACGGGATGATATTCACTGCAAACGACGGCAGACTGCTCATGGCGATACACTCGCCCAACAGCGGCTCTCCGGCGCACCCGGTGTTTATTGAGATGGTCGAGAAGGACGGAACGCTCGTGAAGAAGGACAAATTCGCATCGCACGCGCAGGCATCGCAGAAGATAGATCAATTTTTCTGGCGTGCGGTCGAGTGGTTTAAGGTGATGCTGTTCCCCCAAATGCCGCTCGGTTGATAAAATAAAAAACAAGACCTACTTTCTATTGCAGAGAGCAGGTCTTTTGTGTTGATATTTTTATTCGAGATTTACCGAGTAGTCCTCCTTGACGGTCGAGAGAACGACGAGCGTCTTTGTCAGCGAAACGCCGCCCGCGCTCTTTATCTCGTTGAGCAGCGATTCAAGTCCGCCGGTCGATTCGGTGTTGACCTTGAGCAGGAAGTCGAAGTCGCCGGTGATGTAGTGGCATTCGGTTATCTGCTTGTGGGTCTTGACAAATTCGTTGAAATTGTTGTTGTACTTCGGATGCTCCATGCTCACCGAGATGAACGCGGTGATGTCCATGCCGAGCTTCTTGCTGTCGAGCACGACGGTGTACTGCTTGATTATGCCGTTTGATTCAAGCTTCTTTATGCGCTCAATGACGGCGGAGACCGACATATTGACCTGCGAGCCTATCACCGAAGCGTTTTCCCGTGCGTTTTTCTTGAGACATTCGATTATTTTAACATCTATCTTGTCCAAGATATCATCCCCTGTGTCGCGGTCTCGCCGCGTGATTTTTCTCTATTTTAACACTGATGCCGCTAAAAAGTAAAGTTTTTTCTGGAATTTCTGAATTTTTTATCTTTTGGTGCTTTTACGGCACAGCAAACCGAAATTTTTATCAAATGTGCGAAATACCGTCTCTTTGTGGCACGGCATATCGATGCCGTGTGTTGGTTATTGGACACAACACAGGGAAAATAAAGGTCATAATCCGCGTTGTCAGCCGTGAATTATGACCCTTTTGATTTTTTCTCTTTGCTCTGCGCTAAATGCGGCAGCCCGTTATTATGCGGTTTTGTTGCCCGACGCCCTTATCTCGTCAAGGTGCCCGTCCGCGCAGCGGCGACCCTCTTCATAGAGCTTTTCGAGGGCGGCGGGCTCGCGGGTCAGCGTGTTCACTCCGTAGCAGTCCTGCGGAGCCAAGATAATAACCTTTCCCTGCTCCTGAAGCTCTATAGCCTCTTCGAGCCGGCTGTTATATACCTCGTGCCTTACGGCAAGGCGGTCAAAGACCTTCGGATATTTTTTCAGCGCGGCTTTTATTATCGGCATATGCTTCTGCGGTGCTTTACGATAATCGACCGGCTTCGAGATGACTACGATAACCTTGTCGCAGCCCATGTCAAACGCCTTTTGCAGGGGGATGGGGTCGGAGATTCCGCCGTCGAAGCAGTCCCTGCCGTCAATAACTATCGGTTTGCATATTGCAGGCAGGCAGCAGGAGGCCTTTATGACAGTCAAATTGTCGCGCTTTATGCTGCTTTTGGGAAAATATATCGGCTCGCCCGTCTCACCGTCCGTGACCACTGTTATGAAATCAGCGGGATTTGCGATAAAAGCGTCATAGCTCAGCGGGTCTTCGCCGCCCGCGTTCGAGAGGGTGGAGTAGATATAATCAAGTCCGATGTATGAGCCGCTGTGAAGAAAATTGTCGAGGCTCATATACTGCTTGCGCCGTGCGTAGTCAACATAAAAGCGCCTTAGGCGGTTACGGTGTCCCGCGACATAGGAAATAAGGTTCGCGCTTCCCGCCGAAACGCCTATGCACAGGTCAAAGCTTATTCCTTCCTCAAGAAAGCGGTCATAAATGCCCGCGGAAAAAACTCCGCGCATTCCGCCGCCGACATCAATAATACCGGTCATGCCTTTCCTCCGACAAACAGAAAACTGCGGATATTATATCACATATCGATTTTTAAGTCAAAATCGATATGCGAAGCCGGTGAATATTATGGGCGTTCCATATTGTAATATTAAGCCCCGCCGATTTTTGCTTATATAATACCTTATATTCAGCCGACGGGCGGTCGGAATTGCACAAATTCAGTGCCGATAAGAGCTGAGAGAACGGGATTGTGACGGATATTGTAAAAAGTTTGAAATTACTCCGAAAAATGGCACTTATGCTCTTGACAAAGAGGGCTTCATAGTATAAAATGTAAAACTGCACAATTATAATGGAGCGTTGTGTGCCCGGCTTTTCGGCTAAGGGCTTGTTACAGCTTTCCCGAAATGCGGAAAACCGCTTCATTATTGCTTTTCAACGCTCTTCAAAAGAGCTTGCGCGAGCCGTCAGTTGACAAAAGTGTATAACCATGAAAAATGGGCTATCTGCTTTCGTCAATTGATGGTGATAACACGAAACGGATGAAAAAAGAACGGAGTGAATTGGCCTATGCTGAATGTTAAGCCCGTCAAAAAAGGAACGACCACGCGCATGAGCTTCGGCAAGATCGAAGAAGTCATGGAGATGCCCAATCTCATCGAGGTTCAGAAGAACTCGTACAAATGGTTTCTCGACACCGGACTCAAGGAGGTTTTCCGCGATATAGCGGAGATAACCGACTACACCGGCAACTGGGTGCTGACCTTTATAGACTATCGCATTGACGAGAAGACTAAACACACCGTGCAGGAGTGCAAGGAGCGCGACGCTACCTATGCAGCACCCATGCGCGTCACTGTTCGTCTGCTCAACAAGGAGACGGGCGCAATAAAGGAGTCTGAGGTCTTTATGGGCGAGTTTCCCATCATGACCGACAGCGGCACCTTTGTCATCAACGGCGCAGAGAGAGTTATAGTCTCCCAGCTCGTCCGTTCGCCGGGCGTATATTTCGATATGACCCACGATAAGACCGGCATCGAGCTGTTCTCAAGCACCATCAACCCCAACCGCGGCGCATGGCTTGAGTATGAGACGGACATAAACGATGTCTATTATGTAAGAATAGACAAGAACAGAAAGATATTCATCACCACCTTCATCAGAGCGCTCGGACTCGGTACCGACGATGAGATCCGCGAGTTCTTCGGCAACGATGAGAGGATAGAAGCCACCATTGAGAGAGACGAGACGAAGAATCAGGGCGAGGCGCTCATGGAGGTCTTCAAGCGTCTGCGTCCCGGCGAGCCCGTGACCCTCGAGTCCGCCCAGCAGCTGCTCGACAATCTCTTCTTCGATCCGCGCAGATATGATATCTCGCGCGTCGGCAGATACAAATATAACAAGAAGCTCGCCATTGCCGCCCGCCTTGCAGGCTGCAAGCTTGCCGAGCCCGTTATCGCTCCGCTGACCGGCGAAATTCTTGCCGAGGCAGGCGAGGTTGTCACCAAGGCGAAGGCAAAGGAAATCGAGCGCGCAGGCGTTATGGTCGCTGTCGCCGATGTCGAGGGCAAGCGGGTCAAGATTATCTCCAACGGCATGGTCGATCCCATGGACTATGTGCCCGAGGGCGTGACCAAGGAGGAGCTCCTTGAAATCGGCATCAACGAAAAAGTCCGCTTCCAGATAATCAACGAGATAGTAGACGAGTGCGGCGACAACAAAGAGGCTCTTCTCGAGCAGCTCAGACTTCGCCACGACGACCTTATCCCGAACCACATCATAATCGACGATATTTTCTCTTCGATAAACTATATCAACTGCCTTGCAAACAAGATAGGCACCACTGACGACATCGACCACCTCGGCAACAGACGTATCCGCTGTGTGGGCGAGCTGCTCCAGAACCAGTTCAGAATCGGTCTGTCGAGAATGGAGAGAGTTGTCCGCGAGAGGATGACCCTCCAGGCTCAGGAGAAGGAGGAGAATATCACTCCTCAGGCTCTTATCAATATCCGTCCCGTTATGATGGCGATAAAGGAGTTCTTCGGCTCCTCCCCGCTGTCGCAGTTCATGGATCAGATCAACCCCCTTGCGGAGCTGACTCACAAGCGCCGTCTTTCCGCCCTCGGTCCCGGCGGTCTTTCAAGAGACCGTGCAGGCTTCGAGGTTCGAGATGTTCACTATTCGCATTACGGCAGAATGTGCCCCATTGAGACTCCCGAAGGCTCCAACGTCGGACTTATTTCCTACCTTGCGACCTTTGCGCGCATAAATGAATACGGTTTTATTGAGGCTCCTTTCAGAAAGGTTGACAAGACCACCGGTCGCGTCACCGACGAGGTTGAGTATATGACAGCCGATGTCGAGGACGATTACATTGTCGCCCAGGCTAACGAGCCGCTCGACGAGAACGGAATGTTCGTCCACGAGAGAGTCAACGCAAGACACAGGGACGGCTTCCTTGAAATAGACCGCATGAAGGCCGACTACATGGATGTCTCCCCGAAGATGGTCGTCTCCGTCGCAACCTCGATGATTCCGTTCCTTGAAAACGACGACGCAAACCGAGCCCTCATGGGATCGAACATGCAGAAGCAGGCGGTTCCGCTGCTCAAGACCGAGAGCCCGATAGTCGGCACCGGTATGGAATATAAAGCGGCTGTCGATTCCGGCGTTGTCGTGCTTGCAAAGCACTCAGGCCGCGTCACAAAGGTGGACGCCGAGCAGATAGAGATTCTCAGCGACGAGAATATTCTCGACCATTACGATATAATCAAGTTCATGCGCTCCAACCAGGGCACATGCGTCAACCAGCGCCCGATAGTCACCCTCAACCAGCGCGTTGAGAAGGGCGACGTCATAGCCGACGGTCCCGCAACGGATCACGGCGAGATATCTCTCGGCAAGAACGCCCTTGTCGGCTTCATGACCTGGGAGGGCTACAACTACGAGGACGCGGTTCTCATCAATGAAAAGATGGTTCGCAACGATGTCTACACCTCGATTCACATCGAGAAGCACGAGATCGAGGCGAGAGATACAAAGCTCGGACCCGAGGAGATTACAAGGGATATCCCGAACGTCTCCGACGATCTTCTGAGCAACCTTGACGAGCGCGGCATAATCCGCGTCGGCGCCGAGGTTCATTCCGGCGACATCCTTGTCGGCAAGGTAACGCCCAAGGGCGAGACCGAGCTGACCGCAGAAGAGAGACTGCTTCGCGCCATATTCGGCGAGAAGGCGAAGGAGGTCAGAGATACCTCCCTGAAGGTCTCCCACGGCGAATACGGTATCGTCGTCAAGGTCGAGGAGTTCACCCGCGAGAACAGCGATGAGCTCGCACCCGGCGTAAACAAGGTCGTCCGCTGCTATATCGCCCAGAAGCGTAAGCTTTCCGTCGGCGATAAGATGGCGGGTCGTCACGGCAACAAGGGTGTTGTTTCAAGAATACTTTCTCAGGAGGATATGCCCTTCCTTCCGGACGGCACGCCGCTCGATATCGTGCTCAACCCCCTGGGCGTTCCCTCCCGAATGAATATCGGTCAGGTGCTCGAGGTGCATCTCGGCTTTGCCGCGAAGCATCTGGGCTACAAGGTCGAGACTCCCGTCTTTGACGGCGCGCACGAGGAGGACATCCGCGAGGCACTCAAACAGGCGGGACTCAAAGAGGACGGCAAAACGGTGCTCTATGACGGGCGTACCGGCAGAAAGTTCGATAACCCCGTTACCGTCGGCGTCATGTACTACCTCAAGCTGTTCCACCTTGTTGACGACAAGATCCACGCACGTTCCACCGGTCCGTACTCGCTCGTTACGCAGCAGCCCCTCGGCGGTAAAGCCCAGTTCGGCGGTCAGCGTTTCGGTGAGATGGAAGTCTGGGCTCTCGAGGCTTACGGTGCTGCCTACACCCTCCAGGAGATTTTGACCGTCAAGTCCGACGATGTTGTCGGTCGTGTCAAGACCTATGAGGCTATTGTCAAGGGCAACAACGTTCCCAAGCCGGGCATCCCCGAGTCGTTCAAGGTTCTCGTCAAAGAGCTTCAGTCCCTCTGCCTTGATGTCAGCGTTCTTGACGCGGACGGCGAGGAGATTGACCTCAAGCAGACCGACGAGGAGCTCGGATTTGCACCTTCAGACGATAAGGCATTCTCCTCCGTCAACGACGCCGGCACTGCGGGCGGCTACGGCACGGAAAACGAAGAGGGCGATATCTTCAATGTCGGCTCCGACGAGGACGACGACGAGGACAGTGCCGATTTCGCAGACGATGCCGAGGGCGAAGATGATTACTTTGACGGCGACATCTTCTCCGACAGCGAAGGCGAGCTTGACGACTACGACGACTGAGAACAGTCACCTTAAAAATATATTTTAAAAAGGGGCAGTCAACGGATGGAAAACAATACCTTTGAATCCATAAAAATAGGTCTTGCGTCTCCCGATAAGATCAGAAGCTGGTCTTACGGCGAGGTCAAGAAGCCCGAAACCATCAATTACCGCACACTCAAGCCCGAAAAGGACGGACTGTTCTGCGAAAGGATATTCGGACCCCAGAAGGACTGGGAGTGCCACTGCGGCAAATATAAAAGAATCCGCTACAAGGGCAAGATATGCGAACGCTGCGGCGTTGAGATAACCCGCTCCAAGGTTCGCCGCGAGAGAATGGGTCACATTGAGCTTGCAGCTCCCGTTTCCCACATCTGGTATTTCAAGGGAATACCCTCGAGAATGGGTCTTATCCTCGATATATCGCCGCGCAACCTTGAAAAGGTTCTCTATTTCGCGATGCATATCGTCATCGATCCCGGCACAACGGATCTTAAAAAGTATCAGGTTCTCGACGAGAAGGATTACGACGAGTACCGCCTGATGTATGAGGACGATTTCAGAGCGGGCATGGGCGCCGAGGCTATCAAGGAGCTTCTTGCCGAGATCGACCTCGACCAGCTCTCCGCGCAGCTGCGCGAGGAGATAGAGAACGCAAGCGGTCAGAAGAAGGCGAAGGCTCTCAAACGCCTTGAGGTTGTCGAGGCGTTCAGACAGAGCGGCAACAGACCCGAGTGGATGATCCTTGACGTGCTTCCGGTCATACCGCCGGAGCTTCGCCCCATGGTTCAGCTCGAGGGCGGACGCTTTGCAACGAGCGACCTCAATGATCTTTACCGCCGCGTTATCAACAGAAACAACCGTCTGCGCAAGCTCCTTGAGCTCGGCGCACCCGAGATAATAGTCCGCAACGAGAAGCGTATGCTTCAGGAGGCTGTCGATGCCCTTATCGACAACGGACGCCGCGGCCGACCCGTAACCGGTCCGAACAACAGAGCACTCAAGTCGCTCTCCGATATGCTTAAAGGTAAGCAGGGACGCTTCAGACAGAACCTGCTCGGTAAGCGCGTTGACTATTCCGGTCGTTCGGTTATCGTCGTCGGTCCCGAGCTGAAGATCTATCAGTGCGGTCTGCCGACCGAGATGGCTCTTGAGCTGTTCAAGCCCTTCGTTATGAAGAGACTTGTCCAGACCGGTAAGGCGAATAATGTCAAATCCGCAAGAAAGATGGTCGAGCGCCAGAATCCCGTTGTCTGGGATGCTCTCGAAGTGGTTATCAAGGATCACCCCGTGCTCCTCAACCGCGCTCCCACGCTTCACAGACTCGGCATCCAGGCCTTCGAGCCCATCCTTGTCGAGGGCAGAGCCATCAAGCTCCATCCCCTCGTTTGTACCGCATTCAACGCCGACTTCGACGGCGACCAGATGGCGGTTCACGTTCCGCTTTCCGCAGAGGCTCAGGCTGAGGCGCGCTTCCTTATGCTCGCCGCCAACAACCTCCTCAAGCCCTCCGACGGACGCCCCGTCACCGTTCCCACACAGGACATGGTTCTCGGCTCTTATTATCTCACCCTTGAAAAGCCCGGCGAGCCCGGCGAGGGCAAGGTGTTCAGAGATGTCGATGAGGCAACCATGGCTTACGACGACGGCACGATAGGACTTCACGCGAGGATAAAGATCCGCATGACCAAGGAGATAGACGGCAAGCCCGTCAGAAAGCTCGTCTCCACCACCATGGGACGCGTTATCTTCAACGGACCTATCCCGCAGGATCTCGGCTTTGTTGACAGAAGCGATCCGGAGAACGACTTCAAGCTCGAGGTCGATTTCCTCGTCAACAAAAAGAAGCTCGGCGAAATTATCGACAGATGCATCAAGATTCACGGCACCTCGATAGCAGCCGATATGCTTGACAAGATCAAGGCTCAGGGCTACAAATATTCGACCCGAAGCGGTATCACCGTCGCCGTCTGCGACGCTACCATACCGCCGCGCAAGGGCGAGCTCATTGCCGACGCCGAAAAGGATGTCGCCGAGATCATGGACAACTATGAGAACGGTCTTCTCTCCGATGAGGAGCGCACGAACATGGTCATTGAGACCTGGGAAGACTGCACAAAGAGAGTTGCCGCAGAGCTCAAGGCGAACTTCGATCCCTACAACCCGATAAATATGATGCTTGACTCCGGTGCGCGAGGCAATGACAGCCAGCTGCGTCAGCTTGCGGGTATGCGCGGACTTATCGCGAATACCGCAGGTAAGACGATAGAGATTCCCATCAGAGCCAACTACCGTGAAGGTCTTAATATACTCGAATACTTCATCTCGTCGCGTGGTGCGCGTAAAGGTCTTGCCGATACCGCACTCCGTACCGCGGACTCGGGCTACCTCACCAGACGCCTTGTCGATGTCTCGCAGGATGTTATCATCCGCGAGGAGGACTGCGGCTGCACAGAGGGCTCGGATGTCTACGATATCTTCGACGGAAAGCGCCGCATAGTCAGCCTCACCGAGCGTCTTACCGGTCGCTATCTGCTCAACGACTTCGTCGATGAGGATACCGGCGAGCTTATCATGAGCAAGGATAAGATGATGAGCGAGGACGATGCAAAGCGCGTCGCCGACAAGGTATACGAGTACCACGACAGAGAGGTCGCCGCAGGCGAAGAGCCCGAGGGCAGCCTTGCAAAGATAAAGATCCGTTCGCTGCTCACCTGCCAGTCCGAGCACGGCGTCTGCATCAAGTGCTACGGCGCGAACCTTGCAACCGGCGAGCCCGTTACGGTCGGCGAAGCAGTCGGCATCATCGCGGCTCAGTCGATAGGCGAGCCCGGTACACAGCTGACGATGAGAACGTTCCACACCGGCGGCGCGAAGGATCAGTCCGATATCACGGAAGGTCTTCCCAGAGTCGAGGAGCTGTTTGAAGCGAGAAAGCCCAAGAGCCTCGCTCTTATCAGTGAGATATCCGGCACCGTTTCCGAGCGTGAGATAAAGAAGGTCAGAAATATCATCGTCACCGACCCCGAGACTCTCGAGGAAAAGGCGTATCCCATTCACTACGGTATGCGCGTCAAGGTCGAGCCCGGCGATCACATCAACAAGGGCGACACCATCACCGAGGGTGCTCTCAACCCGCACGATATCCTTACGGTTCTCGGCGTCGAGGCCGTTCACGACTACCTCATCCGCGAGGTTCAGAGAACCTACCGTATGCAGGGCGTTGATGTCAACGATAAGCACATCGAGGTCATCGTCCGCCAGATGATGAAGAAGGTCAAGATAACCGATCCCGGCGACACGAACTTCCTGCCCGGAGCTGTTGTTGACAAGCTTGAGTTCAAGTCGGAGAATGCGCTTGTTGCCGCCAAGGCTCAGGAGACGGGCGAGGAGCTCGCAGAGGCTCAGAGCATACCCGTGCTCATGGGTATCACAAAGGCTTCTCTCGCAACCGAGTCCTTCCTCTCGGCAGCGTCCTTCCAGGAGACAACGAGAGTTCTCACCGACGCCGCGATAAAGGGCAAGAGCGATCCGTTGCTCGGTCTCAAGGAGAATGTCATCATCGGCAAGCTCCTGCCGTCCGGCACCGGCATGAAGTGCTACAGTGATGTTCAGGTGCTTCCCACCACGGGCATCTTCAGCGACCTTGCCGAGAAGCTCGAAGAGGCGGAGAACAGGGAAGAAGCAGAATAATAAACAACCGTCGAGCCGGAGTCTGCCGCTTTTGCGGCGGACCCCGGCAGCGGTGACTGTAAGAGATGCGTTTATTGGACAAAAATCATATATAAAGCCCCGATAAACGCCGAATATTTTGCCATTTGACGAACCGAAAAGGTTGACAAACAGGCGCGTCAGAGGTATAATTTTAAATTGTGATGTCTTGTGCTTTGGGATAATTATGCCCGAAGCGCGGGCTTCATATATAAATCTTAGAAAGGAGATGTACTGCTTGCCAACGTTTAATCAGCTTGTGAGAAACGGAAGAGAAACTCTTGAGAAGAAACCCAAAGCCCCCGCGCTTTTGAAGGGTCTCAACTCCAAGAAAAATGTCATGACCGACACTGCTTCTCCGCAGAAGCGCGGTGTTTGCACAGCGGTTAAGACCACCACCCCCAAGAAGCCCAACTCGGCTCTGAGAAAGATCGCCAGAGTTCGTCTTTCAAACGGCATCGAGGTTTCGGCTTATATCCCGGGTGTCGGTCATAACCTCCAGGAGCACTCGGTCGTTCTCATCCGCGGCGGCCGTGTCAAGGATCTTCCCGGTGTGCGTTACCACATCATCCGCGGAACGCTCGATACACAGGGCGTCAACGGCAGAATGCAGGCCCGTTCCAAGTACGGCGCCAAGCGTCCGAAGGCTGCCAAAAAGTAATTCCGCATGACGCGGAAAGCTTAAGAGACAGAATCTTCTTGCAGGTGATTACTCCAATGCGAGAGTGCATTGAAATACATGCCTCCCATTGACACCACGAGAGTTTTGTCACTCGAGTACCTATGATATCATTATTATGAAGGAGGGAAGCGAAGTGCCAAGAAGAGGCAAGATAGCAAAACGTGACGTTTTGCCCGATCCGCTTTACAACTCAAAGCTCGTAACACGCCTTATCAACAACGTCATGATCGACGGTAAGAAGGGCGTCGCTCAGAAAATCGTTTACGAGGCTTTCGACATTATCCGTGAGAAGACCGCCAAGGACCCGCTTGAGGTTTTTGAGGCTGCCATGGAGAATGTTATGCCCGTTCTCGAAGTCAAGGCTCGTCGAGTCGGCGGTGCAACCTATCAGGTTCCCATGGAGGTTCGTCCGGAGAGAAGACAGACCCTCGGTCTGCGCTGGATAACCCTTTATTCCCGTCAGCGTTCCGAGAGAACGATGAAGGAGAGACTCGCAAACGAGATAATGGATGCCGTCAATTCGACCGGTTCGGCATTCAAGAAGCGTGAGGATACTCACAAGATGGCAGAGGCCAACAAGGCATTTGCACATTTCAGGTGGTAATTTCACCTATATATTTTGCTATTCGCACAAAGGCGAGATACGGAGGTTTTTATGCCGAGAGAGGTTTCACTGGAAAAGACCAGGAATATCGGAATCATGGCGCATATTGACGCAGGCAAAACCACCACAACGGAGCGCATCCTGTTCTACACAGGAAAGACCCACAAACTCGGCGAAGTGCATGATGGTGCTGCGACAATGGACTGGATGGAGCAGGAGCAGGAGAGAGGTATAACCATTACCTCCGCTGCAACCACTTGCTTCTGGAAGGAACACCGTATCAACATCATCGACACTCCCGGCCACGTGGACTTCACCGTTGAGGTTGAGCGTTCTCTGCGCGTTCTGGACGGTTCTGTTACCGTTCTCTGCGCAAAGGGCGGCGTTGAGCCCCAGTCCGAAACCGTCTGGAGACAGGCGGACAAGTACCAGGTTCCGAGAATGGTCTATGTTAACAAGATGGACATTATGGGAGCTAACTTCTATAATGTCATAGACATGATGAAGGAGCGCCTGAAGTGTAACGCAGTTCCCATTCAGCTCCCCATAGGCGCGGAGGCTGATTTCAAGGGAATCATCGACCTTGTTCAGATGCAGGCTGATGTCTACTATGACGACAAGGGTCTCGATGTCAGAGTCGAGGAGATTCCCGAGAACATGAAGGAGCTTGCGCAGAAGTATCACGATGAGCTCGTTGAGCATGTCGCCGAACAGGATGACGAGCTGCTTGAGAAATATCTCGGCGGCGAAGAGCTCACCGTTGATGAGATAAAGACCTGCATCCGCAAGTCTACCATCGCCAATAAGATGGTTCCCGTATGCTGCGGTACCTCTTACCGCAACAAGGGTGTTCAGCAGCTGCTTGACGCTATTGTCGATTATATGCCCGCTCCGACGGATGTTCCGTCAATAAAGGGCACTAACCCCGAGACCGGTGAAGAGGAGTTCCGTCACTCTTCGGATTCCGAGCCGTTTTCGGCTCTCGCTTTCAAGATAGCGACCGATCCCTTCGTCGGAAAGCTCTGCTTCTTCAGAGTTTATTCGGGCACAGTCACCACCGGCAGCACCGTTTACAATGCTACCAAGGACTGCAACGAGCGTCTGGGAAGAATCCTGCAGATGCACTCCAACCACAGAAAGGATATCGAGTGCGTTTATGCCGGAGATATCGCTGCCACTATAGGTCTTAAGAACACCACCACCGGCGACACGCTCTGCGATGCCAAGTCCCCGATAATCCTTGAGTCCATGGAGTTCCCCGATCCCGTTATCAGGGTCGCTATCGAGCCCAAGACCAAGGCAGGTCAGGAGAAGATGGCTATCGCGCTTGCAAAGCTCGCCGAAGAGGATCCGACCTTCAAGTGCTACACCGATGAAGAGACGGGTCAGACCATCATCGCCGGCATGGGCGAGCTTCACCTTGAAATAATCGTTGACAGACTTCTTCGTGAGTTCAAGGTCGAGGCCAATGTCGGTAAGCCTCAGGTCGCATACCGTGAGACCATCACCAAGCCCTCCGAGAGCGATACCAAGTATTCGCGTCAGTCGGGCGGTCGCGGACAGTACGGTCACGTCAAGATCCGCATCGAGCCCAACCCCGAAAAGGGTTACGAGTTCGTCAACGAGGTCGTCGGCGGTGCTATCCCGAAGGAATATATCGGACCCGCAGAGGCCGGTATCAAGGGCGCGATGCAGTCGGGCGTTCTCGCAGGCTTCAACGTTGTTGACGTCAAGGTCACTCTTTACGATGGATCTTATCACGAGGTTGACTCCTCCGAAATGGCGTTCAAGATTGCCGGTTCCATGGCGTTCAAGGATGCGATGAAGAAGGCGGCTCCCGTGCTCATGGAGCCCATCATGAAGGTCGCCATTATCGTCCCCGAGGACTATATGGGCGATGTTATCGGCGATGTCAACTCCCGCCGCGGACAGATCGAAGGCACCGAGATGCGCACGGGCGCAGTGCAGATCAATGCATTCATCCCGCTGTCGAATATGTTCGGCTATGCCACCACCCTTCGTTCCAAGACGCAGGGACGCGGTCAGTATGTCATGGAGCCCAGCCACTATGCCGAGGTTCCCAAGTCAATTGCCGAGACTGTCATAAAGGACAAGTAATTTTTAAAAAGCACTTGAATTTTCAGGTGTAAATTGATAGAATAGTTTTATGCTGATGCATGAGACAATTATTTAACCAATTATTAAAGGGAGGAAATTCCAAATGGCAAAAGCTAAATTCGAAAGAACTAAGCCCCATGTAAACATTGGTACCATTGGTCACGTTGACCATGGTAAGACCACTCTTACCGCTGCTATCACCAAGACTCTCGCTATGAAGGGCGAGGCCGAGTTTGTTGATTACGCTAACATCGATAAGGCTCCCGAGGAGAGAGAGCGCGGTATCACCATCAACACCGCTCACGTTGAGTATGAGACTGCTACCCGTCACTATGCCCACGTTGACTGCCCCGGCCATGCTGACTATATCAAGAACATGATCACCGGTGCTGCTCAGATGGACGGCGCTATCCTTGTTATAGCCGCTACCGACGGCCCCATGGCTCAGACCAAGGAGCACCTTCTTCTTGCACGCCAGGTTGGCGTGCCCTACATCATCGTCTTCATGAACAAGGTTGACCAGGTTGACGATCCTGAGCTCCTTGAGCTTGTCGAGATGGAGATCCGCGATACTCTTAACGAGTACGGCTTCCCCGGCGATGACACCCCGATAATCAAGGGCTCTGCTCTTAAGGCTCTTGAGTACAGCGGCACCGACACTGAGGCTCCCGAGCTTGCGTGCATCTGGGAACTCATGAACGCTGTTGACACCTATATCCCCACTCCCGACCGTAAGGCTGACCTGCCTTTCCTTATGCCTGTTGAGGATGTCTTCACCATCACCGGCCGCGGCACCGTTGCCACCGGCAGAGTTGAGCGTGGACAGCTGAGAACCGGCGACGAGCTTGAGATCGTCGGTCTTAAGGAAGAGAAGGGCAAGACCGTCTGCACCGGTATCGAGATGTTCCGCAAGACCCTCGATTACGCTGAGGCCGGCGACAACATCGGTGCTCTTCTTCGCGGTGTTCAGAGAAATGAGATCGAGCGTGGACAGGTTCTTTCCAAGCCCGGCACCATTCATCCCCACACCAAGTTTGTCGGTCAGGTTTACGTCCTTACCAAGGACGAGGGCGGCCGTCACACTCCGTTCTTCAACAACTATCGTCCCCAGTTCTATTTCAGAACCACTGACGTTACCGGCATCATCTCCCTTCCCGAGGGCGTAGAGATGTGCATGCCCGGCGACAACATCGATATGTCTGTCGAGCTTATCGCTCCCATCGCTATCGAAGAGGGTCTCCGCTTCGCTATCCGTGAAGGCGGTCGTACCGTCGGTTCGGGCGTTGTTATCAAGATCAACGAGTAATTAATGCCCCTTTTGATCCCGCAGGTTTTCCTGCGGGATTTTTTTATGGCAACGGATAAAAAGTATAGCCGTTTTTATTGATTTATGTCGGCAGGTATGATAAAATTAGTTAAAGTTTTTATCACAGGAGTGGAGTAAATGGGAAAATTAAACAATATCGACAAGGCCGCAGAGGGTAAGGGCTCCGGCATCAACACTCTTTGGCAGTTCGTCAAGTTCATCGTCGTCAGCCTCGGCGCCTGCATCGTCCAGGTTACATCTCTCGCGATTCTCTATAATATCCCCGCAATCAAGGCTCTGAGCACGCAGGCATTCCATTGGTTCGTGTTCGACTATCCGGTCATCGAGGGTCAGCGCTGCGGACTTGCGCTCTTCATTGCGTTCAATGTTTCCAACCTCCTGGCGCAGATCGTCGCATTTTTTATCAACAAGGAAAAGACCTTCAATTCGGGCTCCAATACCGCAGTCACTCTGCCCATATACATAGTCTTTACCCTTGCGCTCGTCTGCTTCTCGGCGTGGTTCAACCCCGTAGTTTTCGAGTTCTGCACTTCAAAGTTTAATCTGAACAGCGGTCTTTCGCTCACAATAGCTACCGCCGTCTGCTCGGCTCTTCAGTTCTTCCTCTATTTCCCCGTGGATAAGATTCTTTTCCATAAGAAAAAGGAAGACAAAAAAGCAAAATAATCATATAATAAAAACAAAATGGGCTGCCGCATTTAGCGGCAGCCCGTCTGTGTTTTATGTTTAACTGCTTCATTTATCCTGAACTTCGGTATTCAGGGAAATTCCCCGACCTTCTGCCGAATCGGCTTTTGCTCACAGCTTGTTTCCTTGCGGATTTGTCAGTCCGTCACGGGAAGGCTCTCTATAAGCTCGGTCAGCTCACGGTAGAAGCTCAGCGTCTGCCGCTTTGTGCTCTGCATTCCTATGACCGTGCCGTGGTCGCCCTTGCGGGTGGGCATGACATACCATTTGCCGGTTCGAAGCTCCGTCCCTACGGAGTAATCCTCATGTGCGTCCGTGAACGGATAGCGTGCGGATACGACATTGACAAGCCCGTCGTTCGGTAGCCATGAAGAGTCTATTTTGTAATCCGAGACAAGATTTTTGGAATACATTCCGATGAGGTCGGACATCGGACGAAGGACCGCAAGGGTTTTGGCAGTGGAAATCTGAGTGCCGACCAGTGTCCTGCGCGTGGTCTGATATGAATATGAGAAATAGTACACTCCCTCGACCGGTCTTGCAAATTCGTTTATTTCCTGCGCTCTGTCGGGATACATGTCGTCCGCCGCATTGTCGGGCTGGCTCATCATGGTCATGAACGCCTTTATGAACGCCTCCTCGGGAGACGAGCCGTCACCCGGCACGGGGGTCAGTCCGAATTGCTCAAGGTGGAAGTCAACATAGCCGTTGAGCTTCGAGCGCCCCATAAGACCCGCATAAATGTAGCACGCAGCCTTGCCCAACTGAGCCATGTTCATGCCGTCTATAACATACGCGAGCGTCGTGCCGTTGTGCGGAGCGCAGAGAGTCGTGACCGAATTTATGTAGTGCCCCTTGCCGCCGGTGAACAGCGGTGAGATATCATCGGGATCTGTTGCTGCCTGCTCTTCGGCACTGCCGTATTCAAGCAGGGCGGTGAGAGTTCTGACTGTTGCGCCGCCGAACGAGTGACCGATAAGATTTATCTTTTTTATGTTGCCCTCGGCGTCCTGTTCGCCCCAGCCCTCGATCATCGGCTCGGAGTATGTTCTGCCGTAGCGGCTGTGGTGATATTTTTCGGAGTGCGCCTTGCCGTAGTCAACGCGGGTTCCGGTTATCTGCGCGTAGAGCTCGCACACTCTGTCCCAGTTGCTCGACATCGGACCGACGGAGGCGGCGTAGCTCTCACAGCAGCGCTTGTTCATCTCGTCCATGAGCGAGCACGATGCCGCACCCCAGTAGGGGAGCGTGTTGTTGATCCCCTCGTCCTCACCCCAGCCGAAAAGACCGTGGACATATACATAGGGGTATTTGCTGATATCAACCGACCCTGCCGCGTTCACTCCCTGTGCAGCGAGAGTGAACAGGAGCGCCGCAACGGAAATCAGGCTCAGTGTACGTTTAACTGTTTTCGCTTTCATCAAAAATCCCTCCTGTGTTAACAGCGTTGTCCCCATCGGGTACATCACTATATTTAAAAGTTTACCTTATGAATATAGCAGATGAGTTTATATTTTATAAAAATAAGTCTGTTTTTCATTCTTTTTGCAAAACGGTTTAATAATTTTTTTAACAGTATTGCGGAAATGTCAAACTTCTGTTACAAAAACGACAAGGTTCGAGACGGGAAATATTTTCGGGCTGCAAAATCCGACCCTTGAGCGAATAAAAGCAGTCGCTCCGGCGATACTAATCGCAAAAGGAGTGAAGAAAAATGATCGACAGAATATCGCTTATTTTAGTAATAATCGGCGCACTCAACTGGGGCAGCATAGGTCTGTTCAAATTCGATATCGTCGCGTGGATATGCGGCGGGCAGGGCTCGATAGTCGCGAGGATAATATATACGCTCGTGGCGCTCGCAGGCATCTGGTGCATCTCGCTGTTTTTCAGGGAGAATACGCTCCTCGAGACAAACGACGGAAAAACGAAGTGATTTTTTTTAAAGGAATTGAAAATTACAGCGGCGGCGGAGAGTGCACAGACACTTTTCGCCGCTGCTTTTTCCGTCGTCGCACCGAAAACGGGTTTATCAAAGGTTTTTATTTGTTGATTGCAATACCTAGCGCAAAATTTTTTAAATTTTTTGATAACTTTGTAGGGAAAACGGGATTTTTTGCGTATATATTATTGAAAGGGGTGAGAACGGATGAGACTCAGCGACAGTTTTCTCGAACAGCTGCGCACAAATACGGATATAGAGAGCGTAATTTCTCCCTATGTCAACCTGCGCCGAAGGGGCAAGAACCTTGTCGGACTCTGCCCGTTCCATAATGAAAAGACCCCGTCGTTTACCGTTTATCCCGAAAACGGGAGCTTCTATTGCTTCGGTTGCGGGGTCGGCGGCGATGTGATAACCTTCGTTCGCCGCATGGAAAATCTCGACTATATGGAGGCTGTCAGGCAGCTTGCGGACAGAGCGGGAATGGCTATGCCGGAGGACGGTTATGACGATACCCTCTCAAAGAAGCGCACCGCCGTTTTAGCGGCGAACCGCGCTGCGGCGAGGTTCTTCCACTCTCAGCTTTTCACCGACAGGGGCAGACATGCCCTCGATTATTTCCTCGACCGCGGGCTGACTATGGAGACTATACGCCATTTTGGCTTGGGCTTCGCTCCGGACGATTGGCGCGCACTTAAAAATCATCTCAACGAACAGGGCTTTGACGATGCTTTGCTCGAGAGTGCCAATCTTCTGCGCCGCAGCGATAAAAACGGAAAGATCTCTTATTACGATAACTTCCGCAACCGCGTAATGTTCCCGATAATCGACCCGCGAGGCAATGTCATAGCGTTCGGCGGCAGGGTGCTCGATGACTCGAAGCCGAAATACATAAACACTTCGGACACGCTCGTCTATAAAAAGAGCAACGGCGTCTTTGCATTGAATTTCGCAAAGAACGGCAACGACGGCAAGCTCATCATCGCCGAGGGCTATATGGATGTCATAGCCCTGCATCAGGCGGGCTTCACAAATGCCGTCGCCTGCCTCGGCACCGCGCTGACGAAGGAGCAGGCGAATCTGCTCTCGCGCTATGCGGACGAGATAATTCTCTCGTACGATGCCGATGAGGCGGGTCAGAAGGCGACCGCCCGCGCACTCGGAATATTCGGCACCACAGGCATGGAGATAAAGGTTCTGCGCCTGACCGGCGGCAAGGACCCGGATGAGATAATCAAGAAATACGGCGCTCAGCGCTTCCGCGATATCATAGACGGCGCGGCGAATGACACGGAGTACAAGCTCCTTCGGGCGCGGCAGGGGATAGATCTGACCACCGACGACGGAAAGGTGAAATATCTTTCAGCGGCGACGGAGGTGCTCGCGGAGATATCAAGTCCGGTTGAGGTCGATGTCTATGCCTCACGCCTTGCGAATGAGCTGGGTGTGGACAAGCTCGCCATAGGCTCTCAGGTGAAATATAAGCGCGAGGGGCTCAGAAAACGCCGCATGGCTCAGCGCGAGCAGGAGCAGAAGCGGCTGCTGATAAACGGTCAGAGCACAAAGAATCCGGAGCGCTCTCAGAATTTGCGCGCTGCCAAGGCGGAGGAGACGCTGATAGCCTCGCTTATGCGAAACCCCGATTTTTATAACAAGCTCAGGGACGAGCTGTCTGCGGATTATTTCGTCACCGCACTCAACAGACGCATCTTTTCGGTCATTCTTTCGCGCCTTGACGAGGGCGGCAATACCGAGCCGTATTTCCTCTCGTCTGAGTTTACACCCGACGAGATGGACGAGGTCGAGCGCATATTCCGCTCTGCGGCTCAGCTGAGCAACACCGTTGAAGAGTGCGCCGACTGTATAAAAATACTCAAAGAGGAAAAAAATAAGCCGGAGAGCATAAAAGCCTCCGAGCTGAGCGACGACGAATTTGCAAAGCTGTTCATATCCGACAAACGGGAGTGATGTTCTGTTTGCGGTCATGACATAAAAGACCGACTCAATTGCAACATAAAGAGAAGGAGACAGAGAAGTAATGGACGGTATCGAAAAAAGACCGGCGGTGAAAGCCCTCATCGAAAAGGGAAAAGCCGCAGGCAAGCTGACCACCCAGGAGATCGACGCGGTGATAGTCGATATGGATCTTGATATCGAGGATCTTGACAAGCTCTATGAGTCTATCGAGGCGCAGAATATTGAGATAATCGACGACCTGTCGATGCTGGATGTGGATGATGTCAATTTCGACTTGGGTGAGACGCCCAAATCGACCGCCGACACTGCGGGAGTCACCGATGACAAGAACATCGCTATCGACGACCCGGTCAAGGTCTATCTCAAGGAGATAGGCAAGGTTCCGCTGCTCACTCCCGAGGAGGAGATCGAGCTCGCCATCAGGATCGGCGACAACGACCCCGCCGCAAAGCGCAGACTGACCGAGGCGAACCTCAGGCTCGTCGTCAGCATTGCGAAGCGCTATGTCGGCAGAGGTATGCAGTTCCTCGATCTTATTCAGGAGGGCAACCTCGGACTTATCAAGGCCGTTGACAAGTTTGATTACACAAAGGGCTTCAAGTTCTCGACCTATGCCACATGGTGGATAAGGCAGGCGATAACCCGCGCCATAGCCGACCAGGCGAGGACGATAAGAATCCCCGTCCATATGGTCGAAACCATAAACAAGGTCAAAAAGACCAACAGCCAGCTGCTGCACAAGAACGGAAGAGACCCCACGGCGGAGGAGATTGCCGAAGTGCTCGATATGCCCGTTGACAAGGTGCGCGAGATAATGCGCGTGGCACAGGAGCCCGTCTCCCTTGAGACCCCCATCGGCGAGGAGGAGGACAGCCATCTCGGCGACTTCATCCCCGATGACGACGCTCCCGCCCCGGCGGACGCCGCCTCTGCGACCCTGCTCAAGGAGGAGCTCGCTCATGTGCTCAAGACCCTCACGCCCCGCGAGGAGCGAGTGCTCTCGATGCGCTTCGGGCTCACCGACGGCCATCCCCATACCCTTGAGGAGGTCGGCAAGGAGTTTAATGTCACCCGTGAGCGCATCCGTCAGATCGAGGCGAAGGCTCTGCGCAAGCTCCGCCACCCGACGAGAAGCAAGAAGCTCAGGGATTACGTGGAATAAAAAACAATCAAAAACAGTCAAAACCGGCCGCAGGCGTAAACCCTTGCGGTTGGTTTTATTTTTTTTTGCGCGATTTTTGACCCGATGTTGCCGGAAGTGACAATAAAATTCTTTAAACTTCTTTCACCTCACCTCCCCACGCATATAACGGCGTTTTTTTTCACAACCCACGGGTGCGCAAAAAACAACCTGAGGTAGATTGAACAAATAGGCGCGATTTGATATAATCAAGAAAAACAGGAGTTGATTGAATGACGCTCGGAAACCGTATATATGATTTCAGAAAAAAGGCAGGACTCACCCGCGACGATGTCGCGCAGAAGTGCTCCGTTTCGAGCCAGTCGGTGCAGAAATGGGAGAGCGACCATGCGAAGCCGTCGGTGGACAATCTGATAATACTCTCGCAGATACTCAATGCTTCGCTCGATGAATTGCTGACCGGCTGCACCGAGCGCGTCCGCGACGAAAAGCGCAGAGCGGGCGTCAGACCCGACTATCCGTCGCTTCATCCGTGGGAGCTGTATTCCGAGGAGCTGACGGTTGAGTTCAGGCAGTCTCGCGAGGAGGGTATCGATATCGATGAATATGAGGAGCTTTTCAAGGCTGTTTCGCATCTGCCCGGCGGCGAATATAAAGAGCGAATAGCGGATGTCCTTTTTGACATAGTGTCCCGCACTCCGCTCAAAAATGAGTATGAGTTTGACGAGCCGAGCGAGCTCGATGGGATAAAAATGTGCAGGGGAACGGTACCGGAGAAGCGCAGCGTTGACAAGTCCCGCCTGCGCGATAAAATAGCCGGCGCGTGGTATGGCAGAATATGCGGCTGCTTCCTCGGTAAGCCCGTCGAGGGCGTTAGAAATCCGGAGCTCGGTATTCTCCTGCGCGAGACCGGCAACTATCCGATGCACAGATATATCAAGCGCAGCGAGCTGTCCGATGAGCTGCTCGGACGCGTCGGGAGCTGGCTCGGCAAGAATATGTATGCCGATATTTCCGAGTGTGCCCCGGCGGATGACGATACGAATTACACGGTGCTCTATCAGGAGCTTATAGAAAAATACGGCAGGGACTTTACCTCGAAAAATGTGGCGGATATCTGGCTCGACAGACAGCCGAAAAATGCCTACTGCACCGCCGAGCGCGTGGCATTCTGCAACTTCGTCAAGGGCTTTACGCCGCCTGCGTCCGCAGAATACAAGAACCCCTATCGCGAGTGGATAGGTGCGCAGATAAGGGGCGATTATTTCGGCTATATCAATCCCGGCGACCCGGAGACGGCGGCGGATATGGCGTACCGCGATGCGTGCGTTTCCCACACGAAAAACGGCATTTACGGCGAAATGTTTATTTCCGCGCTCATAGCTGAGGCGGCGGTTGAGAATGATATAAGAAAGGCGATACTTTCGTCGCTGAACTTTGTGCCGCAGAGGTCGAGATTCGTCCGCTCTGTTATGACTGTAGTCAACGATTTTGACGGCGGAGTCAGCGAGAATGAGTGCTTTTCGAAGATTCACTCCCATTGGGACGAGCACGAGGGGCACGACTGGTGCCATGTGCTCTCTAATATCGAAATTGTCACGGCGGCTCTGCTCTACGGCGGCGGGGACTATACAAAGACCGTCTGCCGCGCTGTTCAGACAGGCTTCGATACAGACTGCAACGCCGCAACGGCGGGTTCTGTAATAGGCATGATGAAAGGAATATCGGCTGTCGGCAAGGAGTGGATCGATCCGATTCACGGCAAGCTCGACACGCAGATATTCGGCGTCGGCAAAGTAAATATTGACGACAGGATAGAGCTCACGCTCAAACACATTGAAAAATGAAAGCTTTGAATTTCGGTTCTCTGAATATTGATATGGTCTATTCGGTCGACCATGTCGTGCGCCCCGGCGAGACGACTGCGTCGACGGAGCTTCGCTATTTTTGCGGCGGCAAGGGGCTCAACCAGTCCGTCGCGCTCGCCCGTGCAGGCGCGGAGGTCTGCCACGCGGGCTGTGTCGGCACGGACGGCGACCGCCTTCTTTCGCTCCTGCGCGACAACGGAGTGGACATTTCTCTTGTCACGCAGAGTGCTTCTCCGAGCGGTCACGCGATAATTCAGGTCGACAGGGACGGACAGAACAGCATCCTGCTTTTCGGCGGCGCCAACATGGAGATAACGCCGGAGCAGATAGAAAACACCGTCGGCGATTTTTCTGCGGGCGGCAGGCTGTTTTTGCAAAACGAGATAAACGGCATTTCTGAAATTATCGGCGCGGCGCACGCACGCGGACTTGAGATAGTTTTCAACCCCAGTCCGTTCAGCACGGAGATATTATCTTATCCGCTCGAAAATATAGATTGGTTCGTTGTCAACGAGACTGAAGCAGAAGAACTCACGGGAGAGACCGAGCCCGAAAAGATACTCGGCGCGTTCTCACAAAAATTCCCGTGTGCAAGTGTATTGCTGACCCTCGGCGCGGACGGCGCGTTCTGCCGCACGGGAAACGACACTTTATACTGCAAAATATTCAGCGTGCCTGTCGTTGACACGACGGCGGCGGGGGATACTTTTCTCGGCTTTTTCTTCGCCATGCTCGACCGATTTGGGGCAGAACGCGCACTGAAAATTGCCTCGGCGGCTTCGGCTGTCGCAGTTTCGCGTTCGGGCGCGTCCGCGTCGATACCTACGCTCGACGAAGTAAAATTGTTTCTCGAGGAGCGTGGCGAGAGCCTGCCGTAAAGCCCCGATAATCTACCCGGAATGCTTCTGCGTTCCGGTTTTTTATGTTTTGATATCGGTCTATGACTATACGCAGGTGCTCTTCGCCGCAGCGCTCGGATTTTTCGTATTCGACGACGTTCACGATCTCCTGAGCGTCATGGGTTATGTTCTCACTTGCGACGCGGGAGTGGGAATGTTCGAGTATAATAAGCGCAGATAATATTGTGCGGAGTGAGAGCAT
>CAVDWM010000002.1:0-111774 GCA_963612725.1 Faecalibacterium prausnitzii | reverse complement strand
AGCAGGATGCTGAGTCAAATCAACATCCTGCGCTTTTTCATTTTGTCTTTACTTCACTCCGTCGAGCTCAAAGGCATAGAGCCAGCCGCATTTCATTTCGTCGGGGTTTATTTGCGGGAAGACAAGCTTTGCTTTGCCGTTGT
Organism: Faecalibacterium prausnitzii; assembly: GCA_963612725.1. Classification (GTDB taxonomy): domain Bacteria; phylum Bacillota; class Clostridia; order Oscillospirales; family Acutalibacteraceae; genus CAG-177. The sequence continues at coordinate 111,631 of CAVDWM010000002.1, read as the reverse complement.
CGTTTTCGACGGCTATGGGCGCGTCATGCGCCAAAAGCTTCGCCTTTATATCCGGGTTGTAATCCACCTTGTCGAGCGTGAGGCTGCCAAACGGATAGGCGTTCGTTATTGCGTAGACCTTGTCGCCCTTTTTGGTGTAATATGTACCCTCCTGCGGCGCTTTTGTATAAATGCGCGTGCCGTAGATAGCGTCGCCGTTGACGCTGAGCCACTTGCCCATATCAAGCAGGCGTTCCTGCATAATAACAGGGATAGTGCCATCCGCGGCGGGGCCGATATTGAGTAAGAAATTGCCGCCCTTTGAGACGAGCGAGCAGAGCATTTCGATAAGCTCCTTCGAGCTGAGATATTCGTCAACGCCCTCTATACGGTTGAGTCCGAACGACGCGCCGATACCGCGGCACTCCTCGAACGGGCGGTCAAGCTCGATTTCTTCGATGCGTTGTCCGCCGTTGTCGATAATGCCGTATTCGGTGGTGAAATTGCCGCCCAGATGTCCCCTCGTCTCCCTGCCCCAGCGGTCGTTGGGAACTATCGTATCCTTGACGGGCGACTCGTTATAGAGCCACTGGAGGAAATCTGTCGAGTGCCAGACGGAGCTCGGGTGATCCCACTCCCCGTCCGTGAACAGAGTCCACGGCTCGTATTTTGTTATAAGCTCCTTGAGCATCGGGATAAGATGCTTTACGGCATACTCCTCGGGGTCTTTGAGATAGAGCGGATGGAACCACTCATAAACCGAATGGTAGACGCCGAACCTGACATCCGTCTTTTCGAGCGCGGTTTTCAGCTCTTGACAGAAATCCCTGTGGGGTCCGACATCAACGCTGTTCCAGTTCCACGCATAGTCGCTCTTGAACAGGCAGAAGCCGTCGTGGTGCTTCGAGACGAGGTTTATATACTTCGCGCCGGACTTTTCAAAGAGCTGCGCCCACTCGTCGGCATCGAAAAGCTCCGCTTTGAAGCCGCTGACAAAGTCCTCATATCGCGTTCCGGGGGCATACACCCTGTCGTGGAACTTGCGTGCGGCACTGTTCTCGTCGCGCATCTGCTGCATATACCACTCGGCATACTGCCCTTTTTCGGTATACGCAGGCACGGAATAGAGACCCCAGTGGATGAATATGCCGAACTTCGCGTCCGCGAACCAATCCGGCACATGGCGGCTGTTGAGTGATTCCCAGTTGTTTTCGTAATGCATTTTTTACTCTCCGTTTTTGTTATATTTCTGAAAAGACATCGCCGACACCGTTGAATATATATGTGGGTCTGTAGGGATAGAGGTTGACATCCTCGAGGCTCGTCACTCCCGAAAGCACGAGAACCGTATCAAGACCCGTTTCAATACCCGCAATGACATCCGTGTCCATTCTGTCGCCTATCATCGCAGCCTCCGCCGAGTGGACGCCGAGCATTTTGAGTCCCGTGCGCATCATGAGCGGATTGGGCTTGCCGACGAAATATGCCTTTTTGCCCGTCGCCATCTCTATGGGCGCTATGAGTGCGCGGCACGCGGGGACTATGCCGTCCTCGACGGGACCTGTGAGATCGGTATTCGTGCCGATGAGCTTTGCGCCGTTTCTGACGAGGTTTGACGCATGGACGACCGTCTCATAGTTATAGCTTGAAGTCTCGCCGACTATGACATAATCCGGGTCGATGCTGTTCATCGTGATCCCCTGGTCATAGAGCGCGTTGACAAGTCCGGGTGCGCCGATGACATACGCCGAACAGCCGGGCTTCTGACTGCTGATGAATTTTGCCGTTGCGAGGGCACTGGTATAAAAATGGCTCTCGTCAACATAAAGTCCCATTCTCTCAAGCTTCTGCTGAAGCTCACGCGGCGAGCGCTCGCTCGAATTCGTGAGAAACAGGAACGACTTGTTTTCTTTATACAGCCACTCCACGAACTCCTTGACATCCGGAAGCAGTCTGTCCCCGTGATATATGACGCCGTCCATATCACATATAAATCCTTTTTTTGCTTTTAATGCATCCATAATTTCCCTCCCATCGATCGGTTGCAATAAGCTTATCAGTTAACGGGTGCAAAGTCAATAATTTACTTTGCGTTTATATTCACAAGCTCTGCGCGGAGCTTTGAATAGACTATTTTCTGGCTGCTGTAAAGCCCGTAATAGCCGGAGAGCAGATAGCTCACGGCGGCGGCGAGCGCAAACAGCGGCATACCCTGTGCGCCGAAGAGTTCTATGCTCAGGAATATCGAAGCGAGCGGACAGTTGACAACTCCGCAGAAAAGCGAAACAAGCCCGACCGCCGCGGCGAAGCCGGGATCGAGTCCGATAAGTCCGCCGACGACGCAGCCGAAGGTCGCGCCGACGAAGAAAGTCGGGACTATCTCGCCACCCTTGTATCCCGAGCCGACGGTGACGGCGGTGAAGATAAATTTAAGCAGAAACGCCTCGGGCTTTGTATTGCCGCCTACAGCGCGTTCGACTATATCCATGCCCGCGCCGTTGTAGTCCCCGCTTCGGCAGACAAGAGACAGTGCGACGATTATGAGTCCGCCGACGACTGCGCGGACGAAGGTATTTTTAAAGAGCTTCGCAAAGAGCTTATGCGTGCCGTGCAAACCGAGGCAGAAGCCGATGCTCAGCAGAGCGCATATTGCGGCGAGCAGAGCGGTAAGCAGGCAGCTTTTGAGCGAAAATGCGGGGATATTCGAGACGGTGAACGCGACAGGCTCGGTGCCCATAAAAGTCGAGATAAAATATGCGACGAACGCGGACACGATGCACGGGAGCAGTCCCGCATAATAAATAACTCCGACGCTGATAACGCCGAGAGCGAAAACGGCGGCGGTTATCGGCGTTCCGAAAAGCGCGGAGAACACGGCACTCATGCCGCACATCGTCATGATATGCATATCCTTTTCATCGAGGCGGGCTATTTTGCCTATCAGCCCCGCGATGCTGCCGCCGAGCTGAAGAGCCGCGCCCTCTCGCCCGGCAGAGCCGCCGAAGAGATGGGTTATGACGGTCGAGACAAATATCAGCGGCGCGAGCAACGCCGGCACGCCCTGCGGCGAACGCACGGCATCAAGTATTTCGTTAGTGCCGATATCCTTTTTGCCCGAGAGCTTATACAAACCGGCTATCACAAGTCCGCCGACGGGCAGCAAAAACACTATCCACGCATGAGCCTTGCGCACGCCGGTCACATATTCGACGCTCAGATGAAACAGTGCGCCGACCGCGCCGCCAACGGTTCCCGTGACTGCGGCGAGGGCGAACCACTTGAGAAAAGTCAGCAGATACTTCCCCGCCGACTTACAGCTGTTTTTCAGATTTCTTTTGACAGACTCCACTTTTACCCCGTCCATTGATTATATTGATTAGATTTTATCACTTTATCACAGCTTTGGCAACGGGAAGAAAAATTTAGGTCGGCAGCTGATGCGATTGTTTGCAAAATCAAAACAATAGAAATAGTTATCGGCAAGAAATTGTTGTGGCTTTGTATCGGAGCTTGGTTTGTAGGGGGCGGCGACCCGACGCACCGTTGATGCGCAAGCGTCACGATGTTTTTTTGAGGTAAGTGCAAGTGCAACAATCCCTCAGTCGCTCCGGGCTTCTATGCTTCCATAATAGACTTCAATAGCAGGCGAACAAAGTTCGCTCCTACGGTCGGCAAAATAAACCTTTGCTACATTTTGTGCCGCCGTCGGCGGCAGCGGTGCGTCGAGGTCGCCGCACCCTACGGGTTCAATTTTTCACTTCTTCGTTTTTCACTTTTACTTATTACCTTGAGCGAAGCGAAATTAACCCCTCAGTCTTGGCTTCGCCAATCCAGCTCCCCTGCAGGGGAGCCTATATGGATTTCGCAACAAATTTTTATTTTGTCAAAGAACAAGTATAGTGCTTTACAAACAGATAAAAATTCAAGGACCGCCGAAGCGATCCTTGGTTTTTTATTTTTCCTTGAGCAGCTTTGCAAGCTCATCCATGAAGGTATTGATATCCTTGAACTGCCTGTAAACGGAGGCGAAGCGGACATAGGCGACTTCGTCGATGCTCTTGAGCTTCTCCATCGCAAGCTCGCCGATATAGACAGTGGTCACCTCGCGGTCGAGCGAATTTTGCAGCACAGCCTCTATCTCGTTGACTGCCTTTTCGAGCTGCTCCATATAGACCGGACGCTTTTCACACGCCTTGAGCATACTGTTGAAAAGCTTGTTTCTGTCAAAGACCTCGCGTGACTTGTCCTTTTTAACGACGACTATCGGCACGGTCTCGATTATCTCATAGGTCGTGAAACGCTTGCCGCAGCTGATGCATTCGCGGCGGCGGCGTATTCTCTCGCCCTCGTCGGTGGGACGCGAGTCGATGACCTTGCTCTCTTCAAAACCACAGAACGGACACTTCAAAGCTATCACTCCATCTTACTTATTTTTTTGGACTTTAAGACCGCACAAAAATCTGAAGAAGTTGTTGTTGTCAAGAATATATTTTGATACAAGGTAGCTCACAATATAGCACACGGCGAAAATTATCAGCACTATTAGCGCGGGAGCCGTGATATGAGCTTTTGTGACTATGAGCCAGCGCAAGCCGGTTGTCAAAAAGGCGTTGAGCAGATAGTACTGGAGGGAATATTTTCCGCTTGTCATCAGCTGATTCTTTATGAATTTCGGCATTTTTACTAATGAGAAGAACGAGGCGAAGAAAGCCGAAGCTGAAAGCGCGGATATATATATTCCGGCTACAGAATACACTTTGGCTGCATAGATTTTCAGCGGAATGAATGACAGACAGAACACCGCTGCGCTCACTGTCAGGATAACGATACGCTTGTCTTTTATCTTTCCGAAATCGCAGCCCTTGAGCATCATGCCGATGATAAAATATGTAAGATAATACACAACGCTCTTCAGGCAGCATATCTCCGGCAATTTGAACAGTGCCGAGACGATAACGCAGACCGCTATAATCGGCAGACCGAGGAAACGGCTCTTTTTAAGTATAATCGAGAAAAGCGGGGCGATGACCGAAATCACAAACAGAGTGTAGAGAAACCAGTAGCCGCTCGCCGACGTTCCCTGAAGTAAGAGCTGAAAAATTGCGGATTTGATGTCCATGCTCCTGTTGACAAGGCTTCCGCCGACAACTCTGAGAAGCAACGCGGCGGCATCGAAAACAATATACGGCACGAGTATTCTTTTCACGCGGGCAAGAAGATATCCGCCGTAATTGCCCTTATATGAACACAAAAAGCCGGATATTATAAAGAACAGCGGCATCTGATAAGAGTCCATAAATCTTTTGAGAAAAATGCACCACGCAACTTCCTCAAGATTCACGGGGTACACTATCACCGAATGTGATATAAGCACCGAGATGATAGCGACGCCTTTGAGTATGTCAATAAGATCGATATGTTTCTTAGCTTCCACGCGCACGGCTCCTTTGCCGAATTTCTATATTTTATTATCGCACAAATTTAAACTTGTTGTCAATACAATCTTTCGAGCATATGCATCGAATCCGTCAGCTGCTCTGTGCGCTCGAAGCCCGAGCGGTAGAGCTCGATAACGCAATCGCCGGAATATCCGGTTTCTTTCATGAGCGAAAAGAGGGCGGCGAAATCAAAATTTCCGTCAAACGGCGGGATGCACTTGTGCGTTTCATCGTGGTCGCTCAGGTGTATGTGGCAGATATTCTCGGAAAACTCCCTGAAAAATTCTATCGGATCGACTCCCGCAAGATGAGCCTGCTTGATATCGAGCACCATATGAAAGTCCGCGCCGAGGCGTGCCTTCAGCTCATTCATAAGCTCCGGCGTCTGACCGTTATGGCAGACAACATTTTCCTGCGCGAGGATTACCCCTTGCTCCCGTGCATCGCGGACAAGCAAAGCCAGTCGCTCGGCGTATTCGTCAATACCGATATTCATCGGCAGCTTTGCGCCGTGGAGCACGACTGTTTTTGCGCCTATTGCCGAGGCGGCGACATAATATTTTTTGTAAAACTCCCTGTAATCGTCAAAGCGGCGCTCATATCGGCTGAAGAGAATATAGCTCTCGGCAAACGAGGTAAACGGATGTATCGAGCGGATACGGACGCCGTTTTCGGAGGCTATGGACGAAATGCGGCGGAGAAAAGCCGGCTCCAGCTCCGACGGCGAGTTAAAAAATACCTCTGTGACCTTTGCTCCCGCTTCGGCAACGCAGCGCAGAGCCTCCTCGGTCGGCGCGGGATAAAAGCAGGCGGTGGATATTCCGACGGACATTCGTTTTCCTCTCCCTTCCTCAAAAGTAAAAATCTTTGCATTGCGAAAAATCGCACTTCGGGTTAGAATCAAACAAAAAACGGAGGTGCGGATATGCGCGGCATAAAAGAAAAAATCGCAGAAAATTTAAGCTGCATAAATCCTGTTTCACGCAAAATGCTGCTCGGTGCAGTCGTTATTTTCGAGCTTCTCTTCACCCTCGCCGTCTGCGCAATGCTGCTTGCGGGACGCGGGTTCGACTACTGGAGATGTATGAGTCTCGCAAAGGACGCGATAGACTGCATCCGCCCGAGCATGGGGGTCATGCTCTTCGGTTCGCTGATAATGCAGGCTATCGACCCCGAGGGCAAAGACCGAAATCAAAATTAATGCTGTATCCGATATAGATGATATCACAAAAAAGCACCGAATACAATTAAAATCGGTGCTTTTTGGCGTGTCGATATGGACATTTACCAAAAAAGTATGATATACTTTCAGAAGTGCTTTTATTTTTGCGCTGCGGAGGGAATATGACAAGGGACAAGCTAATCAAAAAAATTGCGACATGGATAATGATGACGATAATGATTTCGGTCTTCTCGCTCGATATAATCTGCGTTGCAATGTGCAACAGATATCAGAATGAATTTGAAATCGACACGGCACAATTTTCGTCGGACGGCACGGCGGACAGGATACATTTTCTCAACACCTACAACTCCGACGCAATACTCATCGAATCAAACGGCAAATTCGCGCTCATCGACTCCGGTGAGGGCAATCACAATCCGCGCAGGAAGCTCAGCTACAACGGCAGCGAAGAGGCTGTTATAAAATATCTGAAAAAGGCTGCGGGCGACGCAGACGGCAAGGTCACGCTCGAATTTGCACTCGGCACGCACAACCACTACGACCATGTCGGCACATTTGAGGCGATAGCCAACGACCCGGACATCACGGTGAAGACATTCTACATAAAGCCCGTCAACCGCGAGATAGCCCACGAATATGAATACAACGGCTGGGGCATCGAGAGGACATATACGGACACTGTGAAGGCGTTTCGGAACAGGGGCACTGTTGTTACTTCGGACATACCGAGCGAGCCGTTCAAATTCGGCGACTTTACGCTGACCCTCTACAATACGGCACTCGACGACGCGCGTCTTCACGGTCAGGGCGAAAACGCCGAATCGGTCGGTACGATGGTTGAAAAGGGTGAACTCAGCGCATTCCTCGCATCGGATATAACGAGAACCACGGGACTCGAAGAAATTCTTCTGCCGAAGCTCCGCAAGGTTGACATTCTCAAGGTCGGGCATCACGGCTACTACGGCTCGACCTCATGGGCATTTGCAAAGGAGCTTTCGCCGAAGATAGCGATAGTCACGAACAAGCTCGGAAAGATATACCCCGATGTCAAGTGGACGCTGACGATGAAGAGCCACAGCGCGATATTCGCAACCGTTGACGAAAACGGAATCATCGCGGAGTTCACGGACAACAACGAAATCAAGCTTTTCAATCACGCACAGGATTAAAAAATACCAAAAGCAGGAGCTGTTACGGTTCCTGCTTTTTTATGCTCCGATTCTTTTGACTCCGCGCGCGGCATCGGGCGAATTGCTCTCGTCCATTTCCGGAAGCCGGTTCCAATAGCGTTTGGGCATGAAGTTCATACGGCATTTCGGATTATATCGTGCCTCGATAGCCACCGTATCATAGAAATGCTTCCACAGTGCGCGGAAATACAGCTCCTCATCCCCCGCCTTCGGCTGCTCAAAGCCGTCGAGGGGGATTATTATTTTCTGCCTGTTATGCCAAACGAGCGCCTGCGAATGGGTTTTGTCATATAGCAGAAACGATTCGTTAGGATATCTGTCGCAGAAATGCGGTGCGAGCAGAGGCAGGACGGAATTTTTCGGCTCGATAATCGAAGTGAGGGTATTATCCCCGCTGATGCTGAAGCGGACAAAGCCGGTATATTTATGACTCTCCTGCTTGAGGGCGCGGACGGCCTTCGTCAGGCGCGAAACGGTATCGTCGGCGAGCATACGCATGACACCCGCGCCGTAGTGCATCGCCATATGCACAAAATCGTTGATGAGCGTTCCCCCGTCCTCCACGCAGGTCAGATATCCGAGCCGCACGGCGTTCCATACATCGGTGCTGACCTTTTTGAGCCCTCGGCGGACTCTGTCGGCCTTTTGCGGGTCGGTGTCAACGGTTTTGCACGCAAAGAGAGTCGGCACAAACTCATCCTCCGCGACGATAGAACACGGCAGCTCGCGGCTCTCAAAGCTCTCGAAAACAGCCGTCAGAAGTCCCTCAAACGAGCCGTCATATACATATGTTACATCTGACCGTGCAGACATTGTACAACATCCTCTCTTGTTATCCTGTTGTCGAACAGGCTCAGCTGTTCGCCCTGCATATTCGGCAAAAGCGACCGGCACCGCTCGGAGATGAGCGAGGCGAGAACCCTGTCGGGATTGACATTGAGTCCCGCCGGATGCCTGCCCTTGCAGGTTATAAAATACTGGGCGCGTTTGAGCACTACGCCGAGTTTTTTGAGATCTTCAAAGCTCAGCGGCGAGACACGCCGCGCCGCCAAAATTCGCTGAACGCTGCGCACGCCGACACCCGGTATTCTCAGCAGTTCTTCCTTCGTTGCGCGGTTTATTTCGAGCGGGAACAGCTCCATGTGATTGAGTGCCCAGTTGCACTTCGGGTCAACATAGGGGTTTAAGAACGGGTGCTTTTCATCGAGCAGTTCGTTAGCGTCGAAGCCGTAATAGCGCAAAAGCCAATCCGCCTGATAGAGTCTGTGCTCGCGCAGAAGCGGCGGCTCTGTAGTTTTTGCAGGCAGAAGCGGATTCTCGACGACAGGGATATATGCCGAATAGAACACGCGCTTGAGCTCGTATTTTTTATAGAGTGCCGCAGACAGCGACATTATCTGATAGTCGCTGTCGGGCGTTGCGCCGACTATCAATTGGGTGCTCTGACCGCCTGAGGCGAAGCGCGGCGCGTGCTTATATCTGACAAGCTCCGCCGAGCTTTCTTTTATTTTATTTGTGATGAGCCCCATCGGGCGTAGTATCGACTCCTTGGTCTTGTCCGGAGCGAGAGCTTGCAGGCTGTTGTTCGACGGCAGCTCGATATTGACGCTCATTCTGTCCGCGAGCATACCGAGACGGGTTATCAGCGCGTTATCCGCGCCGGGAATCGCCTTGGCGTGGATATATCCGCCGAACCTGTATTCTTCGCGCAGGATGCGCAGAGTCTCGATCATGCGCTCGCAGGTATAATCGGGACTGCCGACAACGGCAGACGAGAGAAAAAGTCCCTCGATATAATTACGGCGGTAAAAATTCATCGTCAGCTCCGCCAGCTCCCGTGGCGAAAAGGTCGCACGGCGTACATCGTTGGAGACGCGGTTGACGCAATATTTGCAGTCAAAGACGCAGGCGTTGCTCATAAGGACTTTCAGCAGAGAGATGCATCTGCCGTCCGCCGCGAAGCTGTGGCATATGCCGCATGAGGCGGCGTTGCCTATCCCCTCGCCGCCCGAGGATCTGTCCGTTCCGCTGCTCGTGCAGGCAACATCGTATTTCGCCGAATCGGAAAGTATCTCCAGCTTGTCAAACAGATCCACGCTCTCACCAGATTTCAAACATTTGTTCGTATGTATTATACAACAGAACATTTGTTTGTGTCAAGGGCTTATATAAAAAAATATCGGCTGCACCTAAATTCGTGCACAGCCGATAATTTTTTTACAGGATGATGCAGATAAGTCCGCTGCACCCCTCGTTGATGACTTTTTCGAGCGTCTCCTGCAGCTTCATACGCGCCGCGGAGGGCATACGGTAGAGCTTGTTGTGCAGTCCCTCGTTGACAAGCTCATGCAGTGACTTGCCGAAGATATTCGACTCCCATATCTTTGTCGGATCCTCCTCGAACTCCTTGAGCATATAGTTGACGAGTTCTTCGGACTGGGACTCCGAGCCGACTATCGGCGCGACCTCGGTTGTTATATTCGCCTTCATCATGTGTATCGACGGAGCGGATGCGCGCAGACGAACGCCGTATCTGCCGCCCTGGCGCATTATCTCCGGCTCTTCGAGGCTCAGCTCATCGAGCGACGGCATGACTATTCCGTAGCCGGTTGCCTCGACCTCATCAAGTGCGCCCTTGAGCCGCTCATATTCGCGGCGCACGGCGGCAAGCTCGCGCATACAGCTCATCAGATCCTGCTCGCCTGAGATGTCGAGTCCGGTCTCCTCGGCGAGTATTTTATAGAAAAGACCGCCGTCCGTCTGCACCTCTATCCGCGCCGCGCCGCAGGACAGATCCATCTTCGCTATCCTCGCGCCCGTCACATATTCGCACGAGCAGATATCCTCGGCGAGGTGCTTTACATCGCGGAGAGTGCGGAGCTTCCGAGCCGCTTCGCTCACGGCGCCGCAAAGTCCCGAGCGCAGCCAATGATCGCGGCTGAGGGTCATAGCCCAGCCCGGCAGACCGACGCTGACTTCCTTGACGGGAAACTCGAAGAGCACCTGGGTGAGAATTTCTTTTATCTCCTCCTCGCCTATCTCAAGGCAGTTGACGGGCATGACGGGCACGCCGTATTTATCCGTCAGCGACGCCGCCGTATTTTTGACCTCGTCGGACTCCGGATTCGTGCTGTTCAAGAGGACGACGAACGGCTTTTTGAGACCTTTTAATTCGGATATTACCCTGCCCTCAGCTTCTTCATATTCGCTGCGCGGAATCTCGCTTATCGAGCCGTCGGTCGTTATGACAAGACCTATTGTCGAATGCTCGCTTATAACCTTCTGCGTGCCTATCTCCGCCGCCATATTGAACGGTATCTCATGCTCGAACCACGGGGTTTTGACCATTCGCGGGCTCTCGCCCTCAATATAGCCGAGGGAGCTCGGGACGATATATCCCACGCAGTCTATGAGCCGCACGCGGAATGTCGCCTCCGCCTGGAGCGATATCTCGACCGCGTTTTCGGGAATGAATTTCGGCTCGGTGGTCATTATTGTGCGCCCCGCCGCAGACTGAGGGAGCTCGTCGGTCGCACGGTCGCGCACGCTTTGGCTCTCGATATTCGGCAGGACAAGGGTGTCCATGAAACGTTTTATAAATGTCGATTTTCCGGTTCTGACAGGACCGACAACGCCGATATAAATATCGCCCTGCGTTCGCTTTGCAATGTCGCTGTAAATATTTCTCTCCTGCACGGTTATCCCTCCTCAGACTCCGGGTATGAGCAGCATACATTTCTGCGCCACCGTCTCGCCCGTTATGCCGTTTTCCTGCTCCACCGCCTCGACGGTCGTGTTATACCGCCTCGCGATATCCCATATTTCCTCGCCGGCATCCGCAAAATAGACGGTCAGCGCGGTGCCGCCCGCCTTTTTATCGTCTGAAGCGGAGCACTCTATTGAGGTTACGGTCTTGCGGCGCACGCTGTCGAAGATACAGCCGGAAATATTCATCTCGACCCTGACATCTGCACTGCCAGAAGCGCATACGGCGCTCGCGGCGGTTATCTCGATGCACGGCGAGCACTTGAGCTCGCCGCACCTTCCGACTGCTCGGCGATATTCGTAATTTGCCTGCCGTTCGGCGTAGCAGGGCTGTGATTCGGCATCGGTATAGATAAAATGGAGCGTCAGTTCGCCGGAGATTATGATTCCGTCGGAGTCCTGCGACACGCTCCCGGAGAGGTCGGAGCACCAGAGGGCTGAAATCTCTTTCGCCTCCGTCAGCTCCTGCGTGCTGCGGCAGGTAAAAGTATCGTTGAACTTATCGGCAATGACCGCAAAATCCGAATTGCGGCTCTTTGTTTCAAGGTCGCAGCAGACGGAATAGGCATCGGTGACGGTCGGGAAGCTCAGCTCGCGATAAGCTTTGACTCCCGCGCCGACACGCGCACTGATATCGATAAGCCTGTTATCGCCCGCCTGATCCGCTTTCGGGAAAACCTCGAGCGAGGTGACGGACAGGCAGACGCAGCAGGTGCAGTCCTCGTCAATACCCTCGAGATTTATTATCTGGCTTATCGGCATGGAGTGACCGAAGCTGAATATCTCGCCGTCCTCGCCGCAGCAGACCGCACTGACCGAAAGCTCGCCCTTGACGAGCAGCTTGTTGCTGATGACCTTTATCTCCTGCGTGAGTGCCGCCGCCTGTGCGCTCAGCACGCAGGAAACAGCCGGATTCCCGTCCGGCAGAGGAACAATTTCGCTCATCGGGAACGCGGTCTCGGTGCAGGCGACGAGGCTCGCGGTGCGGCTGTCGCAGCATCTGAGCTGTACTCCCGCGCCCTCGGCTCCGGTTATTATCTCCTCCTCTTTAACGCCCGATATCCCGAAAACCGCGCTGACCACGGCATGGATATCGAGCCTGCGCGGACTGACGGCGCGGCAGTTGGCATATTGAGTATAAGCGCGTACATTCACGCAGCAGTTTTCATCCGCGTTCTTGAGATCGGCGTATTTGGAAAACGGATATGTCTGCTCGAAGCAGCAGACCGTCCCCTGCTCATCGGCATAGATGACGCACACATCGGCAGAGCCGTCCGCAGTCGCTCTGTCGCCGACGGTCTGGACTGCGGTTATGCGCGGAGTGACAAGACATTTGAGCACTCGCCTGATGTCCGGACAGTAATCAGGCAGGGTTATATCGGCATCTATCGGCTGTTCCGCAGTGCAGCTGCCGAGCGTCTCTTCGACGCCTACCGACTGCGTTATAACATTGATTTGCATCGCATTCCTCTCCTTAACAGAAAATGTCAATGCATTTATATTCCGTCCATGTCCCGCGTATGATAAAAACCTGCACGGCGGTTTTTGAACCTTTTTAGCACTCTTTATATACGAGTGCTAAGTATTTACAATTTATTCACATATAAACACACCTTTTTTAACAAAGTCGGGGTATTATATAATTGAACGAAGGGAGCGAGAGCCCCCAGAGAAGAAAGAGAGTGAGTCCGATGGAAATCGGAAAGCAGACAGACAAATAAACGGACACTTTGACTTCAAAATAACAAACAACAAACGGAGGAATCTATTATGTTTGAACTTACACCTTATGAACGCAGACATCAGCATGCACTCTTTAATCCTTTCAGGGATATGGAAAACTTCGAGAAGAGCTTTTGGGGCGACATGGCCGCAGCGGATTTCAAGACCGATATAAAGGACAACGGCAAGGAATACGTGCTTGAGGCGGAGCTGCCCGGATTCAAAAAGGAAGACATTCATGTTGACATTGAGGACGGCTATATGACCATCAGCGCGGAGCGCAGCAGCGAAGTTGAGAAGAAGGACGACAAGGGCAATTTTGTCCGCCGCGAGAGGTCTTACGGCTCGTTCAGCAGGAGCTTTGATGTCTCGTCCGTCAAGACTGAGGACATCACCGGCGAATATAAAGACGGCGTTCTGACCCTGACCATGCCCAAGAAGGAAGAAAATGTGCCGACATCGAGAAGAATCGACATCGGCTGAGTAAAACGCCGGGTCTGCCGCATTTAGCGCAGACCAAAGAGCACACAAGGTTAAAGGTCATAATTCGCGGCTGAGAACGCGGATTATGACCTTTATTTTAGTTTGTTTTTGCTCTTTTAAGCGCTTTTTGCCCGCTCGCAGTATGCTTATACAGCTTCGGGTCAAAAAGACGCTTTCTGCATCTAAATGCGACAGCCCCTTTATGGGTGCTTTATGTGCGCTTTATATTTGCACTTTACAGAGATTATTTCATCCCGTGCTTTTTCATATAATCCGCGATGCAGTCGAGCTCGCTGAAATATATTTTTTCGCCTTTCACTTTCATAAAATGCTCATGCCCTTTGCCGAGCAGGAGGAGTATATCCCCCTTCTGCATACGGTCGAGGGCATATTCTATTGCCTCGGCGCGGTCGGCTATCTTGACATATTTGCCCGCTCCGCCGCCCTTTTCGACCCATCCGGCTATCTCGTCTATTATTGCATCGGGGTCTTCAAAATCCGGATCGTCGCTCGTGATTATAATAAAATCGCACATTTTTGCGCTGACAAGACCGAGCTCCTTTCTGCGGACAGTCGCCTTGTTGCCCGTTGCGCCGAAGAGCGCGACAACGCGATTCGGCTTATAATCTCGGACAGTCTCAACAACATTCTCCATGCTCAGACCGTTGTGCGCGTAGTCGATAATGACGCTGTAATCGTCGCTGACATGGACTATCTGCATTCTGCCGTCGATACTCACATGAGAAAACGCCTCGCGCATTTTTTCAACGGGTATGCCCATCCTGCGCAGAAGCGCGACGGAAGCGAGGACATTGTAGACGCTGAAAAATCCCGGCATACTGACCTGCGCGTGCCACGGGGCGTCAAACTTGCTCTTGCAGTCGAACTCTATTCCGAGGAAGCTCGTGCGGCGCAGAGGATTGATATTCTCCGCGTAGTAATCGCTCCTTTCGTCGAGTCCGTAGCTTATCACCTCGCCCTTTGACGCGGCGGCGATATCGTCAAAAAACGCATCGTCGCGGTTGGCGACGGTGAAGCCGCTGTGGACATAGAGCTGCTTTTTCCAATAGGCGTATTCTTCAAAGGTCTTGTGCTCGTTCCCGCCGATATGGTCGGGCGAAAGGTTTGTGAAGATTCCGGCATAAAACTCTATACCGTGGACGCGGCTCATCTTGAGCCCTATCGACGAGACCTCCATGCAGACAGCCTCGCAGCCGCCGTCCGCCATCTCGCGCAGAATTTTCTGAAGCTCGTAGGATTCGGGGGTCGTGTTGACGGTCTGTATTTTTTTGTCGCCGTAAAACGCGCCGACAGTGCCGATAACGCCGGTTTTTATGCCGCAGTTTTCGAGCGCACTGCGCAGGATATAAGTTATGCTCGTTTTGCCCTTCGTGCCGGTTATGCCTATCATTTTCAGCTCTTCTGCGGGATGACCGAAGAAGTTTATGCTCATCTGTGCGAGGTCGCGGCGCGTATTTTCGCTTATAAGCACGATTGCATCCTCGGGCAGGCTGAGCGCCTCTTCCGCAACGAACACGCGGCAGCCGAGGTCATAGGCGCTTTTTGCGTATTTGTGACCGTCGGTCGTCTCGCCCTTCATGCAGACAAACGCCGTGCCCGACCTCGCCTTGCGCGAGTCGTAGACTATATCGCATATATCCGTCTGCGGGAAATTTCCCGCAACGCTCGTGCCCTCAAGCAGTTCTTTCAGAAACATTGTATCTCTCCCGTGAAGTCTTATTTTTCAAACGGTCTTATGACAAAGCCGAAATCGAGCTTCTTTTCGTCGATGCGGCGAAGCGTGCGCTCGGGATCGTTGTGATACTCCGCCTCGCTTATCCCCGTCATGCGCCAATCGAGGCTGACGACGGTATCTCCGAGGGGCTCAAGCTCAAAATCATGCTTCGTATCTTCGAGCATCTGAGCCGTGAAATGCTGAGCATTGAAGCTGAAATGCTCCATGCCGAACGGCTCGAATCTGAGTCCCGCCGCGTTTGAATAAACCTCGGCAAAGCGGGTGCCGTAATGCGCTCCGTTCTCCTGCGGGCGGATATAGTGCTCGAAATTATCCGTCGCCGTCGTGTTCCACAATCCGAGGTGCTGAGACTTATATCTGTCAACATAAGCTTCTTTCGGACCGAAGCCGAAATAGCTGACGCTTTCATTTTCCGCAGGCATAAAGAGCCTGTAGCCTATTTTCGGCAGTATCGGACATTTCTCGATAACATCGCCGTCAAAGCAGAGCGTCACGCAGCCGTCGGGCGTAAATTTATAATCGACATCGGCACGGATAACAGGCGGACAGGAGGGTCCGCCTATCGCTATCTTCGTCTTGATGCACACGCCGCCGTCGGCTTTAGAGACGAGGCAGGAATATGTTTTCTGAGCGGCATATCTGAAATTTTTGAGCTTCCACATCTCCGACGAGCCTCTGTTATAGCAGGGTGCGCGCCAGATCTGCGGCTCAACGGGTGCGCTCAGCAGCTCTTTGCCGCCGCAGGTTATCGAAGATATGCGCCCGTAGGGCTTATCAAAAGTATAGGCTGTATTCCCCGCCCTGATAACCGCGAAGCGGTCATTTTCGCTGAGCTCGACCTTCCCCTCCTTGGGCGCATAAGGCGTATAATCCTTGAGCACAAACTGCTCGAAGCCCGTCTCAAAGCCCTTTTCCGCCCAAGGTGTGTCCTTCGTTGAAACAAAGCTCAGAGTAAGCAGGCAGGACGAGAGCGAATCAAGGTCTGCGGGATCGAAAAGCCTTACGGTTTCGCTCCCCTGCGCGGGTGTCGAAAGTGCGGCTGTGCCATCAGATAGGGTCTTGCCATCTTCAGAGAGAGTCCAGTGAATCGCCGTATCATCGAGAGAAGTGAAGCGTCTGCGGCTCGTGACGGTCACGCTGCCGTCGCCGTTATACGCAGCCGAATACTGCTGATAGACGCGCTTCATATCAAAATAGCCGGGGCGCGGAGTACGGTCGGGATAGACGAGCCCGTCGATGCAGCATATGGAGCTGTTCGGGAAATCGCCGAAGTCACCGCCGTAAAAATAACGCGCATTGCCGTTTTTGTCAGGGACATTGACCGCGTGGTCGCACCACTCCCATATACAGCCGCCGAAATTGTTGTCGTACTTCTCGACGAGATCCCAGAACGGATAGACATCGCCCGTGCTCATCGAGCAGACATATTCGCACATATAGAAAGGCTTCGTATATTCTTTATTATTGAGATAGTTCTCTATATATTCCGTGCCGGCGTACATGCGGCTCTCGACATCCGAAATATCGGCAAAGCTTTCGCCCTCGGGGACAGCCTTGAACTCAAGGTGGGAGTTCTCATAGTGCACAAGTGCGCGGTCGTCACGCGAGCGGATATACCGAGCCATCGCACGGTGGTTGACGCCCGCTCCCGACTCGTTGCCGAGCGACCAGAGCACGACGCAGCCGTGGTTCT
Source organism: Faecalibacterium prausnitzii (assembly GCA_963612725.1). Classification (GTDB taxonomy): domain Bacteria; phylum Bacillota; class Clostridia; order Oscillospirales; family Acutalibacteraceae; genus CAG-177. Next base: position 94,419 of record CAVDWM010000002.1, on the reverse strand, counting down.
TGTCGCGCTCGAAGAGCCTCTTCGCCCTGTCAACATAAGCCTCGCGCCACTCGGGAGCTGACGAGAGCTGCGACCAGCGCGTCCAGTCCCATTCGCCCTCCCAGTCGTAGCCCATGCCGTGGGTCTCGATATCCGCTTCGTCGGTCAGCATTATGCCGTATTTATCGCATAGCGCGGGAAAGCGCGGGTCGTTGGGATAGTGCGAGGTGCGGATCATATTGCAGTTGGCGCGTTTTATGAGCATAATATCCTCGAGCATATCGTCTGTAGTGACAGCGTGACCCGTGACGGGATTTGAATCGTGGCGGTTGATACCGCGAGCCTTGACCGCTTTTCCGTTCAGCAGGCAGATTCCGTCCTTTATCTCAAAGCGGCGCACCGCGGTATCGAGCAGAACGACTTCATCGCCGACGGTCAGCCAAAGCTCATACAACTCGGGCTGTTCATCGTTCCAAAGAACAGGAGAATCGACGGATATGCCGAACTTTTCGCCGCCGATGCCTTCGGACACAACGGTGCCGTTCGGCGCGACGAGTTTATATTTTACATCACAGGGCGTGTTGAGCTTTGCTTCAACGCGAAGCTCTGCCGAGGTAAAATCATCGGAGACATAGCTTTTGACAAAGATATCATCAAGTCTCTCTTTTCCGCGTGCAAGCAGATAGACCTCGCGGAAAATTCCGGAGAATCTGAAGCAATCCTGGTCCTCAAGATAAGTGCCTGGGCACCACTTGACGACAAGCACGCAGAGGATATTCTCGCCGCCGACCGCGAAGTCCGTAATATCGAACTCGCTCGTGCAGTGAGAGACCTCGCTGAAGCCGACGAATTTTCCGTTGAGCCAGACATAAAAGCAGGAATCGACACCCTCGAAATTCAAGAATAAATCACGCGAAGAGAGTTTTTCGTCGAGCGTGAATTTTTTGACATAAAGCCCGCATGGATTCTCGTCCGGCACAAACGGCGGGTCGGTCGGGAAAGGATATTCAAGGTTGCTGTAAAGCGGGACATCGTAGCCGCGGTCGGTATAGGTCTGCCAGCTGCGCGGGACGGATATTTTATCAAACCCGCCCTCGCCGACATATTCGGGCGGCTCGCGCAGGACATCCTCAAAGCTTTTGAAAAAGCGGAAATCCCACTCGCCGCAGAGCGAAAGAAAATAAGCCGATTCACTGCGCTCGCGTGAAGCGGCGGTTTTTTCATCCGCAAAGGGAATGAAATAAGCGTGCGGCTCAAGGCAGTTGACATGGAGCATTTCAAGAGATTTATGATAAGCCGGTGTTTTCATCGAATACCTCACAAACAAAGATTTACACTAATTTTAATGCCTACAGCCTTCAAAGTCAACAAAAAACGCAGCGTTTGATTGACCGCATGGGAATTTTCGGATATAATTGAAAAAAGCGAAAGGAGCACTCCATGGATATTTTTGACCTTGCCGTTATCGGCGGCGGACCCGCAGGATACAGCGCAGCCGTGACAGCCGCAAAGAGCGGACTGCAAACGGTGCTCATAGAAAAAAGCGAGCTCGGCGGAGTGTGTCTGAATCGGGGCTGCATACCGTCGAAGGCCATGCTTCACAGCGCAAAGATTTTCCGGCAATCCCTCGCCTGCGAAAAATTCGGAGTGACAAGCGAAAAAGTGAATTTCAATCTCAATGCGGCACTCGCGCATAAAAATGATGTTATATGTCAGCTAAAATGCGGCATCGCCGATTCGCTCGAACACGCGGGAGTGAAGGTCATTAAGGCAGAGTCTCATATAAAAGACAAGGCGAACGAACTGTTCATAACCGCCGTCGGTGAAGATGATATATATTCAAAAAATCTGCTTATCTGCACGGGCTCGCGCCCGAAGGAGCTTAAAATTCCCGGCGCGGATATCACAGATGTGAGCGATGTATACAGTCTTGAGACAATACCGAAAAGCGCCGCAATTATAGGCGGCGGCGCATCCGGGCTTGAGGCGGCGGAATATCTGAACGCGCTCGGGTGCAGGGTGTCAATAATCGAGCAGGCGGAGAGACTTGCTCCGACTATGGACAAAGACATAAGCGCGTTTTTGCGGCGCAGTCTCAAAAAGAACGGGATAGACATTCTCACCTCGTGCAGAGCCGTTTCGGCGGGCGGCGGGAGTATCAAATACACCGACGCTCGCGGAAAAGATAAGACGGCGGAGGCGGATATCATAATAAACGCATCGGGCAGAGCGGCGTATTATGACGGGCTCGGAATCGAAAACATCGGGCTTGAAAATCTCAATACGGACAATCATATGCGCACCGCCGTTCACGGCGTTTATGCCGCCGGAGACGCGAACGGAAAAGCCATGTCGGCTCATGCCGCATACCGCGAATCGGCAGTGGCGATAAACAATATTCTCGGAAAAGCTGACGGGACAGACTATCTTGCGATTCCGCAGGTCGTTTTCACATTTGCCGAGGCGGCGTCAATCGGCGAGACGCTCGAAAGTGCGCTCGCAAAAGGTATTGACGCCATTTGCGGCGATGCGCCGCTGCGCTCGAGCGGAAGATTCTTCGCCGAGGGCGGACAGGACGGCTTTTGCAAGATAATTTCGGAAAATACGAGCGGCAGACTGTTAGGCGTTCACATTGCGGGCGGCAACGCGTCGGAGCTGATATACGGCGCGGCGGCGATGCTTGCAAATAAAATGACGGTTGAAGAAATCAAAAACACGGCGTTCCCCCACCCCACGGTGAGTGAGGCGATAAGAGAAGCCGTTTTCAGATAAGGAGCACTGAGATGTACGACAGACAATTCAGATTCAACGAGGACGGAGAGTTTAAAATTCTGCTTTTCGGCGACCCTCATGAGAAGGACGACGTTACCTCCGAAAAGGGTATGGCGAGACGCGCCGACACGCTGAAATTCCACGAGACGGCACTTGACGCCCTAAAGCCGGATCTCGCGGTATACATGGGAGACATATGCTCGTCCTCCCGAGACGATATCGGTATGGAAGCGTTCAAAAGGCAGTTAGAAAAGCTCATCGCACCCGTCGTTGAGCGCAAAATTCCGTTCGCGACGGTAATGGGCAACCACGACCACGACTCGGGGGTCGAAGAGGAGCAGACGGAGATTTTCATGAACACCGAATACTGCGTGACCCGCCGATGCGACGAGGATATCACGGGATATTCAAACTATTACATACCCATTTTCGGCAAGAGCGGCAAGCCGGAGTTCAACCTCTGGTTCATGGACTCCAACGATATATTCTACGACAAAGAAATCTCGTATTACGACGTAGTTCACAGAGATCAGATAGACTGGTACGAGCGAAACGCGGCGAAGCTGCGCAAAGAAAACAAGGGCACGCCCCTGCCCGCTCTGCTGTTTGAGCACATCCCCGTTATTGAGGAATACAGACTTCTCAGAAGGGCGAAGCCGTGGGAGATGTGGAAGGCTGTGCGCGGCTACGGACATCTGAGCAAAAACTGGTATGTTCTCAAGGACGAGGACAACGGGTATCTCGCGGAGGGACCGTGCTCCGCAGATGTCAGCAGCGGACAGTTTGAGAGCTGGAAGAAAACGGGCGACATAAGGGGCGCATTCTTCGGTCACGACCACATGAACAATTTTGCGGGCGAGGTTGATGGGATACTGCTCGCGCAGTGCAAAACCTCCGGCTTTCGCGCATACACGGACGGCGGCAGACCGTCGGTCAGGCTGATAACCGTTCACGAGGACGGCAGCTTTGAAACGAGCGTCCATTCGTTCAAGGATTTCGGGCTCAAATGCACCTGTCTGGGACCGATTGAAAGCCGCATAACCGACCGTCAGAGCGTCAACGCCACAATTGCATCGCGTGCGCTCCTTGCCGGAGCGGCGACGGCGGCAGTGATGCTCGGCGCGGGCAAAATCTGTCAGATTATCAAAAGCGGGAGGAAATAAAAAATGGTGACTCATATAGTATTCTGGGTCCTCAAGGATGAAGCGGAGGGTCACGGCAAGAGAGAAAACGCGGAGCACATCAAAGAGATGCTTGAAGCGCTCGTCGGCGTTGTCCCGGGGCTTATCGAAGCGAAGGTCGGGATAAACGAAAACGGCGGCAAATATGACGCGGCGCTCTTCTCGAGGTTCGAGAGTTGGGACGCGCTGCACGCATATGACAGCCACCCGGAGCACCTCAAGGTGCGGGCTTTCGTCAAGGCGGTTCGCCTTGAGCGCGAGAGCGTTGATTTTGAGAACTGATATTATTTGAAAAGCAGCGTGCTCTGCATTATGAGATCATTGGCGATATGGGCGATATTCGCGCCGTCGCCGCTTATCTCCCCGCGGAGCCACGCAGAATAAAGGCTTATCACCCCGCCGGCAAAGAAGTAAGATCTTGCTTTGAAGTCGGCGGAGTTTTTTTATTGAGTCGTCTATTATGTCTCTATGTTTCAGAAGAACCACACAACTGACTACAATGTCGGCTGTGTGGTCTTTTCTACTTGGTCAGTAAATCACAGTTACCGTGATATCTTTCTCGATTTCCATGAAGGACTTCCCGTTAAAGCATTTTTCCGAAAGAACAACATCGATAACGGATTGCGGAATATCTCCCCAATCGCCAATTTCATGTTTACATATACATTTTGCAGAATCCGGCGTGCAATCCCAAATCACAAGGTATGATTTACCATCATTGACTTCCGGTTGTAACACATAGGTTGTACCTTTATATTCAAATTCTGCGTCATGGCAATGAGAAATCAAGTCACATAATTCGTCCATTGTTACACCTTGCATCATTTCACCCCCTTAAATAAATGTTTATGTTTTTCGTATAACGGGTCGCCCTTTTTCAAATCAGGTGGATGAGGTATTGAATTTCCGTCTTTGTAATAGTGCACATGTAGAGTCTTTTTTCCTCTATGCGTTCCATAATCAATTCGATAGATGGGCATTCTATTAGCATCAAATACAATATATTGGTTAAACGTCCTATCCTTGCGATATGAAATATAAGCTGTTCCGGGAGTATTGGAACGCTCCGGTAGACTGATACTTGCTTTTGGATCCTTAGGGGCTAAAACCTTAATCCCATCAACATAATCAACGGTATGCCATCTTGCGGGTGTACTAAAACCGCCGCTTTCTAGGAAAGAGCCTCTGCTACCCATTACACAGCACGCTCCTTCCATCTCTGGGAAAAGGACGGATAATAATGGATGTTATCATAGATGTCCAATTCATCAACGTGCCTTCCACAAACGATTAAATTTGTCGGCGCTTTTCGTCTTTGTAATTCCTCAACACCACGCAGCAGCATACGCTTGCCATATGGACTTGACATACATCCATTGGTAGTAATTGCAATAGAGCTTTTTTCGGGCAGACCATCAAAGCACCAATCGAAATCACTCTCAACGCACCAAGATGCAACAGGGATAATATTAAATCCTTGTTGTTGGAGATAGTATGCCATAACTCGATTGCGTGTGCAGTTCCAAAGTCTCTGCCCGGGCAGCATTTCCGGTAACATGGAATAATCTGTGGTGATAATTCCTGCAAAACGTTTGAGGTTCTCAAAACTCACCTCTGGATGATTCCAAAAGTTTTCAAACAAAGCGTCATCGATAAAGAAATCAACCCAGCATTCCTCCGGCTTAGTAATGCCCTTACGCTCATTGAAACATATTACTTTTGAAGGAATTGCTTGTGTAGGAGCAAGTTGTGGTAATCTGTATTTGCCGACCAATGTTGCACCGTGCCAGTAGTACAATTTGAAGTTGTCGTATTTTCTAACATTCGTTTTTAACATAATACCTGCTTTCTCCGCAAAAGCGGTCTTTTTTAGAACAGTAATTCGAACTGCGTCATTGACAAAAGGGCAGAATTATGCTAACATACTCCTGCTGGTGTGAATATGTTTAGCATGTTCCGCACGAGAACACATTTGTTTGCTGAGCCAACAGCTTACAGATGTGTTTTTGCTTTTACCCTCAATAGAACCACCTCCCATTATGATACACCCCGAAATAACTTCAAGAGCGTAAGTTCATATTTGGTATATTCCGCCGAGCCATATTGCAACCATTTCCTGTAGTAGGAATACGCATAGCAAGCGGCTTCGAAACTAACAGCAAAGATATCTTCAATATCCCTCGGATTATCCAAATTTAACTTTTGCACAAGCACTGGCGGGACGAGCGCATATTTAGCGAAAAATCTTACTTCTTTTTCTGCCAATTCACTATCCTCGCTATGATCCAAAACCACATGACCTACCTCATGCATGATTGTGTTGTTGATACGGCCATAGTCTTTTTTATCATTATAATAGATGTACCACTCTCCAATGTTTTTTTCCACCGAAAAGCCGTCCTCGCTTTTTTTCAGGAGCAACCAACGTTTACTTTCCGGTATAGCTGAATAAGGGATGACCTTAATGCCCATTTTTGTTGCGAGTTCAAAGCCGTTAACAGGTACACAGGAAACATCGTATCTTACGAACATATCAACAACGATCTGCTTTATCTCCTCATATCTTGCGTGTGATAAAGAAATTCCCAATATTACTCCTCCCCGAACAATGCGTTAATCAGTTCTCTTTTTTCCTGCTCAGTCATTGAAGATGCATTCCGAGCAATCAAACGGCGAATTCTTGGGTGGTCGAATTCTTCGCATTCGATACCAAGTAAAAAATCGGATGTGGTATGGAGAGCAGTAGCAATATTTGCTAACACCTCCGGTTTTGGTTCTCTGTCACCAGAAACATATCTGGACATTACTGCCTCTGTTACCCCTATGCGTTCCGCCAATTCTTTTTGTGTCATTCCACGTTTCTGCAAAGTCTCGGCTATGCGTGAACCTAATTCCTTTCCCATAGTGGCACTCCTTTCCTTGCTATCGATTTAGTGACGTCATTATTATATCTGTCACTTGCCATTTTGTCAAGTGCTATTGCCAAATTTAAATACTTTATCGAGGAAAAATTTCCGGTGCGGGTTTAATGCCAGTAGATTTTATAGTGTAATAGACTGTTTTGCTAATTACTTGAATGAGAGGTGCGACCTAACCCGCTTAGACAAAATAGACAGTTAAAGCGGCACAGTCGGTATCATTGCGATATCGGTTGTTTTTGTTATATATGAACTACATGTTAATTTTCGGTTTGTTGCGTAATTTTGTTGCCGTATTTTGATTTATATGTTACACTTGTTTTGCACAGGTCGGTGAAAATTGCAGGCAGAGACTGATGTATATATCCGTTCATACATCCGCGCCGCAGAAAGCGAGGTTTTATTATGGATATCAACGACAATAAATTAAAGAGATTTTATACCGTATCCGCCGCCATAGGATATATTCTTTGCAGCTTGTACGCGTTCATATACTGTGCGTCCTATGGGCTTGTCCGGCTGCACCTGCCGGTTTCGTCGGAGTCGGTATTAAGCGGTGTGTTCGATGACTTTTTCTATTTCAGCGAAGCGACTGTTGTAGTTTTGTTAGTCTTCGCTATCGTCTGCGCGTTGTCATACCTCGCGCTCCTGTTCATTGCGTTTGACAAAGGGCACCGCCCGCTGCCGTTCAGGCTCTCGATCATAGCGTTCGTCGTGTTCGGCATGAGCTGCGCCGAATACGACAACCCAAATATGGATCTGCGCCTGTTTTGTACCGTACTGGCGGCAATATTCCTGCTGATTAGCGTTTATACCGCCGTGCTTTGCGTGAGGCATCGCATTTAGCGCAGACCAAAGAGCAAAAAGGTTAAAGGTCATAATTCGCGGCTGAGAACGCGGATTATGACCTTTGTTACAGGGTAGTAGTTTGTTTTTGCTCTTTTAAGCGCTTTTTTGCCCGCTCGCAGTACCTTTGTACAGCTTCGGGGCAAAGAAACCGCTTTCTGCATCTAAATGCGACACCCCAAAATAAAAGAACGGGAAACGAAATAAAATACCGGAGTCGGCATCAAGGCGATGCCGGCTCTTTGTGTTTGTGCGGGAAAATCGTCCGAATAATGGCAGATAAGGACACTTTTTAAACAGTACAGAATCTTTTTTTATCCGTCCGCTTGAAGTAAAATAGGTATATAAGCACAAAACTTTTTATATGCTCGGTTAAAAAACAGCAAACTTTCACAAAGCACGCTTCAATTTTTGTCCGGGCATATATGGGGCATAAACGGACATCAGATAAAAGAGCAAAGGAGGACGCCATATGGACAACTATATGCTGCAAAGGCGTTATGTCGGCAACAACGAGACCGCGGCATATATTGCGCAGGATTTTGCGGACAGTTTTTCCATCGGCAAATACAGCAACAGGTTCATCTGGGATGTCGTAAAGATCGACTTCAGGATAAACGGTATCGTCACGCTCTTCACCGGCGCATGGGATGTCATAAATGATGTGTTCATCAGTGCGATCGTTGACAGAACCCGAACCCGTTGGGGCAAATTCAGACCGTACCTGATATGGATGAAGATACCGCTTACGGTTTTCGGTATGCTTTACTGGTTCATGCCGATGCTTTTCCCGAACACCGCCGCAAACTATCTGCCGAAGCTCATTTATTTCTTTGCGTTCAACATAATAAACGAAACCGCAAACACCTTTATCAGCATTTCGCAGACGGGTCTGCTGTCAACCATAACGCCGAACCCGGAGGAACGAGTGCGGCTTATCTCGCAGGCGAAATTTTTCTCCCGCTTCCTCGGCGAAAAGATGCCCGAATGGATAATGGGCGTTCTCATCGACCTTATCAATGCGCAGAAAATAGGGCTGTCGCTCAGCAAGCTCTTTATAGTCATGGGAAGCGCGACCAGCATACTTTCGGCGGCGATGACCTTCTGGTTCTATATGGTTTCAAAGGAACGCGTGTCGCAATCCGTTGACCGTCCGAGCGTTATAAAGGGACTGAAGGCAATAATAAACAACAAGCCTCTGCTGCTGATAACACTCTCCGACTTCCTCGCGGGATTCGGAATATCGCAGAGCCGCTCCGACTACTACATAGACGTTCTCGGTCAGGCGTCGCTGCAGACCATTGTCGGCATACCGGCATATCCGATACTGAACATCAGCTACTCGTTCGTCTCTCCCCTGCGCAGGAAATTCTCTTCAAAGAAGCTGTGGATAGCGGAGGATATCTGGACGGATATGTGCTGGCTGATAGTTTTCGGCGTCGGCTCGCTGAACAAGAACTTTATGAAGCGCAAGGTCATGATCCCCGTGATGATGATCGAGGAATTCGTTGAGATGTGGGTCTACGGTATTCGCCATGTCATACCCGACGAGCTTTACAACGAGGCTATGGACTACTGCGAATGGAGAAACGGCTACAGAGTCGAGGCCATGACCGGAGCCGCCCGCGGGCTTATCGTCAAAATACAGAACATTCTGATGACCTCGCTCAAGAGCTTTGTTCTTGCGAAAATAGGCTATGTTCAGGGCATAAAGATAGGCACTCAGAGCGACTCGGCAAAATGGTGGCTCTTCGCTCTGGGAACCGGAATCCCGATAATCACAAGCGCCTTCGGCATTCTTCCGAAGTTCTTCTATCCCATCGACAACGAGATGCGCACGAAGATGTACGACGAGCTGTCCGCCCGCAGAAAGCTTGTCGCGGACGAGATGACCGCCGGGCTTCGGATTCCGGATACAATCGAAACTTAACCGAAATTCATAAATACAACCCCGAAAAAATCAAGCACCGAAATGACAGCCGGCGGCACCTTCAAGGCACCGCCGGCTGTCATTTTATCTTCTTTCAGCATCTCTGTATTTTTTCGGCGACACGCCGTAGGTTTTGAAGAACAGCCGATGGAAATAGCTTACATTGTCATAACCCACCCTGCGCGACACCTCCTCCACGCCGAGAGAGGTGTTTTTGAGCAGTTCGCAGGCTTTCATAAGCCGTTTTTCCTGAACGAGCTGAGTGTATGTCTTGCCCGTCAGGCGTTTTATCTGCTTTGACAGTGCATTGACATCATAATATGTCAGAACTCCGAGATCGGACAGGCTGCCGTCCGCGTAGTTTTTCTCGATATAATCAAGAACCGTGAAGATAAAAGAGCTGTTGCCGCCGTTATATCCGATATCGTCAACGTCGTTCATAAGATAGATAAACAGCAAGCTCATCGTAAGCTCGTTTATCTTGTCGGCCTCATGCGATTCGTGCAGAAGATTCCACACAAGATTTTCGACAAGATTCTGAACCGTACACATATCGTTGGAGCAGAAATGCAGAAACGCCGCCTTTCCGGAATCGCCCGTCAGGCACTGGATAATAAACCTGTGCAGAAGCGTCTCCTCGCCGCCGAGCATGATGAGTATCTGCTTGAAAAACGCCGGACGGACGATAAAGTTTATCGCTATATCCCCCTCGCCCGAGGGCAGATTCTCCTGATGGGAGTTCTGGCTGAGGAACAGGAACTCCCCCTCCTTGAGCTCGATGGTCTCGCCGTTTACTATATGCCGGCTGCGCCCGCGGCACATATAGACTATCTCGATATAATCGTGCGTATGCTCCGGAAAGCCCGCCGTGCCGGTATCGGCTCTGACGGTAATAAGCTGACCCTCGTCGAGGAATCGACTTCCCTCAACAAGGATGTGACCGCTTCCGGTCGGCGTACACCAGGAAAGCCGCGACGGATTCAGGGCTGTTGACAGAACCAGTTCGTTTATCAGCTCGGCATTCATTTTTCGACCCTCCGTTTCCGATACCTTCGTTGCCCGCGATACGGGCGACCTACATACAAGAAAATTTTACACTCAGCGCAAGCCGTTGTCAAGAACGCGGCTGCGCAGAGCCGAAATCAAGCCGATACGGAATTTTCTCTTGATTTTTCGCCCGCAATCGTGTATAATACATCCGTTCCAACACCTGCCGGTGTGATGGAATTGGCAGACGTGCCGGACTCAAAATCCGGTGGTAGCGATACCGTGCGGGTTCGACCCCCGCCACCGGCACCACGAAAGCCTCCGTTCAAATGGACGGGGGCTTTCGGCGTGGAAGGGCAAGGCTGGTGCGGCAACGGTGCGTCGGGTCGCCGCACCCTACAAGTTGCACCTCAATGAATTAAAAAATGCAAGCCGCGCCTGCCGATGAAGCAGACGCGGCTTGTCTATGGAAGCAAATCTATGAAGAGAGCTATGTCTTATACGAGCGCGGCGCCGAGGGCTTTGCACTCATCAAGGGCGGAATCGTCGGGGGCTTCGTTGCAGATGACCGGCTCGGAAACAACTTCCGCGCCGTCGCTGCGGCAAGTGTCCTCCCAGTTTCTCATCCACTCGCCGTCGCCCCAGCCGTAAGAGCCGAAGAGGGCGATTTTCTTGCCGCCGAGCTTGCTCTCGCAGTCGGAGAACATCGGCTCAAACTCGCTCTCCTCAAGCACCTCCGCGCCCATCGCGGGGCAGCCGAAGGCTATGGCGTCGAACTCATCGACCATGGAGGCGTTGAACGAGTCGGGGGTGAAAAGCTTTACCTCCGCGCCCTTGTCCCTTGCGCCCTGCGCAACGGCGTCCGCCATGGACTCCGTGTTGCCCGTTCCGCTCCAATATACAACAGCTATCTTGCTCATAAAAAATTCCTGCCTTTCAAAAAATATTTATTGTCAGCGCACGCCGTTTACGACGAGCCTTTCAAACGAATTATGCCTGCGGTAAGCGTCCTTATACACCCTCGTGCACTTTTTATATAGCGCGAATTTCTTCTTCGCCGCCTCCTCGTCGCCGTAGACTCTCCATGTGCCGACGCACTTCGCCTTGTCCGCGCCGTATTTTATAAAGCCGTTGACATCCTCGGACGGATAGCCGAGGAACAGCCCTATCTCATGCGGGAAGGTCTCCTGGGAATTGACCCTTCGGACGAGCTCGGCGACGCATTTGTCCGCGCTGTCTATAGGATAAGCCTTTTCGGAGAGAATCGAGAGTGCCTGCGCGTCTTTTAAATCGGCTCTGAGCCTGTCAGGGCGATACATATATATCAGCACGCGCCTTTCGAGATATTTTACCGGAAGCAGGCGCACCCCACGCGGGACGAGCTTCGTATTCATGCGGCGTATGCTCTCGTTGAGCGTCGCTCTGTCCTCCATCGGACAGGTGAAAAGATTGCCTGTTTTGAGCCCCGCCATGGTCGGCGAGCACTGGGATATCACAAGGTCTTCGGACACTTTATTTCTCCCCCTTCGCATGGACATCAAGTATATTTTTGAGCGCTGAGACCGAGCTTGTCGGGCTGTGCGCCACGGGAATGTTTTTCTTTTTCGCCTGTCCCATGGCTATCGACAGCATCTTGTGGGACATCGTTCCGGTGAACAGCACAAGAAGATCGGGGCTGCCGAAATTCTGCATTCCCCTCTCCGGCTTTGCAAAAACCTTTGCCTTGCATGAATATTCGCGGCAAAGCTCCTCATACCGCCTGACCATACACTCGTTGCCGCCGACTATCACTACGCTCATAAGTCATCTCCTTTTTGGTTAGCAATTGCTAACTCGGAACTGTGTAGATATGTTATTTGCAGTAATTCCCCCGCCCGACGCGGCGCACTGTATATATGTGCGCCCGCCGGACGGTCGTCCGTGCTCACTTCTTGAAAAGATTCAAAAGACCCTTCTTCTCCTCAAACTCCTCGGAGCTTACACTTTTAAGTTCATAGCCCGTTTTGTCGATAACGCTCTTTATTTTTTCCTCATCGAGCGCCTCTTTTGAGACTATAACCGTCTCGCCCTTTGTGTGGGAGGAGTTAACTTTTTTGACATCAAAGCTGTTGCGGATAGCGTCGTTTATATGCGACTCGCACATTCCGCACATCATTCCGTCAATTTTCAGCGTTGTTTTAATCATTTCAAGTTCTTCCTTTCAAAACGCGGCTGGACGCCGTGCATTTTTATATCTATCCTGCATATCTATCCTGCGGTTCTTGCGTGCGACCATGAGGCTGACTGTCAGCGAGACTCCGAAGGTCAGTAGCGCACTGATGACATATGCCGATTACCCCGAGCTCCGAAAAGCCTCCGTCATATTTTGCACGCTCGGCTTTGACGGCTTGAGTGCCGAGTGTCGATTAGCATGTGCTAACCGCAGCTCTCTAAATTTGATTAGCCTCCGCTAACCAAACTATATAGTAACCCATTCCTGTCTTTGTGTCAATATGCTTTTTGTCTGTTTTTTGATATGCGGACAAATTCGGCAACATTCACAAACGATTAGCATATGCTAACCGACAATATTGTCAAAAAGCACGGCACAAAGACATATTGATTTTCGGGCAGACGCGTGATATCATTAGTATATAAGATTTTTTAGTGCTGCGCCGATGGGGGGCGGCACTGCAATGTGCTCAATATATGCGATTTAACGAACGGAGGGATCGGATGCACCTGCAGGAATCAGGCGAGATGTATCTCGAAACAATATATGTGCTTTCAAAAAAGGGCGTTGTGCGCTCGCTCGACGTCGCCGAATACATGGGCTTTTCCAAGCCGAGCGTCAGCCGCGCCGTGGGGCTTCTCAAGCAGGGCGGCTATCTCCTCATGGACAGGGACGGATATCTCACGCTCACCGACGCGGGACTTGAGGTCGCGCACAAGATATACGAGAGGCACACCGTGCTCTCCAACCTGCTTATCCACCTCGGTGTCAGCGAAGAGGTCGCGGTCGAGGACGCGTGCAAGCTCGAGCATGACATCAGCGACGAGACCTTCGCGGCGATAAAGGAGCATGTTGTCAAAAATCTCGACAGCTTGAAATAATCGCCGTCGGGCGGAGCATTTGAGCGTTTCCGCTTTCAAGACTTTGCTTCAAAAATATCCGATAATAACGGCTTCGCGCCCAAGATAAACAACACTCATAGGCATGTTCAACAATTCGCCGCTTCTTCTTTTGTTGAACATGCCTAAATATATTTGTGTGCTTGAAAAGCCTTTTGACACATGATATAATATTTTGAGATTATGTGTAAAGACATGCACATAAAGTTTTACACAAAAGGAAGGTAGAAATGAGCAAAGGAAAGAACCAGGCGCCGAGTGGGGCTATCAAGCACAATACCTACACCGGCAAAGAGCTGACCGGTTACTTGGTCGGTCTCATCGGACAAAACATTATCTACAACATTGTCGCAGGCGGACTCCAGTATTACTGGCAGTCAATCATCTTCCTGCCGGCAATGGCCATTTCAACGATATTCTTCGTTGCCCGCGTCTGGGACGCTATCAACGACCCGATGATGGGCTCGATCGTTGACCACACCAGAACAAAATGGGGCAAATGCAAGCCCTATCTTATGATAATCCCGGTTCCGATCGGAATCATCACAATTCTTACATTCTGCAACAAGACCTACACGGACTACACCTCGGCAGGTGCGCACGCCCTCATTATCGCCTGGGCGGCAATATCCTACATTCTCTGGGGTATGTCCTACACCGTCGGCGATATCCCTCTCTGGGGTGTAACATCGCTGATGACCGAGGATGAGCACGACAGAGCAAAGGCTCTTTCTCTCGCCCGTATAGTTGCAAACCTCGGCGCGATAGGTACGCTCATCACCTTCGCCGGAAAGGCCTTCTCCCCCATGCTTCAGGAGAAAAGAGGTCTTGATGTTCTCCATGCGGACAAGATGTCTTACATTATAGTAGCCATCGCTCTTACGGTATTTGCGACAATTCTTTTCCAGTTCGCCGGCTTCTCCGTCAAGGAGAAGGTTCAGCAGTCTGAAAAGAAATATACGATGAAGGAAAACTTCAAGATAGCGGTTTCCAACGATCCGTTCAGAAGACTCCTTGTTTCGGGTATTTTAAGAAGCCCCATCCAGCTTCTCTCGATAGTCGGTCTGTCGCTTGTTATGTATTATTTCTTCGACAACAACCTTGCAAGCCTTATAGTTGACGGCAAGCTCCAGGTTATAAAGATAGTTCAGCTTCTGGTCATGGCTATCGGCCTTCTCGGCGGTATGATAATCGGTACTGCCGCAACGCCCAAGATGACCGCCAGATTCGGCAAAAAGCAGCTCTACAATTTCTATTCAATTGTCGGTGCCGTCCCCTACGCGCTTATCTTCGGCGTTTACAAGCTCGCCGGCGGCAACCTTATGCAGAGCATGATCTATGTCATTCTGATGGCCATTATGATGTTCGGCGCTTCGTGGGCTATGGGTTCCATTAACATTCTTCAGTCCATAATGATTGCCGACTGCGTTGACTATGAGGAATACAAGAACGGTGTGCGCACCGACGGCGTGTTCTTCTCCGGTCAGTCCTTCATCACAAAGCTTGCAATGGGCGTCTCCTCGCTCATCTCCGGCTTTATCTATGCGGCCGTGAACTACACGGACAAGCACATCGAAACCCTTAACCTCGATCTCGCCGCAGGAAAGTATCATTT
The DNA here is from genome assembly GCA_963612725.1 of Faecalibacterium prausnitzii. Lineage (GTDB taxonomy): Bacteria > Bacillota > Clostridia > Oscillospirales > Acutalibacteraceae > CAG-177. The sequence continues at coordinate 79,080 of CAVDWM010000002.1, read as the reverse complement.
CTATGAGGCGAACGACGGAAAATACGCCATGGCGATGTTCCTTCTCATTTCAATTCCGCCCGCGATAGGTATGCTGCTCTCCGCTATCCCCACGCTCAAGTATTCGCTCACCGATGAGGAGCACACCAGGATCCTCAACGAGCTCATCGAAAAGCGCGCAAAGAACGGCTCGGACAAATAAGAGCTTTGCGTCAAAGGTAAAAGACAAAGGTCATAATTCACGGATAACAACGCGGATTATGACCTTTATTTTTTATTCTGTTTTGCACCTGCTGCCCCTTTACCCGTCCGCGATAAAGGCGGCAAAAGGCTGAATACAAATCAGACGACCGCTATCTCGTCCGTATATTCCGCTCCGCACGGCATTACCGACGGCAGGGCGAGGGAGAACAGGTCGGCGGCGCACTCTTCGATGGAAGAGATACGCTTTGCGCGTTCTCCGAGCTTCTTTATATCCGCCGCACGCATAACTATCGGCAGCTTTGCGCTCGAACGCATGGTTCGAAGCGTTTCGCGCCCTGTCTCATTGAAGCCGAGCACGCGGATATACGGCGGTATGCCCTCGCAGTCGGACGCTTCAATTCCGAGCAGAAGAGCCGCGATAACGCGCCTTATCCGCGCATGGGAATAGCGCTTGGTCTTTGCGAGAGAATAGAGCTCCTCGAGCGAAGATGCGCTGCGCGAGGCAGAATATATGCGGTTTTCGAGTCCCTCGGAGATGTCCGGCACTGCGGCTGTTTTTTCGGGCGTTGAGACGCGCAGGCACGCAAGTACGGCTTTTTCGAGGGCGTTGATATCCGCCGGCGCTCTGCCCGCTTCTATCTCCGCTTTGAGTATCGCGGCGGCGCTTTCGGGCATAAGAGCCGTGACATCCCTCCCTGCTCTCACCCCTGAGCGTATGAACGACGCGCTCGCAAGGGCATTCACCGCTTCGCCGCTGTCGTGACCCGCTCCCTCGCGTTTGACGGCGAACGGAGTGAGCTCTGATTTGAGCATATCTATCGCACGGATATATTCGACGGCGAGCGTATCGTTCGGCGACGAGAGCACCGACGCGACACGGGGATCGAGCTCCTCCACGGCACGCTGTCTCGCCGAAGCGAAGCTCACGCCCGAGAGCAGGTTTGCCCGCATACTCTCGCGCACGGTATAATCATCGATCGCTCGCGACGCGGCGCGGAGAAGTCCTATGTCGGCACACTCGCTGCCGAAGCTCAGCATATCCACGCAACCCATAGCGTCGAGCAGCCCGACTGCTCCCCTTGCAAAGGTCTGCGCCGCGGCGCACGCCCACGGGACGGGGAGTGAGACGACAAGATCCGCGCCGTTCATCAGAGCCATTCGGGCGCGGGCGTTCGGATGCATAAGCGCAGTCTCCCCGCGCTGAACGAACCAGCTGCTCATCACGCACACAACGGCGGACGCGCCGTTTTCGCGCGTGCGGGCTATATGATATGCGTGACCGTTATGGAACGGATTATATTCGGCGACAATGCCTGCTGTGCTCATCAAATTCGCTCCTTTTCCGTCTTTCGACAATAAGATACGGTAATTATGCAAGAACCGCTTGAAAAATCCTCTTATAACATATATAATATATCAGTAACGTGCTTGTTTCAAGCAAATCTTTTTTTGGAGGCAATACTTTTGAAAATTCTTGTTATCAACGCCGGAAGCTCCTCGCTTAAATATCAGCTCATTGATATGGACGGCGAGCAGCTGATAGCAAAAGGCATCTGTGAGCGTATAGGTATCGACGGCAGAATAAGCGGCTCGACCACGGACGGCAGATGGTTCAAATACGACGTGACCCTCGAAAATCACACCGCGGCTTTCCTTGAGGTCGAAAAGGCTCTTACCTCGGGCGACTGCAAGGTTATCGACAATCTCTCCGACATTTCCGCTATCGGTCACCGCATAGTCCAGGGCGGTTCTCTGTTCAAGGAGAGCGTGCTTGTTGACGAGGATGTTATCGCCGGCATAGAGAGCCTGTGCGATCTCGCTCCCCTGCACAATGCCGCTCATATTCAGGGAATCCGTGCCTGCCGCGAGGTCTTCGGCAAGGACGTTCCCGAGGTCGTTGTTTTCGACAACGCTTTTCATTCGACCATGCCCCCCGAGTCGTTCCTTTTCCCGCTGCCCTACGAATACTACGAGAAGTACAAAGTCCGCCGCTACGGCTTCCACGGCACATCGCACCGCTTCGTCAGCGCACGCTGCGCGGAGGTCATGGGCGTTGATCTCAAGGATATCAAGCTCATCACCTGCCACCTCGGCAACGGTTCTTCCATAACCGCAATAAAAGACGGCAAGGTTCTCGACACGAGCATGGGTCTGACTCCCCTTGACGGCTTCATCATGGGCTCGCGCTGCGGCGGAGTTGATCCCTCGGCTATCACCTATCTTCAGGAAAAAGAGGGCTGGACTCCCGAAGAGACGGCGGAAATCCTCAACAAGAAGTCCGGCGTTCTCGGTGTCTCCGGCGTATCGAGTGACGACAGAGACGTGCTCGCCGCCGCGCAGGCAGGCAACGAGAGAGCCGCTCTTGCAAGAAGCATCCAGCGCTATCAGATCCGCAAGTTCATCGGCGCATATGTTGCCGCGATGGACGGCGTTGACGCAATAGTCTTCACCGGCGGCATCGGTGAGAACACCTGCGACCTGCGCGAGGATGTCTGCAAGCATCTTACATATCTCGGCGTTAAGATCGACTGCGAGAAGAACCTCGAGCTCAGAAAGGGCAAGGAGGGCGAGCTTTCGACTCCGGATTCCAAGGTCCGCGTCTTCGTTCTGCCCACGAACGAGGAGCTGCTCATAGCCAGAGACACCAAGGACATTGTTGAGAAGCTTTGATATGAACGGTTGCAGCACTTTTATATTTGACAGTTTACCGGAGAAGGAGCTTATCCCCCGATTTGAGATAAACTCCTTCCACTGGGAAAAGGACGGATATTCGCGCCCAGAGAGCTCCGTGCGGTTCTGCGCGGTGAAAAACGAGGGCTATTACGCTTTTCTTGAAAGCTCCGAAAGCCCCGTGCTCGCGAGATATACAAAGCGCGACGATCCGGTATATACCGACAGCTGTCTCGAGGTGTTCATCGCACCCGTCGGCGGGCGCGGCGAATACATAAACTTCGAGATAAATCCGAACGGCGCCTATCTGTCGCAGTTTGGAAGCGAGAGAAACGGTCGCGTGTTCATAAAGGAACTGACCGCAGAGACACCGCGCATCAGCGCAGGCGTTTACACGGACGAAAAGGGCTGGTATGCGGAGCTGTTCATTCCGGAGATGCTGATATCGTCGCTCTACGGCTGCGATTTTTCGGCCGGCGAGGGCGAGATACGCGGCAACTTCTACAAATGCGCAGACGATTCCCCGACCCCGCACTACGGTGCGCTCTTTCCCGTTGACAGCGCTTCTCTCGGTTTTCACAATCCCGAAAGGTTCGGAGCTATCAAAATAATCAAAAGGTGATACAGATGAAAACGCAGAATACTCCCTTTCCGTTGCAGCGGATAATCGATGAATTCGGCTTTGGGGGAGAATATGTCGGCTATCGTGTTTCAAACGACGGTCACATAAACAACACTTTCGTTCTCAATTTCAAAAATTCTGACGGCAGCGGCACAAGCTACCTTGTTCAGATGATAAACACGAATGTTTTCAAGAATCCCGACGAGCTGATGGAAAATATCGTCGGGGTCACGGGATACCTGCGCAACATCGTTCTCGAGCGCGGCGGCGACCCTGAGCGCGAATGCCTCAGAGTGTTCTTCACAAAGAGCGGCAAGCCCTATTTCACGACCGAGAACGGCGAATGCTGGCGATGCTACAATTTCATCACCGGCGCACACGCCTGCCAGTCCATCGACGACCCGAGGACATTCTTCAACGCCGCAAAGGCTTTCGGCACCTTCCAGTGCCTGCTTGCGGACTATCCGAGCAGCACGCTCCACGAGACCATACCGAACTTTCACAACACCCGCTCCCGCTTTGCCGATTTCAAGAGGGCTGTCAGCGACGACCTCAAGGGTCGCGCAGCGGGCGTGCAAAGAGAGATCGACTTTGTTCTCTCGCGTGAGAGCGACACGGGTGTTCTCGTCGATATGCTCGGCAACGGCGAGCTGCCGCTGAGAGTTACCCACAACGACACGAAGCTCAACAATGTCATGTTCGACGACAGAACCGACGAGGGCATCTGCGTTATCGACCTCGACACCGTTATGCCCGGACTCTCTCTTTACGATTTCGGCGACAGCATCCGCTTCGGCGCAAGCACCGCCGCAGAGGACGAAAAGGATCTTAATAAAGTGAAATTTGACATTGAGCTTTACAAGGTCTACGCCGAGGGCTACCTTTCAGCCGCCGGCAAGAGCCTGACCGACGCGGAGATAGAGTATCTCCCCTTCTCATCAAAGCTCATGACACTCGAATGCGGAATGCGCTTCCTCGGGGACTATCTCAACGGCGACACTTATTTCCGCACCGACTATCCCGAACACAACCTTGTTCGCTCCCGCACGCAGCTAAAGCTTGTCGAGGACATGGAAAAGCAGATGGACGGGATGAAAAAGGTCACGCAGGAGATATATTCAAAGGTCTGCAAATAAAAAGCCATACGGCATGGAGGGTCGGAGCTATGTTTTCTCTGATGGACGAGCGTCAGCTCAGGCACAGTCTTGCCCTCTGGACGATGAAAAACAGCCGCTTCGCGCCGCAGCCCGGAGGCTGCGAGGAAGCGGCTTTTATCAAAACCTATGCTGTGCCGCAGACAAGATTTGAACGGGTCAATTCCGCCGTCTCTTCAAACGGCAGACCGCTCTCAATATTCCGCACCGTCATACGGCTCGCCGACTGGCAGTCGCGAAGCGGGCAGGAATGTGCACTGGTCTATCTCAAGGCCGTCGAGACGGACACGGACAGCCTCGGCAACACAGCCGAGATAACTCTGGGCTATTCAATTGTCAGCAGGTGATATACTTTCTTATTGCGGGATAGACACGCTTTGCAATAAATGCGAGCAGCAGGCAGAACGCGGCGTCCTTCGGGAATGTCGTGAACACGCAGGCACTCATCATCTTCATAAAGCCCGGATATGTGTTGAGATAGAGCCGCGTGATAAAATAGAAATACACCGTACCGATAATATATATTATCACCGTGCCCGCGAGGGCGGCGAAAAAGAGCTTCAAAAAGGTGCGCTCTTTTAAATGTTCAACAATGAACCCCGTGACGGCGGACGCGACGAGAAAGCCGATTATGAAGCCGAAGGACGGCTTGAGCACGCAGCCTATTCCCCCGCCGTAAGTGAACACGGGCACGCCGCAGAGACCGAGGATAATATACGCCGCGACACTCAGCGACGAGCGCCACGCTCCGAGCAGCATGGCGGAAAGCAGAGCAAATTCGAGCTGCAGGGTTATCGATATCATCGGCAGAGGTATTTTTATAAATGTTCCGAGAATTATCAGGGCGCATGAGAGTGCGCACACGGCGGCGGTCATCGCCCTGCCCTTTGAAGTCATTTTACTTTTCATTTTCTCACCTTCCGGAAATTCGTCGCATTTGATTATATCACAGCAGCCCCGCAATCAATTCAACAAATCGACTAATACGCCCGTAAATAAATAAAATCATTTTCATAGCTGGAGGACAGACTGATGCAAGAGCTGATTAAAAGAAACACGCCGGAGATTGCCGACCGATTCGCGTTCGAAATCGAGGACAGACGCGAGGGCAAGAGCTTCTATGAAATCGAGGCGTGCGGCGACAAAATAGTTCTGCGCGGCGACTGCAGGATAAGCCTTGCAATGGCATATTACAGGTATCTGAAGGACTGCTGCTCGGTCAATCTCGCCCACTGCGGCAACGACAGGATAGGCAGCATAACCGAGGCTCCCCTGCCCAAGGGCAAGACAGTCCGCATTATCGAGCAGGACAAGCGCGCCTATATGAACTACTGCACATTTTCATATTCCGCCCGATGGTGGGACTGGGAGCGTTGGGAGCGCGAGATCGACTACATGGCGATGCGCGGAATAAACATGCCGCTGAGCATAGTCGGCTATGAAGCCGTGCTTTTCTACACCCTGCGCGACCTCGGCTACACGGACGACGGCGCACTCAACTTCATCAGCGGTCCCGCCTATCTGCCGTGGCAGCTCATGGGCAATCTCGACAGCTATTTCAGCCTGACGGACAAGGCATATGTTGACAAGCGGCTCGAGCTCGGCAAGAAGATAATCGACCGCGAGCTTGAGCTCGGCATGATGCCTATACAGCAGGGCTGCTCGGGTCAGGTGCCCTCGACGATTCTCCGAGTGCTCCCGCACACGAATGCATACAATGTCCCCTCCTGGTGCGGGTTCCCCGTAACATATCAGATAGACCCGCTCGACAAAAATTTCAGAAAATTCGGCATGGCTCTGCTCGAAAAGCAGCGCCAGCTCTTCGGTGCGCACCACTATTATGCCTGCGACCCGTTTCATGAAAACAAGCCTCCGATAAAGGGCGACCGGTATCTTCAGAACGTCGGAAAGGCTATTTCCGATATGTACACGGCTTTTGACTCGCAGGCCGTCTGGGTCATGCAGGCATGGTCTCTGCGCGAGCAAATAGTCAAGGCCGTTGACAAGGACAAGCTGCTCATTCTCGACATCGACGGCAGCAAATGCGAACAGACCGACGGCTTCTGGGGCTACAGCTTCATCAGCGGCACGCTCAACAATTTCGGCGACAGAAACACGCTTCACGGCTCGATAGACGCGCTCGCCGAAAACAAATTCACGCAGGAGCGCGAGAAATATCCGAATATAGTCGGCACGGGACTTTTCATGGAGGGTATTTTCCAGAACCCGCTGTATTTTGACCTCGCCTCGGATATGCTCACGCGAAGCGACAAGCCGGAGCTTGACCCATGGCTCAAGGACTACGCCCGCCGCCGCTACGGCAGCGACGAAGAGTGCCTCTTTAACGCTGTCAAGGGTATGCACGAGACCTGCTACAGCAAGTCCTGCACGGGGCGCGAAACGGCTTCGATAATCTGCGCCCGCCCCGCATACGAGCAGAGACACACCGCGCCGAACGATGTCTTTGAGCTGAGATACGACAACAAAAAGCTGCTCGACGCGCTCGAAAGCCTGCTCAGTGCCGAGCACGCAAACACGGACGGTTATCGCTTCGATGTCTGCGATGTTACCCGCCAGGTGCTCAGCAACTACGCAAAGGAGCTCTACAAGCGCAGCATAAGCGCGTTTGACAACAAGAATATCAGCCTCTTTGAAAAGAGCGTAAACACCTTTGTGCGCCTGCTCGAGGATGTTGACAGGCTGCTCATGACACGCCCCGAATTGACGCTCGGCGAGCATGTAAGGCAGGCAAACGCCTACGCCTGCACCGACAAGGACAGGCAGAATTTCGAGCTCAACGAGCTTTATATGCTGACCCTCTGGGGACCCTCACGCGCCTCACAGCTCTATGACTATGCGTGGAAGGAGTGGGGCGGCATGATAAAGACCTTCTATATGCCGCGCTGGTATTCGTTCTTCGAGCAGATGGCGGTCAATTTCAAGAAGCGCAAATGCACCTTCACGACCACCAAGCGCCGCTTCAACGACCGCGAGGACTTTGACGGAACATCGTTCTACAAGAGCGTGGAAAAATTCGAGAACAGATGGCTTTCAACCTACAAGCCCGAGCAGCCCTCGGAGGAGGACACGCTTGAGGTTGCACGCGAGCTGTTTGACTTCTACGCGCCGATGATAAGAGGTGTTCGGGAATGAGCGTTGAGCCGCAAAGAAAAGGCGGAGACAAAATCGACCTGTATGAACGCCAGATAAACATGCTGAGCACTCTTCTTGAGCATGGTGCGATATCCGTATCTCAATATGAAAAAAGCGCGGGAGATCTGCAAAAGCTGATGTTCCCGCAGGGAATGCCTGAAAGATAAAAATATCAGCCCTCGATTCACAAAAATCGAAGGCTGTGTTTTTTGCTTATTTGCTGCTTTTGCCGTGCGATTTGGAGTGACCTCCGTAACCATAACCGTAGCCGTAATGCTTGCCGTAGCCGTAACCGTAGCCGTATCTGCGGCGCGAAATCGAATAGTTGCCGTAGCCGCCCTTGGTGCGGTCTGTCGATATATTGTAGACGCATCCGGCGAGATCCGTTCCGCCCTGAGTGAGGTCGCTGACCGCCTCGAGTATCGCGGGAACGGGGAAAACATCCTCGCGGATAACGAATATCGACGAATCGGTATATTTGGCGCAGATCGCCGCATCGGCAACGATGCCGACGGGAGGCGTGTCGATAATAATATAATCGAATTTTTTTCTTGCCGCCGCGATAAATTCGCCGGTCTTGGCATTTGAGAGCACCTCGGTCGGATCGGCAATGCTCTCATCGCCTGCGAGGACAAATATCTTATATTTCTCGACATATTTTATCGCGTCGCCGGAATTTTTTGTGCCGTTGACAACATCGGCTATGCCGTTGCCGGAGATGTTGCTTATGCCGAGATTCTTGAGCACGGACGGCTTTCTCAAATCGGCATCGACGAGCAAAACGGAATATCCGTTCTGTGCAAGCGCAAGGGAAAGGTTGACGGCAACGGTGGTCTTGCCTTCGTTGGCTCCCGCGCTCGAAACGACAAAGCTCTTATAGCCGCGTCTGCCGTTGAGCAGCTCAAGCTTTGTTCTCATTGCCTTGTACGTCTCGACAAACGCGAAGCCGCAGGTCTTATCGGTTATGAGCAGCTCCCTGTTGCCGTGGGCGGATTTCTTATAGAAGCGCTCGCCGCTCGGCACCTGCGACACCTCGCCGATAACATTGAGCTGAAGCTTGTTCTGAATATCCTCCTGACTTCTGACGGTGTTGCGGGCGGAATCCCTGATGATTATAATGAGCGCACATATGACGGCTCCCGCGAAAGCACCGATAATGGCGTTGCGCACGATGCCGACGGACTTGTCCGGCTTCGTCGGCAGCTCCGGCTCGTCGCAGAGATGGATGCTGCCGCCAGAATAGACCTGAACGACATCCTTGTATGTATCCTTGACAGCCTGCGCAAGCTCATAAGCCTCCTCGGGCGAGGAAGCGGTGACGGTCATATCGATAATGCTGCTGTCCGTCTTGCGGGACGCCGCTATCATCTTGGCAACCTGGTCCGCAGTTTTCGGATACACCTCGCACTCTGCCGCTATTGCGTTGCACATGGTGCGTCCGGTCATAAGATGGACGAAGGTATTCGCCATATAAGCCGATGCCGACATATCATTGTAGGAGACGGAATTCTCCCCCGATGACGAGAGATCCTTCTCCGACTTGTTGTTGACGATAAATGTCATACTCGAAGTATATGTCGGTTCCTCGACAGCCTTCGTTATCACGGCGCACGACGCGCCGACCACCAAGGCGACAAGTATCATGAGCCACAGTCTTCTTAAAAGAAGACCGAACACATACATTATGTTCACTTCAACTCCGTCGCTTTCGGTATCTTTTCTAACTATCTTACTCAATCACATATCCCCCACTTCGTCGCCGCTCATTAAAGAGTATCGACAATCTTTCTTCCTATTGAATCATAGAATATTTCGTGCTTTTCGACCTCTGAGAGCTTGTAGCAATTCCTGCCGTCAAAGACCAGAGGTTTCTTCATATATTTTTTGTAGTTATCCAGCGGATATTCCACAATCTCTTCCCACTCAGTCATTATGAAGCAAATATCCGCGTCTGTCAAGGCTTCATCTATATTCTCGGCAAAGCTTATTGCACAATCCGGATAGTGCTTTCTGAAATTTTCGACACCCAGAGGATCCCACGCGATTATGTCCGCGCCGTCGTCGAGAAGTATATCTATATTCTGCTTTGCGGGAGCTTCGCGCAGATCGTCGGTGCCGGGCTTGAAGGTAAGCCCTATTATCGCCACGCGCACGCCGCTGAAATCCGGAAAGAACCTGCGCGCCTTGTCGATAAGTCTCGTTCGCTGCTCACGGTTGACGTCTATGGTCGCCTTTACGGTCTTGAGCTTCACCCCGGCGTGGTCGCTCTGGAAATTGAGCGCCTTTGTATCCTTCGGGAAGCAGCTGCCGCCGTAGCCTATTCCTGCCTTCAAGAAATTCGAGCCGATGCGCCTGTCCATACCCATTCCGCAGGCGACCTCTTCGATATCCGCGCCGACTATCTCGCAAAAGTTCGCTATCTCGTTTATATAAGATATCTTGAGCGCGAGGAAATCGTTGGAGGCGTATTTTATCATCTCGGAGCTTCGCACGCTGACATGGACTATCGGCAGCTTGAGCGGGGCGTACATTTTTTCAACTGTTTTATAGGCCTGCTCATCATCCGCGCCGATAACTATTCTGTCGGCATTAAATGTATCCCTGACCGCCGTGCCCTGCGAAAGAAATTCCGGATTCGAGACGACGGAGAAGCGTAGATCGGGGCGGTGCTCACCTATTCTGCGGCGCACGCTCTCACAGGTTCCGATCGGCACGGTGGACTTGACAACAACGACCGCTCCGTCGCTGCAATTGTCGGCAATGCTGTCCGCAACGGCGAACACGGCGCTTAAATCCGCGGAGCCGTCCTCCTTTTCGGGCGTACCGACGCCGATAATTATGACCTGCGCCCCCGAATATTTCTTTACATCGTCCGTAAACTCCATGCGTTCGCGGTTTTTGAGCATCAGCTCCTCAAGTCCGCCTTCATAGATGGGAGACACTCCCCCTCTGAGCATTTTCAGCTTGCCCTTGTCAACATCGAGGCAGACTACATCGTGCCCGATATCGGCAAGTGTGACTGCGGTAACAAGCCCTACATAGCCCACTCCCGCAACGGCAATTTTCATAACAACAGCACCTTCATTCAAGATTCATATATGTTTTCTTATTTTCGTCCTTCAGCTTCATTGCGCAGAAGCACAGCACCAGCATTATCTGGACATTATAATCATAATAAGATACCAGCGTAGTTTCGCCCACTGCGGTTGCCGCGAGCAGCAAAAACATCGTGACACAGAGTCTCTCACCCCTATATGCTCGGCGACCCAAGCCGATAAGGAGATATATATAATACCAGTAATATGTTATCAGTCCCACCACTCCGAGACCTGCCGCCAGTTCGAGATAATTGTTATGTGCATAGACCGTGATGCCATAGGCCTGATTTATCTGATAGGCATTATTTGCAAGACCTATACCGATTATCGGATGAGAATAGAATATCTGTGAGGATATTTCAGCAAAACCCTTTCGCAGGGCAAGACTTCCGTCGACTGACGCATCGTTGTTCACAATATAGTTAAGCATTTTTTCAAGTCTGAATCCCGCCGCATTATAGAGCGCGGGAACCTTAAAAAACGCGATTCCTATGCCTACAACGGCGACTGCCATAAGAACAAGTCGGAGCAGATAAAACCGCTTGTTGACATAGAATATCAGCATTGCAAAAAGAAGGAACACCACAATGAGCAGTGCCTTTCTCGACGACGAGAGAATTATATAAAGCAGCTCGAATGCCGTACACAGATAATATGCGCGTTTCTTATAATAATACGCCTTGCAGAATGATATCGCCACGGCAACAACGCAGATATAGGCTAATTTATTGATATTATTGCCCGTGACATTTTCATAGCCTATGCGTCCGAAAAATCCGGAGAACCACATGGTATAAGGCGTTCTGACGAAGATGGAGAAAATCATTATCATTGCCGCCGCAGTAAACAGGACAGTGAAGCGTTCAAAATCCTCGCGCGTTTTTATATAAAGAGTAATACAGTAACACACGAACCATACCTGCACCATTCTTGAAATATATCTCAGAGAAAGGTTCGGGTCATAGAGTGCCCAAACAGATGAAAGCGCACACAGAACTATGAATATTCCATACCATATTGTCGGAAGCTTGACGGATACAGTCGGTCTGCCGAGGACATTCACAAGAAAAGTAAAACCTATTACCGCAAAGAAAGTGAAATAATAGGCATAGTTCTGACCCTCAGTCTGCTCATTAAACGCAAACAGAACGGTGAGCATTGCAATGATAGAGATGTCAAGCAGTATCTCCAACGCCGACCGTTTTGAGTTTATTTTCAGTTTTCCGTTTCTGAACTCTATCATAATTGTCCCCGATTGCAATCTGTGAAATGAGTATAACATATTTAACGACTATTCTTTACTCCGGTCAGGCATAATAGCTGCTTTTTATTAAGCATTTCTAAAAATAATCAGACAGTAACATCACAAAGCTCCGCGCCGACAAAGGCGGCAAGCTCCTTGGGATCGAGGCACAGCTGAAATCCGCGCTGACCCGCGCTGACATATATTTTCTCAAAGTCCGACGCGGCAGAGTCGATAAATGTCGGATACTGCTTTTTCATGCCTATCGGCGAGCAGCCGCCGCGCATATAGCCCGTGAGCGAGACAAGCTCCCTGACATGGATCAGCTCAAGGCTCTTGACTCCGGCGCACTTCGCGCATTTTTTGAGATCGAGCTCATCGCCGACCGGAATGCAGAACACGAAAAGTCCGTTCTTCCCGCCGCGGGTGACAAGGGTTTTGAACACCTGCTTCGGATCGAGCGAGAGCGCCGCCGCCGCATGGACGCCGCTGAGGTCGCTCTCATCGTAGTCATATTGGAGAACGTCATATTTTATCTTCGCTCTGTCGAGCATTCTCATTGCATTTGTCTTTGTCATAAATTCACACTCCCGCCATGATATGCATATTCCGCAGCTGCGCCGAGGATATTTTATCGTTGAGAGAATATGCGTGCTTTTCGAGATCGCTGCATATCGCATCCGTAAGCCCCTGATTTTGCAGCTCGGTTATTATCATCGAGGCAATGTCCTCGACTATATCCGCCTTCGCCGAGGCGGTCGCGGGTTCATTATCCGAGGATATTAGAAATTCAAATGTCTCGGCAAGCTCCGAGAGCTTTTCAAGCTCGCGCAGCGCCCTGAACGCCCATTTGTAAAACGGGCGGTATCTTCTGTTGAGCAGGAACACAGCCGACATGGCGTGATCCGTAAATTCTATCATCGCAAGCTGGGCGCCGCCCGTCTCGCCGTGAGAAATGCAGCGTTTGAAATTATACTGTCCCGCCTGCGCCGCCATTATCAGATGACCCGCGAGCTTTTTGAGTCTGATATCCTGCGGCATATCGAGAAACGACTGACGGATGCGCGAAAACTCGCCGAGACCGTCGCGGAAAACCTCGCCGTTCGTCGCCGCCGCAAGGCAGCTGTCGGGCGTGGTCAGCCACTGATCTGCAGAGTCAAAGCCCGTGCGCGAGCCGGTTTTTGCGAGATAGAAGTCCCCTGTTCTTATAACTCCGTGGCGGCTTCCGCCGACGGGGCTTATTTTGAGTCTGTCAACGCCCTCAAAGCTCTTCGGGAGCTTTGCATAGGCGCGTTCGAGCTGAAATTCCGTGCGGCTGTCGATATCATCGGGAATAAAAATGCAGAAGCCCGGCTCAAAATCATGGTCGCGTGAAATATCATCATCATAGCCGAAGCACTCCGAGCCGTCGCCGACAAGACCTATCGCGAGCTTATCCTCGAGCTCCGGAAACTTTTCACGGAGCATCGGCGCACCGTAGGCTTCATAGAATTTTCTTGAAAGCTCAAGTCCTTTCATATATCTCGTCCGACCTCCTTTTTATCTCCCCTGCGGTCATGAACCAGCCGTAATATTCAAAAGTCGGGGCGCACTTTTCGCAGACGAAGGCATAGTTGCCGTTATGCGCGTTCGACCCGTCGAGCAGAAGATCTTCTGCCTTTTGCAGACAGTCGGTGATGAACTCCGACGCGCCTTCAAGTCCCTGCTGCGCCTCTGCGGCGTTTGCGAGGTTCAGATATGTTATCGCCGTTTCGGGCTTGCCGCCGGGCAGTGCGCTCATAATGTCAATTGCCTTTTGATAGAGCTCACGCGCCTTATCGTATTCTTCGAGCGATACGCAGGCGAGTGCCATATTGTTATAGAGTCCTCCGAGACGCGCATCCCCGGACGGGAGAAAATCTTCGTATATGCTCTTCGCCTCGCCGTAGCGTTCGAGGGCTTCACGCGGGCGGTCAAAGGCTTCGCAAACCGTCGCTGCATTGAGACAGACGGTCGCAGCGGTTATCGAGCCGCCGAGGGACAGAGCTTTTACAAGCCCGTCCGCCTTTTCCGCGCTCTCAAAAGCCTTTTCCCTCAAGCCCATTTTGCGGTAGAGACCCATCAGCTCATTGAGCACCGCAAGCTCGCCGCGCCTGTCGCCGCCCATGCGGGCTTCGGAGAGCCAATATTCAAGGTGTCTGCGCGCCGCGGGCATATCGTTATGTGAGAGCAGAGTATCGAGCCTGCTCACCACGCGGTCAACGGGGATAAAAGACACGTTCGCATTTTCGTCGGGATAATAGAAATCGGTGCAGCTCGGGCATCTCGGTTCTTTGTAATCTTCGGGGGCAAGGCTCATTTCAAGGCTCCTTTCGGGCATCACTGATGCGTTTTGAAATAATCGTCCGAAACATCACGCAGGAAGCGGTACATCGGCGCAAATTTTTTGTATATTTCCTCAAGGCGGGTTATTATCCCGTCGTTCTCAAGAGCGGAAAGCTCGTCGGACGCGAAGATAAAATAAAAATACTTCGCGTTGTAGAACTCTTCAAGCCCTGCGGGGCAGTCGGGCTTAGGTCGCTTATAGCACTCGGTATCGGGCACGGCTCCCGTTGAAAGAGCCGATTTCACGGCCTTTTTGAAGCCCTCGGGGTCGTTTCGCAGATGCTCTCTGAAAACCTCCGTATAGTCCGCCGAGACTTCGTATGTTCCGACGCCGCACGACCACGCACCCGGCGTGACCTCGAACCACATACACGGATACATGTGCCACTCCTTTTTCGGGCGCATGAACATTATCCACATATTCTCGCGGTAGAGGTGCTTGTCATGGGTATAGCGCGTATCGCGGCGCACCCTCGACACCATTTTTGTCGGTACGGTATTCATAAACGGGTCAATGTCGAGCATCATGTCGCTGAGCGACGCCGCTATCTGCCGCATCGGCACGGTCATATTCGCCTTTATCTTCTCTTTGTTTTCCTCATAGAACGCCTTTGAATCGTTGAAGCGGTTGAGCTGCATGAGAAAAAGCGTATCCTGAGTTATCCCTTTGAAGTCGCTCATTAGATAAGTCCCCTGTCGTGCATCGCCTGCGCCGCGAGCATAACGCCCGCCTTGGCACTGTAGAAATTGAAGCCGCCCTGCATCCATGCGGCATACGGCTCTCTGAGCGGAGCATCCGCCGAAAGCTCTATTGACGAGCCCATGGTGAACGCGCCCGCCGCCATGATTACCTGACTGTCGTAGCCGGGCATATCCCACGGCTCGGGCACGACGAACGAATCGACCGGCGCACCCGCCTGCATTCCCTGGCAGAATGCGATAAGCGCTTCGGGCGTTCTGAGCCTGACGGTCTGAATGATATCAAACCGCTCTTCATCGCTCGTCGGAGTGACGGCAAAGCCGAACTCCTCAAACAGCGCGGCGGCAAAGACTGCGGTCTTGAGTGCCTCGCCGACGATATGGGGCGAATTGAATATTCCCATGAACAGCTCCCTGTTCTGACCGAGCGACGCGCCGACCTCTCTGCCGAGACCGGGCACGGTGGCTCTGTAGGCGCATTTCTCGACAAGCTCTGCCCTGCCTGCTATGTAGCCGCCGTTTTTTGCTATTCCGCCGCCCGCGTTCTTTATCAGCGAACCCGCCATTATGTCCGCGCCGACCTGCACGGGCTCGACACGCTGGACAAACTCGCCGTAGCAGTTATCGACAAAGACTATTGAATCGGACACGCTCTTGACTGCCTTCGCTATTTCGGCTATCTTCTCGACCGAGAGGCTCGGGCGCAGAGTATAGCCGCGAGAACGCTGAATATAGACAAGCTTCGGCTGCTTTGCCTTCACCGCTTCGGTTATCGCGGGGATATCCGGCTCGCCGTCTGAATTTAATTCGACCTGTTCATATTTTACGCCGAAGTCTTTTAATGAACCCATGCCCTCGCCGGTTATACCGATAACGGGGTGGATGGTGTCATAGGGCTGACCGGTGACGCTGAGCATTGTGTCGCCGGGACGGAGAAGCCCGAAGAGGGCGACTCCGAGGGTATGCGTACCGCAGGCGAAGCTGTGGCGCACAAGAGCCGCCTCAGCACCGAATGCGCTCGCGAAAACCTTGTCGAGCGTCTCGCGTCCGCGGTCGCCGTAGCCGTAGCCCGTAGTCTCGGTGAAGTGGCTCTCGCTGACCCTGTTTTCTATAAAAGCGGCGAGAACCTTTTGCTGATTATACTCCGTGTTTTTCTCTATTCGCGCAAAGCTGTGCTCGGCGCGTTCAAGTGCTCTTTCTGAAGCTTTAAGTATCTTATCGTCAAATTTAAAAAATGTCTGTTCCATGTTAGATTTCCTGTTCCGTATCATATTCTGCCCATCTGCCGACGGGCGCGAAGCCCGATTTTTTATAAAACTCAACTATACTGCCGTCCTTGCAGAATAATTCGACTCGCCTGCCCTCGGACGAATATCTCTCGGCGAGCGTCAGCACCGCCTCGCCGCCGAATCCCCTGCCGCGCATATCCTCACGCGCCGCAACGCAGCCGAGAAAGACCGCAAAATCGGCGACAAACAGCGCACAGGCGCACGCCGCAAGCGTTTCGCCGCTGTATATCACGCTCCACCGAGCGGTATCTCGGTTCATGCGCCTCGCCACATCCGCAATCCACTCATCGCGCCCGCCAAGACGGTCAAAGCCCGAAGAAACAAGCAATGAATATACCTCGCGCAGGTCGGGATATCTCGGTGTCAGGGCTTCGCCGCGCAGAGGGCGCAGAAGCTGCTCAAACCGAACTATATTACCGCTTCTCGTCGGCGAAAGTCCGAGCCTTCGGCACACGCTTTCTTCACACGAGAGCGTTGAAAAGCCTATCATTTTGAGAAACTGCCAAAGCTCTTCAAAATCCGCATCCGGAGCCGCGCACAGCACAACGCTGTCATATGCGCGGCAGACTGCGGCGGTTATAGCAGCTCCGTCATTCTGCTGAATCCAGAACCGAACGGCGGCGGAATCGGCGGAATAAGCTTTCAGATATCCGACGATTTTCGTGCCGAAGGCGTCGCGGCGGCAGAAGTCGAGAAGCTCCCTTTCCTCAGTCGATTTAAGCATTGGCAAGCTCCCCGAGCATCAGCTTGGCAAGGCGGAGAACATCGTCCCCGTCGCTCATCTTTATCACGCACGAGGGCGAGTGGAGATATCTGCACGGAAGTGAAATCGCAAGAGTTTTGACTCCGCCCGCGCTGACATGGATAGCCTTCGCGTCGTTTCCGCCGGCGACCAAAGTCTTTGTCTGAAGCTTTACACCGTTCTCCCGTGCAATTTTAAACGCAAGCTCGTAGAGGTCACGGTCATAGACGGTGCCCCTGTCCATAAAGCCGACGACCGCGCCCTCGCCGAGAGCGCAAACGCGCTTTTCGCCGTCAACACCGGGGATATCCGCAGCAGTCGTGGTTTCGAGCACAACAGCGTAATCGGGTCTGATTCTGAACGCAGAGGCTTTCGCGCCGCGTGTGCCAATCTCCTCCTGAACGCTGAAAGAAAAGTCCGCGTCATACTCAAGCTCGCTCTTTATCATCTCAATCATCACGGCGCAGCCCATTCTGTCATCGAGCGCTCTGCCCTGGACGAATCCGTCGCCGAATTTTCTTATTCCCGAGTCGAACACCACAGTGTCGCCCAAAGAGACATATTCACGCGCCCCGTCTGCGGACTCCGCGCCGATATCGATATACATCTCATCAGCCTTGGGCATATTGAGTTCCTCTTCTTTGGGGATGAGATGAATAGGCTTGAGCCCGACAACGCCGCTTATCTCTTTGTCGCCGACCTTCACGCTCCTGCCGAGACAGACACGGGGATCGACACCGCCGACAGTCGAAAATTTGAGCATTCCCTCATCGGTGATATAAGTGACTATCATGCCGACCTCATCCATATGGGCGTCGAACATTACTTTATTTTTTGCGGGATTTTTTCCCTTTTTATGCACGATGAGGTTGCCGAGCGGATCGACGCGCCAATCGGCAAGGCCGTCTATCTCGGAGATTATGAACTCGCGCACCTTATCCTCCCTGCCGGACACGCCGCCTATAGAGCAGAGCTTTTCAAGCAGTCCGTACATCATGCGCGCCCCCTTTCAATTATATATGCCGCCATAAGTCGGGCGACAGCTTCGATATCGTTGAGATCGACTATCTCGGCTGCGGTGTGCATATTCCTCTGCGGAATGGAAATAAGTCCCATTCTGACACCGCTTCCGGCAGTCTGAATTTCGTCGGCGTTGGTGCCCGTGCTGCCGCTCATGACCTCGCACTGGCGGGCGATGCCGTTTTCGTCGGCGATACGCTCAAGGGTGCGGGACATCGAATAATCGAGCGAGGGCGAAAAGCCTATCATCGCTCCGCCGCCGAGCTTGCCGCACTCCTCCTTTTTGAGCCCGGGAGCCATGGCGAAGCTGACATCAACGGCAATAGCCTCATCGGGTGCAGCCGCAAAGCCGCCCGCCGCCGCGCCGCTGCCGCCGGTCTCCTCCTGAGACGAGAACAGCACGCTTATTCGGCATCCGTGTTTTTTGTCCTTGAGCAGCTCAAGGCAGCGCAGTATCGCAGCAACGCCCGCTCTGTCATCGAGCGCGGCGCAGCTGACCCTGTCGCCGAGCAGCTCCTTCGGGGTGCTGTTGACGGTGATGCGCATACCGGGGCGCACGATTTTTTTGACCTCTTCGGCGGTCATACCGACATCTATTGACAGGTCTTCAATTTTTTTCGCTTTTTTGTCATCGTCGCCCGAGGCGAGGTGCGGCGGAGTCGAGGTTATCACGCCGAAAAGAGGCTCGTCGCCCCACACAGTCACCTGCTCCGCAGCGAGAACCCTCGCATCAATTCCGCCGACACGCGCAAATTTTATAAATCCGCTGTCGTCGATAGCGGTAACGGTCATTCCTATTCTGTCTATATGAGCGTCGAGCAGGATATGCACCCCGTCGCCGCCCATATCTCCGCAGACGCTGCCGAGCGTATCGATATGCGCGGGCATATACTCCTCGAGCATGGATTTTGCAAGAAGCGCCGCCTCGTTTTCGTCGCCGGAGGTTCCGTTTGCACCTGCAAGCGCCAAAACAACGGCTTTTGAGAATATAGAGTATTATAATAATCGACAAATAAGTCAAGTAATCGATTGGAGAGATAGCAATGAGTCAGTCGCATCATCATCACCATCATCATCACCACCATCACAAAAAAACGACAACGAAGAAAAAGGTTATTATAACAATAGCAGTCATTCTTCTCGTCATAGCGATTCCGCTGACTGCGGGACTGATCACGGTCAACCACTATCTGAGCAAGATGAACTACGAGGAGGAAACGAAGGACATCAATCCCGAGTTCACCGAAAATCTCTCAGACCCGAACGCGGACAAGGATATATCCGAAAATATAGACGATCCGCGTATGTGGTATAACGACAACATAATCAATATTCTGCTCATCGGACGCGATCTCGGCAACGGTTCCAAATATTATTCCCGCGCCGACTCGGTCATAATCGTTTCAATAAACAAGCTCAACAGCGACATAAAGCTCGTCTCGCTTTCGCGTGCGACTTATGTTGCCATTCCCGGCTACGGCAACGCCCGACTTAACGCGGCGCACGCCTACGGCGGCTCGAAGCTGCTTATCGACACAATAGAGCAGAACTACAAGATAAGGATCGACCACTATGTGAGCATCGATTTCGACGGCTTTACCCAGGCTGTTGACGCGCTCGGCGGAATTGATATAACACTGACCGAGAGCGAAGTGACCGCTCTGTCTCAGATATTAAAGCAGAACAACACCGCAATAAAGGGCGCCGGAACATATCACCTCAACGGCAACGAGGCTCTTGAATATGCCCGACTGCGCGAAATAGACAGCGACAGGGCAAGAACCGAGCGTCAGAGAACGATACTTATGGCAATTTTCTCGAAGTTCAAGAAAATGTATTCGACCGAAAGTTATTCGACCCTGCTCAGCAAGGGCACCAAGTTCCTCGACCAGGTTCTGCCGCTCGTGAGCACCGATTTCACAAAGAATGAGATAATCGGTCAGGCGGCGACCTATGCCGGATATCTCAGATGGCCCGTGACCGAAGCTATCATCCCGAGAGACAAGACTCCGCTGACAAAGATAAACGGCATCGAGGTGCTGATAGTCAACTGGGCGAAGATAAAGAACGACATTCACGAAGTCCTCTATCCCGGCATTGAGCCCCAGGAGCAGTCCTGAGGCTCACAGGCAGGATAATTTACAGCTCAACGCCGCCGACGGGGCGAACCGAGAGTATGTAACACGAACCCGAACCGAATACCTTTTCCATCAGGTCTTTGTACTCCTCAAGCTTATTGAGCGGTACAAAGGCCTGAATCGTTCCCGCAAATCCGCCGCCGTGGACGCGCCACGCTCCGCAGCCGTCAAGCAGCTTTTCGCTCAGCGAAAGTGCGAGCGACACGGGCTGCTCGGACGCCTTCTTGCAGGAATAGACATTCTGGTTGTACATATAAGACGAGCGTCCGCTCTCGATAATATATTTCTTAAAGGTCTCAAAGTCGCCTGACCTGAGCGCGGCCGCCTGCTTCTCGACGCGAGCGTTGTCGCCGTAAAAATGCATGGCACGCAGCACTGCTCTGTCTCCGCAGGAGGAGCGGATATCGGCGATATTCTTCATAAACTCGTTCTCGTCCACCTCGCGCAGGACGCTCTTGCCGAGATATTCGGCGACGCTCTCCATCTCCTTGCGCACGGCGGCATACTCATCCGTGAGGTCGGAGTGGCTTCCGCCGGTGTCCACGATGCAAAGGGCATATCCGCAGGAGGAGAAATCAAAATCAAGCTTCTCGATAACGGGCTTTGCGGGGTCGGCAAAGTCAATTTCAACGAACGAACCGACAGAGCTTGTCATCTGGTCGAGCAGACCGCAGGGCTTGCCGAAAAACTTATTCTCCGCCGCCTGCGCTATCTGCGCGATTTCAACATCACTCACCTTGCCGTTGTTGAACAGATGGTTGATTACGGTTCCGAGCAGGACCTCAAACGCCGCGGAGGACGAAAGTCCCGAGCCGGAGAGCACGTCGGACGCGGTTGCCGCGTCAAACGCACCGATATTATAGCCGCGTGACTTGAATTCGGCGCACACACCGCGAACAAGAGCCCTGGACTTGCCGAGCTCGGCTGCGTGCGGCTCAAGGTCGCCGATATCAACCGTGTCCATGGCATAGCCTTCGCTCTTGACATTGACAACGGTACCCTCGCTCTTTGCGGCGACGGCTATTGCATCAAGATTGACGCTCGCGGCGAGCACACGGCCGTGATTATGGTCGGTGTGGTTGCCTCCGATCTCGGTTCTGCCGGGTGCGCTGAAGAGACCTGCCTCGCGACCCTCGCCGTAGAACTCCTCGAACTCGCCGATAACGCGGCAATAGCGCTTTTTCTGAGCATCGACGGTGCCGGACGGATAGAGCTTTGAGAGCTCGGCGTCATATGCGCCGTCGGTCATTCTTTTTTTCAGGACTTCTGTGGTATACATAAATCTACCTCGTTTCCGTGATATTAGTTATCTTTATTTTTCTTTGAGCTTGAAACGCTTTTTTCAACGAAAAGCCATATGAGATTGACGCACAAAAGCGA
Organism: Faecalibacterium prausnitzii; assembly: GCA_963612725.1. Lineage (GTDB taxonomy): Bacteria > Bacillota > Clostridia > Oscillospirales > Acutalibacteraceae > CAG-177. The sequence continues at coordinate 57,325 of CAVDWM010000002.1, read as the reverse complement.
CACGCCGCTTATGGTCAGGACTATCACCAAGGGCACAAGGAATGCCGACGAGAGCGGATCGAACACATTCGTACCCATGAAGGTATAGGACAGCAGCTTCGGCGCAAAGCCCGCCGCCGAGAGCAGAATAAACTGCCAATAAGGGAATTTGAGCGAGCCGTATATGCGGCTTACGCTGCCGAGCGGAAATCCGGGAACAAGGCGCAGGGCAAAGAGCAGCGCCTTGTTGACCTTGCCGGAGCTTTCGATTATCCTTCTGGCGCGTTCGTTCTTGCTGATTATCCTCCACGCGTTACCGCTTCCGAGCTTCATTCCCTCGAAATATTTGATGCTCATCATAATAATGATGCCGAGGAAATTCACCGCCATCGCCCAATATGACGGCAGAACCGCGCCGGTAAGAACGCAGATCGCCGAGACCGCGAGGAACGGGACAAAGGTGCGCACGAGAAAGACTATCAGCATGGCGAACACGAACTTCCAGCTGATGCCGAGCGACTGTATGAACTGCTCTATTTCAAGCAGCTTTTCCTGATAGACCTTATACCAAAGCCACAGCTGATCATATCTCAGCAGATAGACGACCACCGAGACCGCTGCGGCGGATATAAGCAATGCAAAGCCTGCGGCGTTCATTATGCCGCTTCGTGTCCAATGCTTTTTCAAGCCTTCACCTCAAAAAAAGTTTACATATAATTGTATAACATATTTCAGATCTTTTCAACTCAAACCGCACAAATTTGGCGCAAATATCTTTTAAGAGAACGCACAATATGATATAATGGTATCATAGTTCGCGATATGCATTGCGGACATATCTTTATATCGGTCAAGAGGAGGAATTTTCATGGGCAAGAAGGCTGTCGTTCTCAGCGGAGGCGGAGCAAAGGGCGGCTATCAGATAGGCGTCTGGAGGGTGCTCAGGCAGATGGGATTCACGCCCGATATCGTCGTCGGCACATCCGTCGGCGCACTCAACGGCGCACTCATGGCACTCGATAACTTCGACGCGGCACTCGACATCTGGGAAAATATGAGCATGGACAGCGTGTTTCAAAATTTCGTCAACATGTCCGACGAGGAAAATCCCGACCGTGAGGCATATATAAAGGAGCTTGCAAAAGAGGCTATTTTCAAGGGCGGCGCGGACTACACTCCGCTGCAGGAGCGCGTCAAGTCGCTCATGGACGAAGAAAAGCTGCGCACCTCTCCGATACGCTTCGGGCTGGTCACGACAATGTTCCCGAAGATAAAGCCCGTTGAGGTTTTTATAGAGGATATCCCTGAGGGCAAAGCCGCAGACTATGTGCTTGCGAGCGCGGCGGCGTTTCCGTTCATGAAGTCATATAAAATCGGCGAAGCCGCCTTTGTTGACGGCGGATATTCGGACAATATGCCCGTCAGAATGGCTATCGAAGCAGGCGCGGACGACATCGTGGTGGTCAATATAGGCAAGAACCCCGGTGCAAAGTTCGGCGAGGCGGACAATGTTTCGTTCAAATATATCAGCAGCAAAAAGCCGCTCAACGATGTTTTCGGCGGTATGCTGATGTTTGACGGCGATATGTCACGCGGGAATATCCGCCAGGGCGAGCTTGACGCATACAAGGCATATGATCTGCTCGACGGATATTACTATGCGTTCAAGAAATATGAAAAATACAAGATTGCGCCGTTCGAGCCCTACTGCGCGAAGAAATTCGACGCGATATTCTCGGGGCTGCCGAGCGCGGGCAGAATGGAAAAGGGCGGGCGCGAAAGTGTATTAAACTTTTTGCGCGGATACGACGACAGACCGTTTGAGTTCAACTCCAATGTGCTCTACTGCGCCGAGACAGCAGCCGATATTTTCGGCATCAGCACGCGCGAGGAATACACCGTAGCGAGCTTCGACAAGCTCATAAATGAGGACGCGACGGTGCTCATCACCGAGGAATACGGCACAAAAATCGATGAGCTGACCGAGAAGCTCGACAAGGGCTTGAGTCTCGATCTGCTCAAGATGGTGGCGAACAATTTGGACAAGAAATTCCTGCTCGCCTATACATTAAAAATTCTGCTCGGCGACAGGATAGAATACTCAGACAAGCGCAGGCTCTGGCTGATAGCGGACATTATACCGCAGGTATTCTGCGCCGCGCTCTACTGCTGCGCATCGATACTAAACGCAAAAGAACACGGAAAGGACGCTCAGGATGAGGACAGTAATTCTTGACGGATACACGACAAACCCCGGGGATCTCAGCTGGGATTTTCTCAACGAATTCGGCACATACACGGTCTATGACCGCACGCCGAAGGAGAAAATTGTCGAGCGCGCCCGGGGGTGCGATATAATCATAACCAACAAAACGCCTATAGACGCCCAGACGATAGCCGCCCTGCCGGAGCTTAAATTCATCACTCTGCTGAGCACGGGCTTCAATGTTGTCGATGTTGATTTTGCGCGTGAAAAGGGCATTCCTGTTTCAAATGTGCCGTGCTACAGCACCTCGGCGGTAGCTCAGCTCGTGTTCGCGTTAATTCTCGAGCACACCAACCGCGTCGCGCTGCACAGCGAAGCGGTACATGGCGGCGAATGGAGCAGCTGCCCTAACTTCTGCTTCTGGAAGTCCCCGCTGACTGAGCTTCATGGCAAGACCGTGGGTATCATCGGCTACGGCAAGATAGGCAAGGCGGTCGCCAAGATTGCAGAGGCTTTCGGCATGGATGTGCTCGCAAATTCGCGCTCCGCGAAAATCGGAGACTGCGACGGGGCGGTCAGATTCGTCGAGACTGACGAGCTGCTTAAAAAGTCCGACTTTGTGACTCTCCACTGCCCGCTGACTCCGCAGACGACCGGGCTTGTAAACGCCGAGTTTATCGCAAAGATGAAGCCGAATGCTTTTCTCATCAACACCTCGCGCGGTCCCGTGGTTGACGAGCAGGCACTCGCCGACGCGCTGAAATCGGGCAGGATATCGGGCGCGGGAGTTGATGTTCTCTCGACCGAGCCGCCGAAAGAAAGCAATCCGCTGCTCGGATGCGAAAACTGCCTGATAACCCCGCACATCGCCTGGGCGGGATTTGAGACAAGGACGAGGCTCGTCGGGATAGTTGAAGAAAATCTCAGAGCATTTGTCAACGGCGAACCGATAAATGTGGTGAATAAGTAAAGAAAAAAGGCTGTCGCACTAATATGTGTCGGCAGCCTTTTTATTAGGAATTAGGATGCGGTTGGGGGTGTTGTCCTTTCCTATCGTCTATCTCCTACCGCCTATTGCCTTTTAGCGGAGCGAATTAACCCCTCAGTTTCGGCTTCGCCGAAGGGCGGCGTTGATTTTATGCCGCAATTTCACTTTATCTCCAACGCGGAACAAATCCTACCCATGGGAAACCGTGGGTAGGATTTGCTGATTCGTAACACCCGTTGAACGGGGTGCTTAAATTTATCAGAACGAGAGGATGACTTTCATCTCAAGCTTCTTGTATTTGGGGATTTTATACGGCTTTTTGAGCGTTGCAATCGCGGGGACATCGCCGCCGACGCCCTGCTGTCTGCCGTCGATATTGACGGTCAGGTTCGGAGTACGCCCAAGCTCGCAGGAGTGCGCCGCGTCGTAGAGCATTTTCTTCGTATACGGGTGGACGCTCATCTCAAACGGCGTCCCCGCCGCAATCACCGACACTCCCCTCTCACCGCCTACCTTGAGCCATCTCACATCGCAGCGGTTGGCGTTCTCCTGCGGGAACAGGTAGTCGTGAATGAAGCTCTCTGCGCTTCGGAAGCGATAGACGCCGAGACGCGCTGCGGTCTTGCGGTCGCAGTAGTTCTCGTGCGGACCCTTACCGTAATATTCTATTCCGTCAACACCGTCGGTCAGCTCGAAGGTCAGACCGTAGCGTGGCAGATTGACCGGTGTGATGTTCTTGCAGGTAAGCGACGCGGAGAGCGTGCCGTCCGGGAACACAAGGTATTCGGTAACAATACCCGAAAGATACTTCGTGCGCCACTTGACGCTGAGCTTGACGCAGCTGCCAAATTGCTCCGCCTTGACGGAAGTCGGGCGCAGCATGCGCTCCGCGCTGTCAAAAGCGTGCAGACCGATAAGGGTCTTGACCCACTCAAACGGCACCTGAGCCATGCGCTCGTTGTCGGTATTCGCACGCGAGAACTGCGGACGGATACCGCGTTTAAGCCTCTCGGCACCGTTCTTTTTGTATGAGCAGAGCTCGCCGGTCTTTTTGCTGAGCCTCACCTCAAAGCCGCTGCCGGAGACAATATAGCACTTGTCGTTCTTGGAATATTTAATTTCGATTTTTTTGCCGTCCGCTCTCGGAGCCGATGAAGAATAGTTATACTTGCCGAGAACAAACTGTTCACGCGCCACGGTGTGCCCTGCTTCGAGGTGCATCATATCGCGGCGCAGAATCAGCTCGCAGTCGAGCGTGCGCTCGTTTTCGGTTCTGATATCGAACGGGATATCGACATATGCCTTTTCGAGATATCCCCTGTCGGGAAGGTCAAGCTCGGCGGCTTCAATAAGCCTGCCCTGCTCGCGCAGCTCAAGGCGAAGCTTGAAGTTCACGAGCGAGGTGAACATAAAGCGGTTGAGAATCGCTATTCTGCCGTGCTTAAGCGAAAAATCGACCTGCTGATAGCACTTGACAACCTCGTAATAGTGCGGATTGGGCGTGCGGTCGCCGCGGAAAACGCCGTTGAATGCAAAGTTTGAATCATTCGGCTTGTCTCCGAAGTCGCCGCCGTAGTTCCATTTATCCTTGCCGTCTGCGGTCTTTGTTCTTATCGCCTGGTCGGCAAAATCCCAGATATAGCCGCCAGCGAGACGGTCATATTTCTTGAAATCCTCCCAATAATCGGCAAAATTGCCCATGCTGTTGCCCATGGCGTGGGAATATTCGCACTCGATGAACGGCTTGTCGATATAATCCGAGGGCTTGAGACGATAGCCGAGACCGAGATTCCAAAGCGCGCGGCTGTGGGTATGCGGCTTATTCTCGCCTATCTCCTTCATCGCGGTCTGCACCGTGTACATCTCGCTGAACAGGTCGCTCGTTTTGAGCTTCGCATCGGGTTCATAGTGAACCGGACGGGTCTTGTCTATCTTCAATATCTCTTTCTTCATCTCGGCGAAGGCATTGCCGTTGCCGGACTCGTTGCCGAGCGACCAGAAGAGAATGCAAGAATGATTCTTATAGCTGTTGACCATATTGCTCACGCGGTAGCAGCACTCGGCTGTCCAATGCGGGTCGCTGCGCGGAACACGCGTTGCAAGTCCGTGGGTCTCAAGGTTGTTCTCGCTCATAACGAGGATGCCTATTTCGTCGCACAGCTCGTAGAAGCGGCGCGAGTTCGGATAGTGGCAGGTACGCACATTGGTTATGTTGCTGTTTTTGAGCAGCTCGAGGTCGCTTCTGATTATGCTCTCGGGCACGGCGTGACCGTAATCCGGATGAAAATCGTGGCGATTGACGCCGCATATCTTGAGCGGAACGCCGTTGAGCAGAATGAACGGACCTCTGCCGGTTTTGCGGTCGAAGGGTGTTATCTTCACTTCTCTGAAGCCGAATTTATGCTCCCTGCGGTCGGCGTATTCGCCGCCGGAAAGAGTTACACGGACGGTGTAGAGATACGGATCCTCATGGCTCCAGAGCTCGAAATTGCCGACGGATATTTCAAAAGAGACATTGCAATATTCGCTGTCTGTAAGGGGCTTCACCTCCGCCTCGGCAGACGCGAATTCAGAGCCGTCGGCTCGGAGAATTTCGACATTGAGCCGTCCGCCGTCAAGCCGTGCGCGGCGTACCCTGACAACGCAGTCGAGCTTGAACACGGCGGACTTGAAATCCGCCGCCATCTCGCTGCGCATATACATATCCTCTATAAAAGCCTTCGGCTCATAGACGAGCGTCACATCGCGGAAGATGCCGGAGAGACGCCACATATCCTGATCCTCAAGATAGCTGCCCGTGCAGTACCGGCGAACTGTGACGGCGAGACGGTTGGTGCCCGAATGGACAAAGTCCGTTATATCGTACTCACACTCGTCAAATGTATCCTGGGAATAGCCGACAAACCTCCCGTTGACAAACACCTCGCCGCTCGAATTGATGCCGCCGAAGTGAATGAACACATTGTCCTCGGTCTCGGCGACCTCAAACTCGCGCACATAGAGTCCGCAGGAGTTGAGCTCCGGCTTTATATAGGGAATCTTAGCGGTTGAGATCGCCTTCGGATAATTGATATTCGTATAAATCGGAGTGTCGTAACCCTTTATCTGCCACTCGGACGGGACTTCGAGATCGTCAAACGAGCTCAGGTCGAAATCAGTCTCATAATAGCCCTCGATAATATCGTTGACGCTCTCGCAATAATGAAACTTCCATACCCCGTTGAGGCTGACTGTCTTTTTCTCCCACGCCTCATCGTGCGGGAAACCCGCCGCGCTTCGCGGCTCCGTGTTGACGGCATATACATCTATGTCCTGCCAAAATTCTTTCTCTGTGTTTTTTGCCATGATGACCCTCCTTGGGAACGAAAGTCTTTTGATAATATTATCACACACCGAGCGTTTCAGTCAAGCGGGCGAGGGACAAACTATTTGCAGTTGAAAGGTTTGACAGCGCATTTTTGTCCGGAGCTATCGCTTAAATGCAGTTATTTATTTAAATTAGTAAAAACGCCCTGCACATATCTGTGCAGGGCAAAGGAAGTCACTTTTTATCTTTTACCAAAGTATTTCCACAGAACGATAGCCGTGCCTATTACGCCTCCGACAACGCCGAGTGCGATAGCCTCTTTCTTCTGCTTCTCGTGGAGTTCCTCTATGGCTCTGTCCATTCCGCCGTTCTTGTAATCCTCTATGGACGAATTTACTTCACCCCACTGAGTTACACCGTAAATGTCACAAAGCTCGAAAAACTCTTTTGCGGCAGCCTGTCTGCCCGTCTCATCAGTAGAATCCTCGTTTATTCTTGCATAGAGCACGGGTATCTTTGCCTTCTTAACTCTCGCAAGATAAGTTGCGTTATCCTTGACCGCATCTTCGGCCTTTGCGAAGCATTCGCGGTAATATGTGATGTTACAGCTTGAAAGATATCCGAGTCTGTGAGTATAGGGGCTGTCATAAAGTCCGAGATCCTGAACCGAAATGCTCAAAGCGCACGCGCACTTATTCATATAATCGGCAATGTAAGTGGCTGCATCGCCGTAATATATCTCAAGATAACGGCTGACAACCGCAGAGACATCCATGTCGCTGCCTTCCCACATGAGCTTCGCGAGCACATATGCACGCAGATTGGCGAACTCGCCGCCGACCTCGCGGGAGGCCTGATGGAAAACGCCTATGACATTGCTGTCCTCATAAAATTCCTGATTATCCTTCTGAACCGCGAAGTTCGGGAACGGAAGGAGCAGATGATTGAAGTTGACAACATAATCCCAGACAATAATGTTGCTTGTAACCTTCTGCCATGCCTGAAGAGCCTTCTTGAATGTATATGAGCCCTGAGAGGTGCCTGCCTTGTAAGAGCAAGCCTGATCTCCTGTCATTGCGCAGAGCTTGATGACAACATTGGGCTCCGCAGTTATCTTCTTCGGGGGATCAGTTGTATAGAAGTATGCAAGCGTAGAGATATACTTGTCCGGATGATCCTTTGCAAGCTCATTAAGGAACGGAAGCAGAGTGCCCATTCCGGTGCCGCCGGCAGCCTTGTCCGCCTTGGCGCATGCATCGCAGGTGCACTGATTCTTATTGTCCATTATGCTGAAATCCCAGTATATCTGCTCGGGATTCTCTTCTATAAGCTCATTGAGCTTCGCCTTGGCTATCTTGAGCACATCGGGGTTTGTCAGGCAGAGCTGAGCAGAATGTCCGTCGGAACTGGCCTTGCGCTCGCCGTCAACCATTGCGAAATACTCGGGATGGGACGCAAAATACTCGCTCTCCGGAACAAAGGTCTGGACGCTGTGGCACCATGTGCCCCACTGGTTATACTGGTTGATTTTATCGGAATTCTCATAATATCCGATGCCGTTAAGACGGAGCTTCTCAAACCAATTGGGCTGAGAGGTCTCGTATGCGTAGACATTTCTCCATGCCATGGCGGGCTTTTCAACGGTATCATAGCTGCCGATACAAACGGTGGGCTGAACGGGGATATAATCCTCTTTTTCGGTAGCCCAAAGGCAGCCGAGCTCGTCCTCAAGGAAACCGTAGACTGCGTTCATTGAACCGAGTTCATTGACGCCGCAGAGATAGAGCTTGTCTCCGACGGTTCTGATACGGTACCCGTCCGCTCCCGCCTCTTCGCTCGTGGGGGCTGCATCGGCGCGGGTGGTATCGCCTATGACAATCTCCTTATCGACTGCGGGCTCGGCATCGGTTCTTACCTCGAGCGTCGCACCGGTCATTGTTTTAAAGGTTTCTGCGAAGAACTCAACAGCATACTTGAGTCTCGCCCCTGCACCCGCAGGATAGACAAGAACATAATCCGTCTGCCCTTCATCCGCAAGGCAGAGTCCGCCCTCCTTCGGCTGAGCCATAGCGGCGATTCTGTCGCTCTCTGCGGTTGCAGAAACACTGAATGAAATACTCTTGCCGAGCGCGCTTGCGGGCACGGCGGCAGGAATGCTTGCGACTAATATAGCAGCGAGTGCTATAGCGACTATTTTTTTGACTTTCTTCACCATTATCATCTCCCATATTTTTTCGTTGGCTGTTTGCCACGTGTATTCTAACACCGCAACGGTTTTTTTTGATGCCCAAAAACAACAATAGTCACAAAAAATGATAAAAAATGTAAAAAAATCCATAATTATTGTTCAAAATGTCCTGTTATATCGACATCGGCGAAATTATATAAATTATATGCAACAAATTGCGTTTTTTTGTTGCAACCGCTTAAATTCTTTCTTATTTTTTGGCACAGGCATAAAAGCGGCCGTCCGATATCACGGACAGTCGCTTCAAACCGTTTCAGAAAACCAATTCAAAAATGAAAAATTATGCAAGTTTTTCGTATATTTTTAAAAACTCCGTCACATCGGAAAGCATCCTTTTTGTGCCGCCCTCCGTGTTGCTTTCGAGGTTCAGGACGAGTATCGGGTCGTGTACGCTCATGCGCAGCAGAAACCACCCGTCGCCGCTGTCTTTATCGGTATTTATTCTTATACCCTCGTAATTTATCTTCTCCGCCTGCCAGCCGTCGCGCTTTTCGGCAAGCACTTTCAGGTCGGCTATGACCTTTTCGCCGTAAGGCTTGAAATCCTCAAGGTCTATTTTGAATCTGCGCTCCAGCTCCTCCGCCGGCTCTTCGAGGTCGGAAATGAAGCTGTCGAGACTGCCGCCGCTCTGTTTGAGCAGAGCCGCTTTTATTATGAGCTTCGTGACGAGATACGCGCCGTCGTCGAGATAGTAGTTCTCCCTGAACGCGGCATGACCGGAGGTCTCTATCGCAAGCGGGCAGTCGGTACCCTCTCGGTTCAGCTCCAGCTGCTTGTTGATAACATTCTTATAACCGCGCTTAAAGCGGATATGCTTGCCGCCGTGCGCCTCGATGAATTTTGTGAGCCCTGCGGAGGTCACGGAGTCGGTGACTATGACCGCGCCGGGCTCGTTTTCGAGCATGACCGCCGATATCATGGCGACAAGGCGGTTGCGGTTGAGTTCTCTGCCGTCGGAGAGAATGCATCCCGCCCTGTCAACATCGGTGTCGAAAACTATGCCGAAGTCGGCTTTTGTTTGCCTTACCCGCTCGGCGGCGCTGTCTGTCATTGCGGAGGATTCCGGATTCGGCACATATACGGGGAAATTGCCGTCCGGCTCAAGATTCATGCTCGGCGAAACGTCCGCGCCCAAAGGGGCGAGAACCTCCGAGGCATAGAAGCCGCCCGCGCCGTTTCCCGCATCAACCATTATTCTCATACCGGCAAGGGGCTTGTCGGCTTCGTCCGCGCCGACGCCCTCGCAGATAAGCGAGCGCAGATGCGCGGCGTACTGCTTCATATGGTCGCACACGGTTATTTTCGCAGGGGCGTCGCCGAGCTCGATATTCTCCGCCTTTTCGAGTATGTAAGCGATATCGGGCGAATCGAGTCCGCCGTCGACGGTGAAAAATTTGAGTCCGTTTCTGTCGCCCGGGTGGTGGCTCGCGGTCATCTGGACGGAGCCATCGCAGTGAAGATCGAGCACCGCCATGAACATGGCGGGAGTTGAGCTGAGCGAACAGTCGATTATACTGACTCCGCGCAAAGCAAGTCCCCTGACGACCGCCGCGCTTATACGCTGAGCCGACAGACGCGGGTCGTGACCGATGGCAACGGTGAGCCTGTCCGCTGCCTTACCTGTCCTTTCGCTGAGAAAATCCGCAAATGCCGCGCTCGCCTTCGAGATAAACTCATCGCTCATATAGAGCGGCTCATCGCCGTTTCCCATGCCTATTCCGCGAATATCCGTTCCGCTCTTGAACTTTTTATAGATGCCTGTCATATCCGTTCCTCTCCTTTTGCGTCATTCGGCGCAGATATCGTTTTTTATCTTTTCATAGGTCTTTTCGCCTATCCCGTTGACATTCGTTATCTCCCACGGATAGATAAACTCTCCGTGCTCCTCACGGTAGCCGACGATACTTTCAGCCCTCTTTTTTCCGATGCCGTTGAGCGCGGTCAGTGCCTCCGCGTCGGCGGAGTTTATGTCTATCCCCTCGCCATGCGACGCGGTATATTGAATTATACCTTCGGCGCGGCTCGGAGAGAACCGCAGGGCAAATGCCGCGGATATTGCGGCGGCAAGAAGAATGAACGCGGACGCCGCAAGCAGAATTTCGTTTTTCGACCTGCTCACAGCGTCCACCCCCGATAATTTATTAAATTTATTGTAACATACGCAAGACGGGATTTCAACCTCGATATCGGGCGGTTATTTTCCGTGCCGCTTCAGATATTTGGCGTTCTCGCTCTCAAAATCGAGACCCTTTCTTTGACATTTCTCCCTAAGCTTTCTTATACGCTCCTCCTGAGCTGCGGCTTTTGTCTCCTCTTCCTCGCGTTTCGCGGCCTCGACGGGGTCTATCCACTCTATACCCGCCGCTTCAGCCTGCGCCTTTTTGCGCTCCATGAGTCCGGCGGTAACCTTGTCGAGCCCTTTTTCGACGGTTATGCACGCGACCATGACGGCAAGGACTATACCCGAGACCGCCTCGACGCCGACGAAGGACCATGTTATGGCGCGTTGGCACAGCTCGTTTTGAACATTATACACTCCCGCGCTGACTTCAACGGGTGCGACATAGCCCGTCTTTGCGAGCACCCAGTTGAACACGCCGCTCGAAATGCCGAAGCAGACAGTGGCGAGCACGGCGTAGACCGAGCCGGACAGCCCGTCAACCCTGAAGCCGCGCTTATACTCTATCGTATCGAGTATATCGGCGAGCAGGGAGAGGAATATATACGATATCGGCACTCCGCCCATGTTCTTTATGAACTGACCGATAAGCACTACCACCATATTTTTCGGTGCGACGAAGCAGATAAACGAGCCTATTGAATATATCACAAGTCCGACGGCGGTTATGTTCTTCTTGCCGAACCTCTTTGCGAGCGGCCAGATGATGAGCATACCTATACCCATCGGCAGACCGCCGAGCGCGGAGACCATAGTCTGTGTTATACCGTCGCTGTAGGTGCCGAGCACCCAGTTGCAGTAATAGGGCAGGGATATGTTCTTGAGCATATGGCACAGATTATAGATGAGATAGAAGCTCATTATCAGCACCCAGTATTTTTCCGTCACCATGGCTTTTATCTGCTGAGCGACCGAGACCTTCTGCTCCTCTATCCCCTCGTCCTCCTCGCTGACGCGCTCTTTTGTGAAGAAATAATAGAGCACTGTAGACGGCAGAGTGAGTGCGGCGAAGATGCTCATGACGAGCATCCACTTCGTCTTGTCAACGCCGATGAACGGCATTATAGCCATCGGGAAAATCAGCGCAACGATTATTCCGGAGCCCGCTATGTTTGCTATATTGTTGAACACGCTCAGCTGAGTGCGCTGGAGTGTGTTTCTCGACGCATTGGGCACCAAAAGGTTGCTGCTGATAAAGAACATTGTGTACGCCACGGCGCAATAGAAATTGTAGGAGAACATTATCCACGCCATCTGCGCGTTGGCACTCATATCGGGAATCAGGAAGAGCATAAGTCCCGATATCATCAGCAGGGGCGCGGACATGAGAATATACGGGCGCAGCTTGCCCTGGCGCGTCTTTGTCCTGTCGATGATGATGCCCATGATGACATTCGTAACCGCGTCTATGATTTTCGACACTATCGGGAAGATTATCAGAAACGCTCCGTTCCACCACGCGGTCGCACCGAGCAGATCTGTATAATAGACATTGAGATAGGTCGAGACGATGGCGTTGAAAATAAACGGACCGAGCGGCGCAAAGAGATAACCGAGCCACTTTTCGGTGTTCGATACATTGCGTGTGGTTATCCTGCTGTCAAGGCGCGGATTGTCCCATAGCTTCATTTTCATTAGTTTTTCCACCTGACTTCAATAGAATGTTCGCCCGCTTGGGTCTTGACGCTCAAAAGCCTTGCTCCGCCGTCATATTCGGCTATGACCGACGCTTCGCCGTCGCAGGAGATATCGGCTTCGGTATGAACATATATCACGCTTTCACCCGGGGCATCCGAGCGATATTTCAAAATAAACATGCCGTTTTCGCGGTCGGTCTTCACCGATATCGGCTCGCCCGCGAGCGCGACGGGATAAGTGCGGCTGAGCATGAGCATCAGGGGCGAATCGAGATCGTCGCCGTGATAATCCCAATAGAGCTGACCCCAGCCCATATCGTCGAAGAAATCGAGCAGCTCAAAGGCGTGCGGGAACCACGAGGTGTCTTTATTGTCGCTGCATCCGCCCCACTCGCCGACTATCACGGGTACATCGAGACGTTTCTGCGTGTTCGCCATCTCGCCGAAAAAAGCCTTTACTCTGCCTGCATTCGCGTATTTATAGAGCGGAGTGTCAACGGTCATGTCGTAGGAATGAGGACCGTAGCACTGGAGCGGCTCACGCTCACCGTTTACGGTTATCGGCGGCACGGACTGGCTGACGCCGCCGTTGCATAAGAAGCTCTGTTCTATCATTATTATTCCGTTCGGCGTTATCTCGCGTATGGCGGCGGTGATTTTATTGAGGAACGGAGAATACTTTTTCAAATCAAATTCGCGCACGAGCGAGTCTATATTGCTCATGATATCGCGCACGACATTTCCGCCCACGCAGTCGAGCAGGGTCGGCATATCCTTTTTGACGAGCGATTTTGCGATAAGCCTGCGGTCTATCTTCCTGCTCGTCACTATCTCCCTGAGTGCGCAGCGCACGAGAGCCGTGAACATTCTCTTGCTCTCCGAGCCGGGGAACGGCTCGTTGAAAAGGTCAAAGCCGAAGAGCGCGGGGCTGTCGCCGTAGCGGCGGGCGAGCAGCTGCCAGAGATCCGCAAATCTGTCCTGGAGTCCCCTGCCGCAGACCTTGTCGTTCCTCCAGAAATGGTCGAACGCGCTGTGAACCCACTTGCCCCAGAGATAGCCCTCTATCCAGACCACCTTGTGCTCCTTCGGTGTGTTGCCGTCGGTCAGCGACGCCCATTCCGGCGCTCCGTCTCCCGCACCGACTCCGCCGTAGCCGGAAAAGAGATCCTGATGCATATCGATGAGGATATACACGCCGTATTTCTCGGCGAGTCGGAAAATGTCGTCTATCGATTCAAGGTAGCTCTCGTTATAGCAGCCGAGCGAGGGCTCGAGGTTCGCCCAAGTGACCGCAAGGCGGATAATATTGAAGCCGTGCGCCGCATATTTTTTGAAAAAGTCCTCATCGAGTTCATAGCGGAAGCGGCGCTGCCCGAGCAGCTTGTCATCGATGTTCATGCCGTTGAAAAGGCGTACTCTCCCGTCGCTGTCACGAAAGCGTAAGCCCTCCGTCAAAATTTTGTCCATAATTTTCCTCCCAACACTCAATAGATTTTTTTAACACGGTGTTGATTTTTTGTCTGATTTCATTATACTTAAAATCAGGAGAGAAATTCAACCGATAAAAAATGCAAAGAGGAAAGATAATCAACAGTTTTAACCAATCTGTTGTTTATCGCGGGTATGGCGATGAAAAATGACCACAGAGTGACCGTGACAAAAAAGATGATAACCGAGAGCTTTCTCGGGCTGATTAAGGAAAAGCCCCTTGCTGCGATAACCGTCAAGGAGCTGTGCGAAAAGGCGCACATAAACCGCGCCACATTCTACTCCCACTACGAAAACATCTATGACCTCGCGGACGAAATAAAGCGTCGGTTTATCGGGAACATAGTCAATACGGTGACGGAGTTTTCAAACGATGACCCGCTCGGCGATATGATAAAGACCGTCTGCCGCTGCATTGCGCAGAACAGGGATTCGTGTGAGATAATATTCGGAAAGAACGCCGATCCGGGCTTCGCAGAAAATATTGTCGAGCTTGTGCGCGGCAGATATATCACGCTGTGGAAGGAGTGCAGCGCCTGCGCCGACGAGGACATGGATATGATGTACACCTTTGCGGCTTACGGCGGGCTTGCCGTTCTGCGTGCATGGGTACAGAACGGGATGAAGGAGAACCCCGACAAGATAGCGGGATTCATTGAAGAAAAGGTCATACTGTAAACAAAAGGCATCCGGAAATTTGCTCGGATGCCCTTTTTCTATTTTACAAGTCCCGCGAGTTCGTCCGTGTCACGCGGGTTGATGCGCTTGGAGATTATATAAGTCTTGTCGCTGCCGTCCGCGTTTTTCTCGCCGAAACGACCGTAGGACGAGGTAACTGCCGTGCCGTCCGAAAGCACGACGTTGCCGCAATAGGCGGTGTCGGCGTTTGCTTCGGTTTCAGGCTCGGTCTGACCGTCAAGATAGGTGTGGGCTACCTTTATTCTGTAGTCGCCCTCGGTGCCGTTTTTCAAATCGCCGTAGCTGCCTATCCACGCTATCCAGCCCTCGCTGTACCAGTCGCCGTTGTCGGAATAAAGCTTCACCTTTTCCGGATCGCGCTCTATTGAGCGGAAGGTTATAAACAGCCTGCCGTCCTTCAGGTAGTCCGCCTTGTGGCGCTCGCCGTTGAGAGCCGCGGGGGCATGGACGGGTTCAGACCAAGTTTTGCCCTCGTCACGGGAAAACGAGATAAGCGAATTTTCTTTTTTCGTGTTCGATCGCGAGATGAGGCAGAGCTCGTCGCCCTCTCCCCCATCGCTGCGTATAACCTCGACCTCACACATATTCGAGCGCAGCTCTATATCTCTGTGGGCGGCAAAATACTTCTCCGGCTCGCTCCACTGCACGCGCCCGTCGGGGGTAAAGCTGAGGATGGTTTTGTAGTTATAAAAATCGCCGTCGTGGAAGAAGCCCATCCATTTATCGACAAATCTGCCGTTCTCCTTGAGCCTTGTCAGCGACGCCATGGCGACTATCGGGATAAGCTCATAGCCGTCGGCTCGCGAATAAAAGTTCTCAAACTCGCTCCATGTTTCGCCCTCGTCGCAGGAGACGGAGCAGTTAAAGCCGCCGGGGGTGTCCATTCCGGGCCACTTGGAGTTGGCGGAGATGAGAATCAGCTTGTCGGGCGTGCCGTCCGAAAATTCAAGGCGGTAGACGGTCGGAGTCTCAAGCGATTTTTTCCACGATTCGGGCGGAGAGGCTATGCTTTTTTCGTAGCTGCGCCCGCCGTCCGCGCTTATTTTATCGAGCACCGCGCCCTTGCCGTGACCGTGAGGATAGACGGTGAGAATATCGCCGTTTTTGAGCAAAACGGAGTCTGGGTGTCCGAGATAATTTTCGCTGTCGTCCACCACCGTCTGTTCATAGAGATAAGCATATTTTTCTGCCGTATCCTCCGGCTTCACGCTCAAATCAAGCTGAGGGACGGTATAATTTTTGCCGACAAAATCATTCATAGCCTCACTCCGATATTGCTCTTATTCTGAACGCCTTGACGCCGTGGGGCTCAACAAATGCGCTGAGTGTTGTGTTTATAACGGAGGTCTCCTTTGTCCACAGGTCATAGACCTCATATTCCTGCGCGAGCGGAGTTGAGATATATGAGCGGCAGACAATGTCGTCCATGCGGTGCTCGAAATATCTTGTGTCGCTGCCCTTGTTGAAGAAGCAGACCGCGACATCGCCGTTTTCGAGCGGCTTTATGAGCGTGTCGGCTATAATAGTAGTCTTTATTCTTCTGCACTGCTCGCCGAGCGAGTCCTGATCAATAGCAATCATATCCCTGTCGGTGAGTATTTTCAGCGTTTCGTTCTCGGTGTCAACAGTGCCGTCCTCGCGGACAAATTTACGCACATCGTTGCCGAGAATGAGCGGAGCCGCCATGAAGCACCAGAGGGTGAAGTGGCTGCGGTTCTCCTCTGCGGTCAGGTCGCCGTTGCCGACCTCGAGCATATCCGGATCGTTCCAGTTGCCCTTGCCGGAATATTTGAAGAGATTGACATTGACCTCATATATGCCGACGACCGACGCCCAGTTAGCCTGGATATCGGGTGTTGTGCGCCAGAGATTGCCTGCCGCCGCGCCCCAGCGCCACGGGAGATTTCTGCCCCACTCGCAGATGGAATAGACTATCGGACGCTCCTCGGTGCCGTTCCTGTCGGCATATTCGGCGGTTGCGCGCATAAGCTCTCTGCCCATCTTAGCATACTGGACAGCCGCGCTGTCCTGCCTCGAAGCGACGGGGTTTTCAAGCCCGATTGTGTTCGAGCCCGCTTCGAGAGCTATCTTCACCTGATGTCTGCCGTCGGCAGTGAAGCCCTTGGTCGGCGGAACGGTGGTGGTATATTTATCCTCACCGTTGACGGTGACTTCAAGATATTTGAAGCTGTTGCTCTTCTTTCTGATTCCGAGGGTGAGTGAATATTCGCCCGCCTCCGGAACCTCAACGGTGAACAGCGCCGAGCCTCTGTGAGCGGAGAGACCGGTGATATATCTGCCGGAATCGAGGCGCTCGTCCTCCATTATTTTCGCATCGCCGAAGAGAGCCGCGTCATCTGCGGGGACGGTAGTCTCAAACGAGCCGTCGGCATTGGAGACGCAGATATATTCTATATAGGGTGCGCGCATCGGTATGGGCACATTGTGACAGAAGTCATATTTGAAATATTCGACTCCCCACTCGGCGAACGTGTCCGCGTCTATCGCCTCATTGCCGAGGCTCGCGGGCAGATCCTCGCAGGTAAGCGTTCCGTTGGAGGAATATATGCCGAGCTTGAGTCCGAGGTCGTTTACACTCTTCACCAGCGCGGGTATTCCGCTCGGAAAGTTCGCAAAATCGCCCTGAAGTCTGCCGTTCTCGTCACGCATGGAGGACTGCCAACAATCGTCGAGGTTGACATACTGATAGCCCGCGTCCGCAAGTCCGCTCACCTTCATCGCTTCGGCTGTTTCGAGAATAAGCTTCTCGTCAATCCTGTTCCTGAAGGTGTTCCAGCTCGACCAGCCCATCGGCGGAGTCAGAGCCGTGCCGTTTGAGAATTTTTCATCGGTCGGGAAGGTAAGCCTGACGCTGTTCATTGCGTTTTTCGCCATATCCTCCGCCGCGTTTTTGTCCGGCAGGATGTTAGGCGCAAACTTCTTGACCGCCGCATATGCTCCTGCGGCTGCTCCCGCAAGCGCAGTCAGTTTAAATATCGATCCCATGAATATCAGTCCTTTCGGTTTAAAAACAAAAATCCACTGCTGCGAGGTTGTAAACCCGGCAAAACTGTGGTATTATTTATGTGAACAAAAGACGCGGCTCAAGCCGTCCTTTAACAGTGTTGTGTCCGACGGAGACAACACTAAAATATTATCATATATATGTTTTTTGTCAAGACAAAACACGAAAAAGCGGAGGAAAACAATGAGCACAAAGAGACTTGTCGAAACATTCTGCAGCCTTGCCTCAACCGGCAGTGAAACGGGTCACGAGCGCGCCTTCTGCGTAAAGCTCGAAAAAGCGCTTATCGAGGCGGGCTTCGAGGTTGAGCGCGACGAGGAGGCAGGCAGAAAGTGCGGCTCGGACGGATTCAATATATACGGCTATCTCCCCGGCGAGGGCGAGAGCGTACTGCTCTCCTGCCACACAGACACCGTTACTCCCGGCGCGGCGGTCACTCCCGTTGAGCGCGACGGAGTTATATTTTCTGACGGCACGACAATTCTCGGCTCGGACGACAAGTCCGGCATAGCGGAGATAATCGAGGCGGTCGCAAGGCTCAGAGAAAGCGGCGAAAAGAACAGACCGGTTGAAGTTCTGTTCTCCCTCTCCGAGGAGGTCGGTATGCTCGGCTCGCGCTATGCGGATTACGGCAGGATAAAGAGCAGGACGGCTCTTGTGCTCGACGGCGAGGACATCGGCGAGATAGTCAACTCCGCTGCGGCAAATATAGTTATGTCGTTCAGATTTTTCGGCAAGACGGCGCACGCCGGCATCTGCCCCGAGAACGGAATCCACGCGCTCAAGGCCGCCGCATACGCGGTCGCGAACATCCCCGTCGGGCATGTTGACGGGATAAGCGTGCAGAATATCAGCAACTTCGTCTCCGAGGGCGCGACAAATATCGTTGCGGACAAAGCGTCGTTTGATATGGAGTTCCGCTCATATGACGAGGACACGGTTCAAAAGCACATCGCCGACGCGCTCGCGGTCATGAAGGAGGCGTGCGAAAAATTCGGAACCGCGTTTGAATACGACAGCGAACGCCACTCCGGCGCGTTCACGGTTGACCCCGAGTCGCAGTTCATAAAGGACATTTTCGCGGCATACGAGGCGGCGGGCATCCGCCCGTATCTCTCCAAAACTCTCGGCGGCTGCGACGCTTCAAACATCGCACTGCACGACATCGCCGTTGTCAACATCGGCACGGGTATGCGCGACGTTCACACGACGGCGGAGAACATCTCGATAAAGGACATGGAGAACGGCACGCGCTTCCTCTGCGAATTTCTCAAGGCATAAACAGAACCCACGAAAGGAGCTTTTGACATGAAACTTATAACAGCGGTTATCGGCAAAAAAGACCTCAACCCCGTCTGCGACGCGCTCAGGGAAGCGGGATATTCCTTCACGAAAATCCCGACCTCCGGCGGATTCCTGCGCAGCAGCAACATGACTCTTCTCATCGGCGTTGACGACGACAAGCTCGCTCAGGCGGTTGAGCTGATAAACAGAAACTGCAAGACCCGCACCGAGCAGACCGAGGACAGAAAGGTCAAGGTCGGCGGCGCAACTCTGTTCGTGACGGAGGTTGAGCGGTTTGAGAAGATGTGAAAAAGCTCAAAACAGGCAATGAAGAATAAAATATCCGAAAGCAAAATATTCATCGCAATGCCGCTCATACTCGGCATACTCTCATTATTTGCTTTTGCGCTTTATTTTTACAGCGCAAAACACGCGCCAAAATATATCGATGTTATAATTGCGGAACCGATACTCTCATTTGTCGGCGTGATTATCTCTTTTATCACGAGAAGGAGCAGAAAGACATATCCTACACTGTGGATATGCGGGCTTTTTGCCTGCTCGTTCGGCTTTATAATATGTGTTCAGATTATTTTGATATTGGTGATGTTTATAGCGGCGAGAGTTAAAGAAGTATAATTGCATATGAATTGATTTTCATACTGCTTCGTGCTATAATTTGATTACGGTTTGAAACGCACCCGTACACAAAGGCTATTTGTGTACGGGTGCGTTTTTTGTTTTCAGACCGAATAAATGCGAAACTACACAAATTATTAATCAACAATCCGGAGGAAATATGAGAAACACAAGCGTTTTTAAAATTTTTCTGAAATATGTGTCGCTGAATATTTTGGGACAGATAGCCTATTCCTGCTACACCTTGGCAGACACATTTTTTGTCTCAGCCAAATTGGGCGCAGACGGGGTTACTGCTCTCAACCTTGCGTTTCCCGTATTCTGTCTTATGAACGGAACGGGACTTATGATCGGCATGGGCGGCGGCACGCGGTATTCTATCCTGAAGAGCCGCCGCGAAGATGACGGAGCAAACCGTATTTTCGTAAATGCAATCTATCTTTCGGCTATTTTTGCGGCTTTGTTTTTGGTCGCGGGATTGTTTTTTTCGGGGACGATCGTGAGACTGCTGGGCGCAGATGATACCGTATTCGCAATGACAAACACTTATCTGCGGGTAATGCTGCTCTTTGCGCCCGCATTTTTATCAAACAATCTTTTGCAATGCTTTGTGAGAAACGACGGCAATCCGTCGCTTTCTATGGCGGCAATGATCACAGGAAGTCTGTCTAATGTTGTTCTTGACTATATATTTATCTTCCCGCTGGACATGGGCATATTCGGAGCGATTTTTGCCACAGGGTTGGCTCCCGTTATCAGCCTTGCGGTTTTGTCGCCTTACTTCATCCGCAGGAAGAACAAGTTCCACTTTATAAAATCCGCACCGCACGGGAACAGCATATGGGCAATTACCTCATGCGGTGTTCCGCCGTTCCTGACGGAAGTTACATCCGGCATCGTCATGTTCCTTTTCAATTTCATCATTCTCCGTTTGGAGGGGAACACAGGTGTGGCGGCCTTCGGCGTTATTACGGTAATTTCACTTGTGGTTGTTGCGATATACACAGGCTTATCGCAAGGCATTCAGCCGATTATAAGCCGGAACCACGGAGAGAAAAACGGCGCGAATGTAAAATCAATTCTGAGATACGCTATGATTACAATGCTGATTATATCCGGCGTGATTTATTCAATCATATATTTCTGCGCTCCGCAGCTCGCTCATATATTCAACAGCGAGAAAAACGAAGTGCTCCAGTCCCTTGCGGTAAATGGGCTGAAGCTGTATTTTATCGCCTGCCCATTCATCGGACTGAACATCGTCCTTTCCACTTATTTCATTTCCACGGAAAGACCCGCTCCGGCTCAGGTCATCTCGCTGTCACGCGGATTTTTCATTCTTGTCCCGATGGCGTTTTTGCTCTCTTCACTTTTTAAAATGACCGGCGTATGGTGCGCTTATCCGGCAACTGAATGCATCGTCGCTTTGATAGGGATCATGATATACATATTGAGCAGAAAGAAGCACTGACTTGTTTTAGCGCGAATGTACAGCCCCGTCGGATAACCGACGGGGCTGTGCTGTTTTTGTTATATTTATTTGCCTTCATTTTGGAGCTTTTGCATATCTGCGGCGCGGATGGCGGTTCTCATTATCTTGCCGCTGTTGGTCTTGGGAAGTTCTCTGACAAACTCAACGACGCGGGGATATTTATACGGCGCCGTGGCGTGCTTGACATGGTTCTGTATCTCCTTGACAAGCTCGTCGCTCGGCTCATAGCCCTTGGCGAGGACGATAGTTGCCTTGACGACCTGTCCCCTGTCAGGATGCGGCAGGGCGGTGACCGCGCACTCAAGCACGGACGGATGCTCCATCAGCGCACTCTCGACCTCAAACGGACCGATGCGGTAGCCGGAGCACTTGATAACATCGTCGTTTCTGCCGACAAACCAATAGTAGCCGTCGCCGTCGCGCCATGCGGTGTCGCCGGTGTTATAGTAGCCGAATTTGAAGCTCTTCTCCATCGCGCCGTCGTCCTTCCAGTAGTCGCGGAAGAGTCCGGTCGGATGTCCCCTATCGACTCTGATGCAGATGGAGCCGACCATACCGTCCTCGCACTCCACGCCGTTTTCGTCGAGCAACGCGATATCATAGCCGGGCGCGGGCTTGCCCATTGAGCCGGGCTTTATCTCGACCCACGGATAGTTTGCGAGCAGGACGGAGGATTCACTCTGACCGAAGCCCTCGTATATCCTCATGCCCGTCAATCGCTCTATCTGATGAAACACCTCGGGATTGAGCGGCTCGCCCGCGAGACAGGCGTGCTCGATATAGCTGAAATCGTATTTTGAAAGATCCTCTTTTATCAGGAAGCGGTATATGGTCGCGGGGGCGCAGAAGGTGCTCGGATGAATGCGCTCCATGGCCTCAATCATATCGATCGGGTGGAACTTCTCGGTGTCATATGCGCCGACAGCCGCGCCGCATATCCACTGACCGTATATTTTGCCCCATGCGAACTTCGCCCAGCCGGAATCGGTCTGGGTCATATGTATCTTGTTCTCCTTGACGCACTGCCAATATCTCGCGGTCGTTATCTGACCGAGGGCGGAGGAGAAATCGTGGCGCACCATCTTTGGCATTCCGCTCGTGCCGGATGAGAAATAGAGCAGAGCCGTATCGGTGACAACCGTTCTCCTTTCGGGATCGGTCGGGCGCTCGAACTCGGTCGGATAGCCGCCGATAACGGAGCGGTAATCTATTGCGCCGTCAACGGGCTTGTCGCCGACGGTAACATAATATTCGAGGTTCGGGCACTCGGGCAGAGAGTCGCGGACATGCTGAACAACATCGTCGTCGCCGACGGTTATAAGCATTTTAACGCCCGCCGCGTTGATGCGGTAGACATAGTCCTTCTTCATCAGCTGGAACGACGCGGGAATAACTATCGCGCCGATTTTGTGGAGCGCGGTTATGATAAACCAGACCTCGGGGCGCTGCTTCAAGACGAGCATAACGATGTCGCCCTTCTTTATTCCCTTTTCGAGCAGGAAATTGACAGCCCTGTTGCTGTTGTCTTTTATATCTTTAAATGTATATCGCGCCATGTCGCCGGCGTCGTTCGTCCAGACGAGGGCGAGCTTCTCGGGCTCGATATCCGCCCACGCGTCAACAACATCGAAGCCGAAATTGAAATCATCGGGCACATTTATTTTGAAATTCTGCTTCATGTCCTCATAGCTGTCAAAGTCATAGCGAGGACAGAAGCGTTTGATTATATCGTCCATTTTCCTTTTCCTTTCGGGAGCGTCGCAGTTTTATTCGTTGATAACGGTCAGGAATCTCGTTCTTCCGTCCACTGCCGCCTGACCGTGCGGGAGGTTCGGATCAAAATAGATGGCGTCGCCCTCATTGAGTATGAACGAATTCTTGCCGACCGTCACCTTGACCTTGCCCTCAAGGACGAGGTTGAACTCCTGACCGGAATGCATGACGAGCGCGGGCTCGGTCTCCTGCTCCTCGAGCGTGACGAGCATCGGCTCCATCTGACGGTTCTTGAAATTGAACGCGAGACTCTCGATATAATAGCCCGAATATCTGTCAACACGGACTCCGTCGCCGCGTCTGACGATAGTGTAGCTGTCCATTCTCGGGGATTCGCCGGTCATGAGCACGGTGCAGTCCGTGCCGAGTGCCGCCGCGATTGCATAGAGCGCGCTGACGGGGATATCCTTTTCGCCCGACTCATACTTCTCATATTCCTCATGGGAAATGTTCAGCTTCTCCGCCATTTCGGTTATCGATATTTCAAGGATCTCCCGCAGCTCCTTAATTCGCTTGGGTATCTGCAAAAGCTCGTCGTTCATTCTGTACCTTCCTCCTATGATACGAACTGTATTTTATTATTTTACTCCACATATATGTTTTTTTCAAGTATACAGAGCAAATATAGGTTCAAAAATAATTGCGGTTTTGTTGTTTTTGCAATAGAAACGCGGAGTCTTATATGCTATAATATAACAACAAAACGAAGTAAGGAGGCTCGGTATGACAAACATCACCGAAGATATAAAATATATCGGAGTAAACGATCACGAAATCGACCTGTTTGAGGGTCAGTTTGAAGTGCCCAACGGCATGGCATATAACTCATATGTCATTTTGGACGAGAAGATTGCCGTCATGGACGCGGTGGACAGGCACTTCACCGCCGAATGGCTCAGGAATCTCGAATCGGCACTTGACGGCAGGCAGCCCGATTATCTCATAGTTCAGCACATGGAGCCCGATCACTCGGCGGGTATAGCGGCGTTTGTCGAGGCTTATCCCGACGCCGTGACGGTCGGCAACGACAAGACCTTCACGATGATAAAGAACTTCTACGGCGGAGACTTGATCAAAAATCCACTCACCGTCAAGGACGGAGACACGCTCTCGCTCGGCGAGCATGAGTTAAGGTTCGTATTTGCGCCGATGGTTCACTGGCCCGAGGTCATGATGACCTACGACGCAAAGGACAAAATCTTCTTCTCGGCGGACGCGTTCGGCAAGTTCGGCGCGCTCGACGCAGACGAGGACTGGGCGTGCGAAGCGAGAAGATACTATTTCGGCATTGTCGGAAAATACGGCGGACCCGTGCAGACGCTGCTCAAGAAAGCCGCAGGGCTCGATATTGCGGCGATATGCCCGCTCCACGGACCTGTTCTCAGCGAGAACCTCGAAGATTATCTGAAGCTCTATGACACATGGTCGTCCTACGGCGTTGAGAGCGAGGGGGTCTGCATCGCATACACCTCTGTATACGGCAACACGAAAAAGGCTGTCGAGTATCTCGCAGACCAGCTCAGGGCTGACGGCTGCGCAAAGGTCGCGGTCAACGACCTTGCCCGCTGCGACATGGCGGAGGTTGTTGAGGACGCGTTCCGCTACGGAAAGCTCGTGCTCGCGACGACCACCTACAACGGGAGTATATTCCCGTTCATGCGCGACTTCATCGTCCACCTGACCGAGCGCGGATATCAGAAGCGCACGGTTGCGTTCATCGAGAACGGCTCATGGGCACCGACCGCCGCGAGAAATATGGCTAAGATGTTTGAAAACAGCAAGGATATCGAGCAAGTCGGCACGGTCACGATTCGTTCCGCAATGACCGACGAGAACAAGGCTCAGCTCGACGCGCTCGCAAAAGAGCTTGCATAAAAAATAAGCAAAACTGCCGAACCTGTAAAAAGATTCGGCAGTTTTCTATTTTAGTATAGATTCAAGCTTTCGGAACACATCCTTGCTCTCCGGCAAAAATGAAAGAAGCTGAAAATCATGAAAAAGTCCGTCGTATTTACAGAGCTTCGCATCGACGCCCGCGCTGAGCGCATTGGCGAAAGCCGTGTCGCTGTCGCTCTCCCCCACCTCTGCCGTACCGCAGAAAAAGGCTGTCGGCGGGAAGCCCGAAAAATCGGCAAATGACACCGAGAGATACGGGTCGAGAAGGTCGTGCTCGCCGGCATATTTCGGGCGGCGTCTGAAGTACGCCTCGTGATCCTTGAAGCTTTCTTTCTTTGCGATGCCGTAAAACGGGTCGCTGTGGCAGTTTCGCTCATATGACTCGCCGCAGGCTGTCATATCGCCCCAGAGCGAAAAGCAGACAAGCTTTTTGGGCATCGCTCTGCCTGAATCCCGAAGCTTCTGCGCGAGGGCGAGCACCAGATTTGCGCCGCTGCTGTCCCCGACAACTATAATATTTTCGGACTTTATACCCTTTGCCGTCAGCATATCCCATGCGCACATAACATCGTCGAGCTGCGAGGGGAAGATATATTCGGGCATGGTTCTGTAATCGACGCTGAAAACGGCGGCTCCGCCTGCGGCGCGGCTGTATTTCAGCGCGAGGCGGCGATAAAGATCGATAAGCTTCACCTTGAAGCTCCCGCCGTGAATATGAAAAATCGCGGTGTCCGTTCCTGACTTTTCGGGAATGAGACTTTCGACAAAGCACTCGCCGCAGGGAGTTCGGGTCAGAGTATAATCTTTGGGCGGCTTATATCTGCTGACTTTATTTTTTACCGCCGCGCCCGCGTTCGCGCTCATATTCTCGTTCTTTATAAATCGGGAGTGGAACACGGCGCTGAGCAATACGCTTGTTATTCTTGCCGACACGGAAGCCATAGTTATACTCCCCTGCCGAGCACGGCGTTCATGTTTTTGACAAGCGGGTTCATGATGAACGGAATGAGCGTGCCCGCCTTTACAAAGCAATAGACCTCGTTCCACAGGGCGTAAAATGCGAGCTTCTGCTCCGCTTTTTCGCTCGCGCCGTATTTTTTGAGATAGGTGTCGCAGAGGAAGAAGCGTTTGCCCGTCAGGTTATTGAACTGGAACAGATCATATTCGCGGTCGGCATACATGGAATTGAGCGGATCTATAAATCCCGTTATCCGGAGTCCCTTGCCGACCATTATGTTGCCGACATTCAAATCGCCGTGGATAAGGCAGGCATCGGAGACGGGCTGAGAGAATATATTCTGAAATTTATCTCTCGCACGGTTCATGGTCGAGACTATTTTGGCGGGCAGCTGTCCGTCCTCCGAGAGCTGCTTTGCCGACGAATAGACATCATTCATGAACGGCTCGTAGCATTCGAGCCAGGATGAAAACTGCGGGTTCAGAGTATCGCCGAATTTGTCGCACCGACATTCGTGGATGCCGTGGAGCGCGTCGGTCACTTTGTCGGCGAAAGCCAACTTCGCGCTCTTTGAATAAAGCAGCTTGCCGAATGACATAAAGAGCGTGCCGCCCTCGATCTTATCCATAATATAGCAGTCGAGCGGTATGCTGCCGTCGGCGCTGCGGGAATAGAGAACCTTTGGCATACGCACACCGCAGTTTTCGGACAAAAGCCGCAAATCGTGCGTCTCTTTTTCGAGCATTCCGTCGGTGCGCAGGAACTTGACGACCGCCTCACTGCCATCGCCGAAGGTCACGCCGACTGCCGTGCCGAACGATCCGCCGCCGAGATTTTTTGTTTTAATACCGCTTTTGCCAAGTCCCTCCTCACATACGGCGAGCGCATATTTCGCCGCCTTTTCGGACTCAAGAGACTTCGGGGTCACTCTTTCGACATTCATAACACCGCTCCGTTTCGTATTTTTTCAATACAAATTCTATCAAATTCCGCAAAAATATAAAATATCCCGGGGACGCTTTTTTCTATCCCCGGGAAACTTTATTCTGTCATTTTTCTGTATGCGCTCGGCGTCATGCCGTAAGATGCGAAGAACTGCTTATATAATCCGGACGGGTTGTTATACCCCGCCTCGCGGGCGATTTTGTCTATCGGAAGATCGGTGTCTTCTATAAGCTGAACCGCCTTTCGCAGCTTATAGGACAGCAATAATTCCGAAAAACTCGCGCCGAGATGTTCTTTTATCATGCGTCCCGCATACTTTTCGCTGTAGCCGAGCGTTGATGCGAAGCCGCGAAGAGATGCGGAGCCGATATTTCCGGCGAAATAGAGATTAAGTTCATCAGCAAGATGCCCGTCTCTATTGTTCCCGCCGCGCAGAAGTTCAATGAACAGCAGCGAGAGATAATTTTCAATAGCGCGTTCGGAATAGTCAGCACCGCCGTAATATTCGCCGAGCAGGCGCATAACGATGAAGTTGACCTGCTCGGAAGTTTTATCGAACACAGTCATTTCAGCTTCGATTTTCAAGCCCTCGGCGCATTTTGCAAAGAGCTCTGCCGGAATGACGGTTTTTATTATATTATCCCCC
The DNA here is from genome assembly GCA_963612725.1 of Faecalibacterium prausnitzii. Taxonomy (GTDB): domain Bacteria; phylum Bacillota; class Clostridia; order Oscillospirales; family Acutalibacteraceae; genus CAG-177. The sequence continues at coordinate 29,936 of CAVDWM010000002.1, read as the reverse complement.
TTGCGGCTCTTTTCGAGCGAATGCACCGTGCCGGGCGGGAAAAGACACGCCTGACCCTTTTTGAGCGTCAGTTTTCGCTCGGGATTTCTGAACCACTGAACGCACTCGCCCGACAGGACATAGATAAACTCATAGAACGAGTGTCCGTGACAATACGGACGCTGGCAGGCGGTATGCTTTCGCATATGAAATTTTTCGGATTTTCTTGTCGGAATAAACAGCTGCCCGTCCGCGCCGAGAGTTTCAAGCGTAGACTTGTCAAAGCCCACGGAGACTATGCTGTCCGCCTCTTCGAATTCTTCGGATATCATTTGTCTTGTGGCAGCTTCCGACAATGTGACATTATAATCCTCGCGCTCGTGGCGGTCAAGAAGCTGAGAAAAGCCGCTGTTCGTCATAGCATAAAGTTACCGATTCACTGCTTCGATTTCTGGGACTCGTTTTTGGAGCTGCTCTTTGTATTCTTGGCGGTCTTTGCGCTCTCTGCGCCGTGGACATAAGCATAAGTGTAGTTGTAATTGTACTTATACTTGCCGCGATAATAATATCCGCCGTGCTCGCCGCCGACGCAGTTGAGGACAAAGCCGACTATCTTTGCATCGGCAAACTCAAGCTGGCTGACGACATTGACAAGCTCCTCCTTCTTTGTTGAGCCGGGGCGCACGACTATGACGGCACCGTTTGTATATTTCGAGATGACCGCAGCGTCGATAACCGCGGCAACGGGCGGAGTGTCAATGAAGATATAGTCATATCTCTCCCTGAGAGTCTTCATAAGCTCGGCAAGTGCCTCGCTGCTCAGAAGCTCGCTGGGGTTGGGCGGAAGATAGCCCGAAAATATAACATCGAGATTATAATCGTCTATTCTGACTATGGCGTCTTCGAGAGCGCAGGCGTTGACAAGCACATTCGTAAGACCGGGCGACGACTTACGGGCAAGCAGCCTGTTGATATTCGGGCGGCGCAGATCGCAGTCGATAAGCAGAACCTTTACATTTGTCTCGGCGAAGGTTATAGCGGTGTTGAGTGCGTTTATGCTCTTGCCGTCGCTCATGCCGCAGCTCGTGAATTCAACAACCTTGCATCCCTTGCCGGGCATTGAGAAGACGATGTTGCTTCGCATGGTATTGTATGCCTCATCGACTATGAAGCTGGTATTGTCACCGAGGATATATTTACGCTCGGACGGAGAATGGTGATCGTTCACCTTGTGCTTTTTTCTTATGAGCTTCACTTGGACGCGCCCCCTTTCTTCTGAAAGAAGCCTTTCTTTCTTTCGCCGTTGTCGTCATAGAGAGTGAAATCCGGTATCTTGCCGACGACGGGAGCATCGAAGAGCTTGGATATGTCATCCTCGCCCTCAATATAGGAATTGAAAAGAACGAGCAGAACGATTATTGCCAGGGTAAGACCCGCTCCTATGACGCAGCCTATAAGCGCAAGCTTCTTATAGGAGGGATACGATATTCCCGTAGGCACACGCGCAAGGTCAACGACCTTGACCGAGCTTCCCTCAACGAGGTTCATTATGGCATCGGGAGCGACCTTGGCTATCTCGTTGACTATCTTCGCAGACTCCTCCGGGTCGTTGTTGCTGACGGATATTTTAAGTATAGGCGTATCCTCAACAGCCTCGGCAGTGAATGATGCGCGGATGGCATCGACATTGTAGTTGTCTCCGAGCTTCTCCTTGACTCTGTTGAGAACATTGTCGCTCGTGAGCAGTCCCTGATATGTGGTAACAAGATTCTGGGACGCGCTGAGGTCGGAGGAATATATTTTTTTGTCATTCTCGCCGGTGTAGTTCTGGATATAGATGGTCGCTGTCGCCTTATACTGCGGAGTTATGAAGAACTTGGCATAGATAAACATGCCGGAACCGCAGATAATGCCGACAAGCAGTATCAGCCAAAGTCTTTTGAGTACCTCAAAGAACAGGCGTTTAAGGTCAACATCAAATGTTTTCAGTTTTTCCATTAGCAATCCCCTCTCGGTGCGCACGTATATGTATAACACTATAATTATACATGCAGCGGCGCAGTTTATCAAGTTATTTTTACTTTTTCTTACTTTACACCAAAGCGGCGCATCATTTCCTTATATTTTTTGACAGCTTCGCTGTCTGCGCTCTTCACTCCGCGCATCCACGAACGAAGCTCGCGGAACTGAGTGAATATTATTTTAACTGCTCTGACGGCATAGGCTATCGGCAAAAGCACCGGAAATCTGTCAACCGTCTTGCTGCGGCGGCGCATCTCGGACGAGGATATGAACAGCTTGCGCCTGACAGCCGCGAAGAAAGAATTGTTGCCGTCCTCATTTGCAAGGTACATGACCATATTGGCAGTCCTGCCGTAGCTTCCGGATTCAAAAACATATTCGCCCATCTCATCGAGAAGCTCGCTCTCCGGCTCGCAGCCGAACCAGTGAAGCGCAAGCGCTCTGAGATTGTTCATAACCTCACTCAGGTTATACTGCTCAAAGACGGAATTTATCTTCACCCAATCGAGCTCGTCCCCGTATTTTTTCATATAGAGCGCCATATCGGCAAAGAACCTGACGCCGACGCCGCCCTGATGAAAATGACCGAAAAGATGCCCCATAAGGAAGATATAGTTCTCGCTCGGGTCGAAGCGATATTCAAAGCCATCGCCGCAGGTATGCTGCCACGGCGGCGCGAAGTATGCGTCAAGCCCCGTCTCGCGCTGATGGTCGAGCACGGATTCGTGAACCTCGACCGAGACAAACGGGTCGCGGCGGAAAACATCGTGGTGTCCCTTATGTCCCTCAAAGCCGTATCCCGCCTGCAAAAGAGCGTCTTTTATCCTCTCGTGGCTGTCGATGTCGGCATAGACATCTATATCCGCCATCTCGCGCATATCCTCGGACGGATAGAGCTGTGCGACATCCGCGCCTTTGAGAAAAATGTGCTTTATGCCCGCAGACGAGAGCAGATTTTCGAGCTCGCCGCGCGTCATCTTCTGATTGGCGCACTTGAACATGAGCATATTGTGGCTGCTCTGAAGCTGTGTGACGATATTTGTCGGAACGTTCCTGTTTTTGCGCAGGGCGTACCACAACATATTGGTCATATTGTGCTCGCGGGCAAGTCCCAGCAGGCTTTCAAAGTCGCCGTTGAAATCATCCGCACGACCTCCCTCAAGCACGGTGCGCATAAGAAAAATATAATCTTCGTAAAGCTTCTTCACTTATATCCTCCGTTTTCAGCCGTTGAGAACGGCCGAGGTTATCTTTTTGACTATTTTATCATCCTGAACGACGCTGAATTTTCTGGCAAAAAGGCAGCCGGAATTCATCAGCTCGTCATAATCCTCAGACCCGAATACATACGGATGACCGCGTGTCCAGTCGATACAGCGCAGGCACGCCTCGTGGTCATCGTCAAATTTCTTGCTGTGCAGATTCTCCGCAAAGCCTGAATTTATCATAACCGTCTGCACGAAAAATTCATCCGGAATATATGTGTGATTGAACTGCTTAAAGACAAATGATTTTTGCGAAATGAGATATTTTGCGAACTCTCCGGTCACGCTGAACCACTGCGAGCCGCGCTGTATCCTTTTGCCTTTTATTCTGTTTATTCCAAGTATTCGCCCGAGAACCGTCTCCGCCTTGGTGGCAAGGCGTTTGAAAAAATTTCTTCTGCCGAGGGCAAAGTGATAATACCTGACGCGCTCAAGCTCCTTTTCCGTAGGCTCGGGTGCGCCGAAATGGACAAACTCTTCGCCCTTGTGAGCGTCGAAATAACGGTGTATCTCATCCTGATTTTTCAGCGGCAGATCCGCTCCCGAGATGAGATGGACATAGTCGTATTCCCGTCCGCTCTCGAACGCCGCTTCAAGCAGGGCATATTCGCATCTGACCATATTGAATCCGCCCCATATGATATGGATGCGGGGAACGAACTCAACGCGGGAGTTTTGCAGAACATTTTGGATCCTGCCGATATCGAGCTTTGAGTGGGAATCGATGTGTATATAAATATCGTTGCGCTCGTCGTCGATGCATTTGAGAAGGCTCTCAAGCAAATCGAACTGATCGTGCGCGATTATCAGATATGCGTGCATGGTATGCCTCCACTCAATATTATATATTATTTATTTTTTACGCGCCAAGGCGGAATACAGCTGCCACGCGAAGGCGAAAATTATCGCCTTTAGCTTTCGCTTTGCCGAAGCATCGCACCCGAGAAACGCCGCAAGGGCGCCGCGTATCTTTTTTATTACCTCGCGCCTGAACCACGGCTCGCGGTCGATGCCGGAATGCATACTCTCCTCAGCGCAGAACATGAGCACGCGCATACGGATATCCGCAATTTCTTTGCGTGTGAGCGCCTTTTCGCACTCGCTGTCGCAGATATATTCGAGCACCGTGATGCGGTCGATAACCTTTTTGCCGCTGAGCCTGCTCATAAGGCTGTCCGGCGCGGATTCGTAATGATAGAGCCGCTTATCCGTGTCCGCCTGCATTGCCGCTGAGCCTGCTCATAAGGCTGTCCGGCGCGGATTCGTAATGATAGAGCTGCTTATCCGTGTCCGCCTGCACGAAGATGTTCTTGCTCACCTCATAGTTGAAGAGCCAGTCCTCGGCGATTACCAAGCTTTCGTCGAAACGAAGCTTCCCTATCGCCTTTTTGGAATAGACGGAGCGCCAGACGTTGTTGTGCTTGCCGCAGGCGGAATAGGCAATTATGGCATTTTTGTCGCTGAGCACTGTTATTTTATCATCAGCCGAAATTTCATCCGGTCGGGAGGAATCGAAATAGCCGCAGCCTGAGCGATCGGCGTTATTTTCAAGCGCGTTTTTCATCAGGGTTTCGTACATATCGGGCTCTATAAAATCATCGGCATCGACAAAGCCGATGTATTCGCCCGACGCCATGTCGAGTCCCGCGTTTCGTGCCGAGGACGCACCGTTGTTCTTCTTATGTATCACGCGAACGCGCCAGTCGCGCCCCGCCCACGAATCGCACATTGCGGGGCAGGCGTCCTGCGAGCCGTCATCAATCAAAATAAGCTCTATACTCCCATATGTCTGCGAAAGTATACTTTTAACGCATCTGTCAAGATGCTTTTCCGCATTATATACGGGAACTATGATACTTAGAAGTTTATCCACAGAAGTCACCTCTTAACGCCCTTGAGTCTGAGCAGCAGCTTTGAAAAAAGATTGAACGGATAAGCCGCCAAAAACAGTCGGAATGTCGATCCGCCCGTGTCGCTCCGACAAAGACCGCATATTGATTTATAAAACCTAAGCGCGGTTTTGAAGCTTTCGTCCGTCACGCCGATACGGTTGGAAAGAAGAGTATTGACCGCCGCGTCGTAGGCATATCGGCGCACGGCCTCCACCGTCTTGTCAAAGCCGCGCTCCGAAAAGAACTGCGCCTGAGCAGCAAAGGCTTCGAGAGCATCGAGCCTGCGCGGCGTATATTCCGACATGATGCTCCCCTGCCGGCTGAGATAAAAATACAGGGCATCTTTTCTGACTGAAATGCAGCTGCACCTGTCAAAAAGCCGATAATACACGAACTCATCCTCGTTGAGTCTGCCCTCGGGGAAGGATATGCCGTCAAACAAGCGGCGGCGATAAAGCTTGCCGCAGGAGATAACATAAGCGGACGAGCCTTTTTGGGCTATGCGTTCAAACACATCGCTCTTTGAAAGGAGCATGTCCGAGTCAAAGGGCAAAGCTTTGATTTGTTCACAGTTTTCGTCTGTTCTGACGACATTCGCGATGCAGATATCGCTGTTGTCGCGCCGTGCGGCATCGGCAAGCAGCTCAATGCAATTCTCGGATATTGTATCGTCGCTGTCGAGAAAGAAAACATAGTCACCCGACGCTTTGGCGAGTCCTGCGTTGCGTGCGGACGAGAGACCGCCGTTGGGCTTATGAATAACCTTTATTCGCCCGTCTTTTTCAGCCCATGCATCGCACATCGCGGGACAATTATCCGGCGAGCCGTCATCGACAAGAATTATCTCAAGGTCGGAGTATGTCTGCCCGACAACGCTTGCAACGCACTTATCGAGATATTTTTCAACTTTATAAACCGGAATTATTACGCTTATCATCCTGTTTTCACTTAGCTCTTTTGAGCTTTCCCATAACGCCGCCGATAAGCGACCTGACTCTTGCGAGAAGCTCTTTGAAATACGGATTCTTGAAATAGAGGAGCAAAAAGAGAATATTCGTTGCCGCAAAGCACACAATGCCCTTGACTATAAAGCCGAGTATGCCAGAGAGGGGGATCATATCGGCAAGCAGCTTCACGCCGAGACCGGTACCGCAGCTGATAACCAGTGTTGCAAAGAACGAGATAAAATATCCCCGAGCCGACTTTTTAAAATGATCGCGAAAGAGAATTATCGGCTCATACCAGACATAAGTCACGAGCTTTGAAACGGCTGACGCAAAAATTATTCCCGCCATGCCTATCCACTTGCCCATGAGAATGGAGAGACCTATATTGATAGCTGCCGTGGCAGTCATTATATACTTGGTTTTCAGATAGATTCCCGCCGCTTCCCTGTATATCCATATCGGATACAGCAGGCACGACAGAAGGAAGTTGAGGCAGATGGCGCAGACGGTGTATTTATCAACAAGGAAATCTCTGCCGAGCCACACGATTATGAAATCGTCAACGAGCGCATATGTACACGCGCTGACGACTATTCCGAACCACGCGGACATAGTTTGAATGACTTTGAACACCCGATACTGCTTCTCCTTGCTGTCGGACACCATCATATTGCCGAGGCTCGCCGTAAATGAATAGAAGAGGATGTTGGCGTAGCTGTTTATCATATTTATCGGCATAAGATAGTTCGAGTAATCGCCGACGGCAACGGTGCTGACCATCCTTGATATAAGCAGGTTATCGGTGCCGTTTATCAGAACCGACGAGAGCTTATATAAAAATATCGAGCCCATGTTGTTGAATATCCCGCGCCTGTCCGCCTTTGAAAGCGGCTCGCCGGGGTCTTTGATGTAAGGATAAAGCTTGTTTGCCTGATGCGAAATTATCAGATTGTTTATTATGGTAAACGCAACGCCGACCATGAGATAAGCTATATAATTTCTCGTGCCGTATATAATGATTATCTGCATAATTGTAGACGCTGTGCTGGTGACAGCGGTATATCTTGAGATAATATAGCCGTGCTGATGCGCTGTAATGAGCGTCTGCTTATAAGCAAAAAGGTACGAGCAGACCGTATTGAACACCGCGATGCCGTAATACAGATACATATGCTCGATCTCGTGATCGAGATTTACAAAAGAATCAAGAAACGGAACGAATGCAACGCCCGCAACGGACACCGCCGCAGCTATTATCAAATAAACCTTGCTGTAAAATTTATTCAGCGCGGCTATCTTTTTTGTGTCGTTCTCCGCTATCGGCTTATAGTAGCTGTATGCCATTGCCGTGCCGAAGCCGAGATCGGCAAGGCAGAGCAATGAGATAACATTTGAAAAAAGACCGTTGAGACCGAGCATCTCGCGCCCGAAAACATTGATAAACGCAGTTTTCGAGACAAATGCAAGCACTTTTCCCAATGTTGAATTGAGGAAACTTGCCACGGCGGTTCTTGTCGATTTTTCAGTACGTGATGCCAATTTATTTACCTCTTATTTAATGATTTCAATAAGCTCATCGTAATACGGCTTCAATGCGGTATTGTCATAGTCAAAGCTTCTGCCCTTGACCTTTTCATAAAAAGCGGCTATATCTGCGCAGTTCTCAACATTTTGTATATACTCGACATCGGACAAGCACCAGTCGTAGACGCCTTTCACCTTATGGCTCTTACTGAAAAAAACGGCACACGGTGTACCGGTTATCGCAGCGAATATCATTCCGTGAAGCCTGTCCGTTATCACGAGCTCGGCTTCTCTGAATGCTTCAAACTGTTTTTCGAGCTCAACAAGGCGGTTCTTCGGCGGCACATCGTAATCGCGACACATATCTGCCTCTTTGACGCCGCCAAAGACCTTGTTTGTCCAATTATAAATCTCTGCGCTGTCGGCATCATCCATTGTTTTTTCGCGGTCCTTTCTCAAACAGAGAACCGCGCCGCTGCGCTCTCTCCCCTCGCGGCACTCGTCGAGCGACAGCACCATATCCGGAATGAGCTTCACTCTGCTGTGGTCGTCGAGCAAAAGGAGTGCATTGTCATAGGAGAACTTTTCTCTTGTGCAAACGGTAACATTTTTATGTGAATTATAGACCTTTCGGGCATCCTCCAGCCACTTTCTGCCCGCTTCGCCATCGGAGAAGAAAACCGTGTTGGGCAGAAGCACTATCCTGCTGTGCGGAAGAAGCTCTATAATTTGCTGCACCAAAGTATCGGTGTACGGCCAGATAGTACCGATAAATCCTCCGCCGTTAATCAGTATGTCGCTTTTCCCGAACAGAAGCTTTAAGCTCAAGCTATGTCCAAAATACTTGAAAAATTTATTCAAGCTTCTTTCGGTTATTTCAAACAGAAAAAAATCCTTGAAAAGAGCCTTTTCGGCTGCGGCTATAGCGTGGTCGCCAAGATTGCAGTGCTCCGGAGTTATCAAAAGGAATTTAAACTTGTCACGATATTTAATCTTTTTAAAAGCGGTTGAAAATATAAGCTTCCAAATCAAAAGAAAATAGTTGACTCTGGCAAGTATCTTCCGGATTATTTCAAGTATCTTTTGCATAAGCGCCTCCCTTCCGGCAGGAACACTACCGTCTTATTTTTCTTATGATATCCCTGCCGTGGCATTTTACATTCACCATGAGCTTATAGAGCGGGAACATATAAGTTATAAGGAACACTCTGAATTTGAGCTTTTTGTCGCATATCGGCGAATGGAGTATAGCCGAGCTGTATTTTTTGACCTCGTTTCTCATATCGTCGCGATAAAACTTTTTCTCATACGCGATGCAGGTTCTGAGATAAATTGTATTGTATCTTATATATGCCTTCAGGCAATGCTCGAATATCTTCGGGTTATCCGCCGACGAATTCATTATCTCGCCGTGTACCTTCAGGATATCAAAGCTTTTTTCCGAGAATGCCGTTCCGGTTATCGAATCGCCGCGCTGCAAGTAGTGATACTTGACGGCAGAGGACGAAACCAAGGTGACCTGCTGTTTATATATATAATAATTTGCCAGGCAATCCTCGATAGTTATACCCTCTTTGAAGCGAACAGAATCGAAAAGCCTGCGCTTGTAGAGCTTGTTGCACATTATGCCCTCGTTGTAGCCGCCGTTGACCAGTTCAATAATAAGCTCGTCGCCGGACAGCACTCTGAGTTGAGAATCGTTTTGAGAATCGACAGTTATATCAGAATTTTCGGCTTCAATAACGAACTCGCATCTCGAAACATCCGCATTGTTTTTCATGCCGATATCAAGAAGATATTCGTACATATCCGGCTCGATCCAATCATCGGAATCAACGAAGCCGATATAATCCCCGGTGCAGGCATCGAGTCCCGCATTTCTCGCCGACGAGAGTCCGCCGTTCTTTTTATGTATAACTTTTATGCGGCTGTCTTTTTTTGCCCACTCGTCGCACATGGCAGGGCAATTGTCCGGCGAGCCGTCGTCAACGAGGATTATCTCGAGATTCTTATATGTCTGCCCGACGACGCTTTCAACGCACTTGTCGAGATACTTTTCGACCTTGTAAACCGGGACGATAATGCTGATAAGCTCAGGCTGATTCATATTATTCGCTCCCCTTCCTTTTCAACGCCGCGCCGTATACTTTTGCATACAGCTTCGGGCTCACGGAAATAATCAAAAGCATCAATTTCAAGCGTATGCCGCCGCTGCCGCGAAGTATATTCTTTTTATACTTCAAGACGCATTTCGCGGCTTTTTTGTATTCCTCGCAGTGTGTGTCGCCCGCAGATATCATATGGTTCATGGCGGTCAGTGCCGTTGTTGTATAGCCGGAAGCGAGCTGCTCCGCGGTCTGAGCATCTCCGTTCTCCCGCTCCTCAAAAAAGCTTATCGTTTTGAGCATGTCCATATTTCCGCTGCGGCTGTAGCTCTTTGTTGCATTATCGCCGTGCATGACATAGTGATATTTACAGATATCGTCATAAACGACCTTTTGGCTTCTTCTCAGGAGTATATAGTTGATATACCAATCCTCTGTTATCTTCATGCTCTCGTCTATCCTTAGGGACTCGAAGAGAGACGCTCTGTAAACTTTGTTCCAAAGCGCAGAGGTCCCGTGATAAGTGGCGAGCATTTCGCGGCGAGCCTCAACAGCATCCGGCAGATTTATTTTTTTCTCCGTTGAGCCGACATATGAGGTATGATCCGACCAGTCCACAAAATATCCGCATCGCGATATATCGGCGTCATATTCCAACGCATTTTTCACAAGGCAGTCGTACATATCCGGCTCGAGCCAGTCATCGGAATCGACAAAGCCGATAAACTCGCCCTGCGCCGCATCTATTCCGGCATTGCGTGCAGAAGAGACGCCGCCGTTTTGCTTATGTATGACTTTTATGCGGCTGTCACGCTCTGCCCACTTGTCGCACATGGCGGGGCAATTATCCGGCGAGCCGTCATCAACGAGAATTATTTCAAGATTTCTATATGTCTGACCGACTATGCTTTCGACGCACTTATCGAGATATTTCCCGACCTTATAGACCGGCACTATCACACTGACAAGAGGCTCGTTCATAAAATCACCCTTTACGCTCCGCGTACTTTTCTTATAACTTTGTTATACAGCTTCGGGCTGAACCACAGAAGCATGAGCTTGAATTTATATTTGAACGAATATCGCTTTTCAAAAAGTATCTGCTTTTTGAATCCGAGAAGTCCGTTGCGCAGTTCATCATATCTGTCAAGGCATTTCCGGTTCGTTATAACGCCGCTGAGGACAGTGAACGCGGCGGTGGCGTAGCCGTTGACAGCCGTGTCGAAAAGCTCCTCATCATCCGCATATTCCGCCAAAAAGCTGTTCATCGCTCTTACTATCGAAAATGACTTATATCCGAAATCGGATATCGTGATTGAATTTTTCCTTCTGAAATAGTGGTATTTGGGGACATCATGATACACTGCGCATTTTATATTCTTGGATATTCTGTTATTGAACATAATATCCTCCGACACTCCGTCCTCGGCACAGAAGCGTTTGTCCCCTATCGCCTCGGTTCTGTAAATTTTATTGCAGCATATCCCCTGGACATATCCTCCGCCGATTATCGAATTGATATATCCCCTGTTATCTACAACGACCGGAGTTTCATACTGAACCTCCTGATCGTGGCAGCTGTCATCATCCTCATAATCCAGATACAGTCCGCAGCGGGATATATCCGCATTCTCTTTTAAAGCATTTGTTATCAGGAATTCAAAGAAGTCCTTCTCGATCCAATCGTCCGAATCGACAAATCCGAAATACTCGCCCGTTACCACATCGAGTCCGGCATTTCTTGCCGAGGACAATCCGCCGTTCTCCTTATGTACGACCTTGATGCGGCTGTCTTTCTCAGCCCAGCTGTCGCAAATTGCAGGGCAATTGTCAGGCGAACCGTCATCAACAAGGATTATCTCCAGGTTTTCATAAGTCTGTCCCACAACGCTTCCGATACATTTGTCCAAAAATTTCTCAGCCTTATAGATCGGAACTATAACGCTTATCTTCGGTTGGTTGTTCATCTTTTTCCCCCTAAATAAATTCTCAAAAAGTCAACATATTTTTCTGTCATAAATGCAGAACCCCGTTTCAGTGCCGCCGCGAGCAGCTTTGTGTGCGCGGGCAGCTTTTCTGCGTCTATGTTTTCAGCAGCAGATCGTACATCTCCTTCCCCGCAGATATTTTCAATGACCTTTCTGCGCTCCTGCTTTGAATGGGAATTGGCTTTTTTCGCCTCGTTGCGAAGCAGGAAATTGACCATATACAAAAGATAATAATCGAGCTGAGATGATATATCAAAATCAGAGGCCGCATTTTTCTCCTTGAGCCGCTTATACGGCAGGAGAATTATATCCTTTAGTTTTTCGTCATATGCCGTCGACATCGACTGCCCGGTTATTCTGTAATGATAAGTCGGCGTTTTTATGCATGATATGCTCTGCGAATCAAGCAGGCACGGATATATGAACGCCGCGTCCTCGCCCATGCGGATGCGCTCATCGACTGGCAAGAGATTTTTTTCGATCAGCTCTCTTCTGACGAGCTTGCTCCAGCAGTTCGGATTGACACCGAAGCTGTAAAACCGTCCGCCGAAAAGCATTCTCGGAAATATCTCTTTTTCGAGGCGGGCGCGGTCATAGAATCCCTCTTCAAAGCACTGGCTGCTCGGTTCAACTCGGTCTCCGTAGTCGCAGAGGAAGTCGCTGAGCACCATATCGGGCGAATGCTCGCAGACGGCTTTGTACATATTCAGGAATGTGTCCGGCTCGACCCAGTCGTCGCCGTCGACAAAGCCGATATAATCGCCTTTTGAAGCCGCAAATCCCGCCTTTCGCGCGCTGAGCAGGCCGCCATTTTCCTTATGCACGACCTTCATGCGCGCATCTTTTGCCGCATATTCGTCGCATATTGCGGGGCATCCGTCCGGAGAACCGTCATCGACTATGATTATCTCTATTTCGTCGAGCGTCTGCGCCGCGAGGCTGTCAAGACATCGGCGGAGATATTTTTCGATTTTATAAACCGGAACTATAACGCTTATCATATGCCCGTCTCCAAATCTGAAAATTTAGCTGAAATGAAGCCATATCAGGCTCGTTCCGCTGCAGGCGTACCACATATGAACAAGCAGATAACCCACCATGCAGAAATTGACTACAAGCTCGTTCGAGGACAGCGTCATGCCGGATTTGATTACCGACTTGTTCTTTCCGCCTGTAAACATATCTGCTTTTGCATTCGAGTTTGCCTGCATACCGACCATAAAGACTACTGAAATGACCGCAGGAAGCACCCAACGCGCAAAGCGGATGAAGGTCAGAGTGAAGGTCACCGAACCCAGCATGAAAAAGATTATCAGCTGGACAAAGCGCATATAATCCGAAAAGCTTTCGTATTTTTCCGCCTGCTTTTTGATAAGATAATCCGCATACAAAAAGACGCATGCAGCGACCACGAACACGGATATATTGACCAGATACTGTGTACCGCCCGTGAATCCGCTTGTTTCCGTTGCTCTCTCCGCCTTCTCCGAAATCAGCTGGAGATATTCTATATCGGTGATGTCTCCGAGGCGGGGCACGACGGCTCCGCCGAGCACCATCGCCGTAAAGACAAGCGCGGACATAAGCTTGCTGTCTCTCTTGCCGGAAAGCAGCAGCGCTATGCGTATCATCATCATAAGTATGCCGCTCGAATGCATAAGACACATCGCCACATATCCGACCCAGCACATAGGCTTATATTTCTTTTCAACCAATTCGATATACGCAAACAGGCAGAAAAGCGTAAAGGTCAACCCGTTTCTGACTCCGCTGCAGAGGTCGTAGAACCAGTATGTTGAAAGAATTAAAAACGACGCGACAAACAGATACCACTTATTCACCTCGTATCGCTGCGATGCTCTCCACAGCACCCAGAACATACTTCCGTAGGCTAAAAATATCGTAACCGCAGGAAGCATACCGTCATCCGGAAAACGGCTGATAAGATAGAAGTAAAATCCGCAGACGGGAAGCGAATTCCAATTGTTCTCGCCGTTTGCGATGTTCCTCCGCAGCAGACTGAAGCCGCCCTTTCTGAGCGCCGATATATGTTTGAAATAGTTAACTATGTCATCTGTTTCATATGGCTCCATGAAGAATGCCATAACGGACAACGCAAGCACCAGAGCCAGGAGCAGCCACTTTATTTGTTTTCGCGGAACGATAGGATAAACGGCACAAAACGCCAGCACTATCGCAAGATATACCCACATAGCTATCCCTCCTCTGTTATAAGCTGTACAAATTCAAGAGCGCGTCCCTGACGCTCTCAGCCGAATAACGGACGAGCAGATTCGAGAGATCCGCCGCCGTTCTGTCAAGCCTTGAAAATTCGCGTATTTTCTCTATCCATAGCGAGGCGGGAGCATCGAGAGAAATGCGTTCAAACGCATCGTTGACCTTTATCTCCTCGGGAACACCGAGAGAGGTCACGCACGGAAGCGATGCCGCCTGCGCCTCTATCGGCGCAAGAGGGAGCGCTTCAAACCTTGACGGGAACACGAACACATCCATGGCGTTGAGCAAATCGGGAACATCGTCCCGACCCCCCGTAAGCATCACCTTATCGGACACACCGAGGCTCTCCGCCAAGGCTCGCGTTTCTCCGCCGTCCCTCTCGTCGCCGACAAGCATAAGCAGCGAATCAGGCTCGGCTTTAAGCAATTCTGCAAGCAGCGAGACGAGAAACGTCTGATTCTTTATCCAATAAATCGAACCCACATGACCTATAATCAACTCGTCCGACAGCCCGAGCTTTTCACGCACAGCCGCTCTGCGCTGAGGGCTGAACTCATATTTTGCCGCATCGACATAATTCGGCAGAACACAGCCGCGTTTTTCAAAGAGCTTCTCCGAGCACATATATATACCGGCTTTTTTGCTGCATCCGACAAGATCCGTGGCATATTTTTTGAGCCAGTGCCGCATAGTATGCTTATATATCTCGGAGACAAGTCCTCTGATGCGGCTTGCGGAACGGTTCTCCTGCGTTGCGTGGCTCTGCGCTATACGCTTTTTGACTCCCGCCCTGTATGCCGCACGCATCACTATGCCGTTATAAAACAGCAGGTGCGAGTGGACTATATCGTATTTTCCGTCCTTCATCGTTTTCAGCAGAAAAAAATAATCCTTGATATAGTTGTCCGCGGCAGGCGGTTTGATTATTATTTCGGCGCCGATATCGGCTATCTCGCCGACCATCGTTTCGTCCGTATTTTCGCCCCTGCGCACAAGGAACGTACATTCGTAGCCGTCTCTATTGAGCAGTCTGCAAAATCTCAGCGCGGCTATCTCAATGCCGCCGCGCCTCAATGTATCGAGGACTATCAGTACTTTCTTTCTGCCGTTCATGCCTGTTTTATTTGTCATAAAGTCCAAGTGCCCTTTTCACCCTTTTGATGTTGTCGGTGCCGATAACGGCTCTCAGTCTGCCCGCCAGATACCGCTTTGCTTTCCACGCGGTGGTTCTGTCGAGATTGCAGTTATCGCTCCATGTGCCGGCAGAATGATGGATGGTGTAGCTCCTTCTCGAAGGCTTATTGAAAATTCGTCCTATCGTGTTGGGGCAGAAATAAACCGGAGGGTAGAGCGTAAAGCCCTCGACGGTCTGCTTCTTTCCGTTCTGCTTGAGCCCGTGCTTCAGGCACGCTTCGGTTATCACAACGGTGTTCGCCGTCATATCTATCGAGCCGTCCTCAAGAATGAGTTTTCTGTTGTCATAGTCACGGAGCAGCTCGCCCATGAAGCACTGACCCTTGACGGATGCCATTATCGCGGTCGGAACCGTGTCTCTTGACTCGAAGCCCGAAAAAGCCTCGTTGTCAAGGAATTCGTCTATGGGCTTGAGCACCTCGACATCGGAATCGAGATAAACGCCGCCGTAGTTATAGAGCGCATAGAGGCGGACATAGTCGGTGATAAATGCCCACTTTCTGTTTTCGTATGCCTCTTTGACATACTGATTGCAGTTGACATCAAAGTTCTCTTCGCTCCATTTGATTATCTCATATTCGGGAAGATATTTTTGCCACGACGCCATACAGTTTTTAATGAGGTCGGGATATTCGGCTCCTCCGAACCAGCAAAAATGTATCACCTTCGGTATTTTCGGCATTGTTTTCTCACCTTTCGTAAAACTCAACAAGTGTCCTTGCGCATTTATTTATGTCCCAACCGCATTCTTTGACTTTTTCGGCTGCGGCGGCACGCAGATCGTCGGGCATTATTTTGATTTCCTTTGCCCACTCCGAGGGGTCGGCATCAATCGACAGTCGTTTTACATTATCCGTTATGCAGACCTCGTCCGTCACGGTATCGGACATGAGCACCGGAAGTCCCGCCGCCTGCGCTTCGACCACAGAGACGGGCAATCCCTCTCTGAACGACGGGAATATGAAAATATCCATTGCGCTGAGCAATCGGGTAACATCCGAGCGTCTGCCGAGGAAACGTGCGCTTTCGGATATTCCGAGACTCGCCGCAAGCTCATGGAGTTCATCCGTCTCCTCCGCGCCCGCCATCAGAAGCACCGCGTCCGGACGCTCCTTCTTTATCTCGGCAAACACGCGCATAAGATAGGGATGGTTTTTGAGCGGAGGAGATGTCACGCCGACATGACCGATAACGAGCGTATCGGGGGCAATTCCTAATTTCTCACGAGCTGCGCTGCGCCTTTCTGAGGAAAAGGCGTATGCGGCGCAGTCGATAGCATTCGGAAGGACGGTAAACCGGCTGTCCTTGCCGTACCAGTAGCGTCCCGCCTCGCGCCCGCAGGCGAAAAGCTTATCCGCCAAAAAGCGGGTCGGCATATTCAAAAGCTGATTTCTGCGAAAATTATCGGGATTCAGCGAAAACAGAGTCGAGTGGCAGTGCGCCGCAACTTTTTTTATTCCGTACTTCTTTGCCTTCGGGGCGATAAGACAGGTAAGATACGGCGAATGAATATGAACCGCCGAATATTCGCCCCTGTGCTCTTCAAAAAAGCCGTCCAGCTCGGACGAAACAAAGCTCTTTATCCCGGGCGTATTCATTCTGAACACGCGCCCTCCGAGTGCCTCTATGTCGGCGCGCCTGTCGCGCTCGCGCTCCTTGAAATACATGATATCGAATTTTATATCTTCCGGCATCGCCCGAAAATAGTTGAGCACGACGCTCATCACGCCGTTTGCAACACCTATATCCGATACAAAATGCAGAATTCTCATATTATAGCCCCTTTTCTCAGATGAGTCCGAGATTGCCGTAGATCGTCAGCATCTCGCGGTTGACATTTTCTGTAGAAAAGTCCTTGACCATATCGAGTCCGTTCTCGCCGAATGCGCGAAGCTTTTCGCGGTCGGCCATAAGCTCGAGTATCCGCTCCGCCATCATATCACTGTCGCCGACGGGGACGAGATATCCGTTGACTCCGTCCTCGACCGCGTCGTTGTTGCCGCGCACATCGGTGGCGACTATCGGATTGCCCATAGCCATAGCCTCGATGAGGTTTATCGGCAGACCCTCCTGGAAGCTCGACGCAACCGACAGATCGCTCAAGCCCACGAGCTTGTTTATATCGCGGCGATAGCCGAGAAAATCAACATTTTCTGCTATACCGCGCTCTGCGACCATCCGCTTATACTCCTCAAGCCTTATCGGCTGACCGGGCAGAAGCAGCTTCACATTTTTGTTCTTTCGCACTATTTTTTGAAGTGCGTCGAAGAGCATCGGCTGATTTTTTCTGACCGAGAGGTCGGCGGGATAAATCATAATGAAGGTATCGCCGTCATAGCCGTACTCGGCTCTGAGCCGCGCCTTTTCGTCGGCATCCACAGCCTTGAAGCGGTCAAGCTCAACGCCTACACCGTGAACCTTATATATTTTTCCGGCTCTGAACTTTTTCTCGTGCGCGAGCGCACAGTCCTCGCTGTTTATGGTTATAAGACAGTCGGTATATTTTGAAAGATATTTCTCAACAGGATAGAACATCAGCCAGTTCTTAAGCGGCGCACCCTTGAAAAAATGAAAGCCGTGCGCCGTATAAATGACCTTTGTTCCTTTTTTGTGTGCGCTCTTTGCCGCAAGGCGGGTGATTACCGCGCCCATGGGCGTATGGCAATGAACGGCATCGTAATTATTGCTGCCGATAACCTTTTTAAGTGTTTTATACGCCTTTATGTTATTTAGTCTCAGGGGCTGACGCTCGAAGGGAACTTCAAATGTTTTGTCGATTGCAGACAGATCGAGCCCCGGCTTGTCCGCAGAATTATCCCTGAACGCGGCATCGACTTCGACTCCGCGGGTCTTCAGCTCGCGGATAAACGGCATATGAAACTGCCCGATATGACTGCGCACCGTGGCGACGAATAAAACTTTCATCGGTTACTCTCCAATCGTTTTACTGCTGCATATTGCTGACTATTTCTTCAACGCGCTGTTTGAGAGCCGCCGAATTTTCAAAAAGCTCCCGCTCACTCATGGCGGCGCATTTCTTTTCATAATCGCGTATTGCACGGACGCCCCCGTCGAAGATACGGCGTATCTCGTTGATATCGCCGACCTTTGAGACATCGCAGAACGCACGCGAAAGTATAGCGCAGGTCGAGCCGAGCCTGTAGTGCTCGGGAATTATCATTTCGGCAGGCAGAAGTCCGTTTCCGAGTGCGGCGATTCCGCCGAAGCCGTAGCTTTTTATCCCGTCCGCTTTGAAATGTTCAACGAGCCTGTCCACGGTGCCGTCCGCCAGCTCCTCAAAGAGAAATTTTTTGCCGTAGGAGTGGGACAAATCGTTGAGCCCGATATGTATTTCATCAATTCCCCCGACGGAGATTATGTCGTCTATCAGCTCCGCAGCCTCCCCGGTTTCGAGCAGAAGAGAGGTCGTCGCCCTGCCGTCAACCGCCCTCACGAATATTTCGACCTCGCGGACGGTTTTGAAATACGGCAGCATGACAACATCGGGTTCGCAGGCGAGCACGCCCTCAAGCTCATCCGAAAAGCCGTCAAAAATCGGGTCGGTACGCACGAATATCTGCGCGTTTTTGACCGCCGCTTTCACCTTCGGGATATCCGAAATGCCGTGCTTCGACTTCACGGAGTCCCAGTTCTTCTGGCGCTTCTCCTTGCCGTACTGCTCGAGGTCGATGAATATTCTGTCAACCCCCGCCCCGTCCGCTATTGAGGCTATCTCCGGACTGTTGGTTATGTACATCAGCTTAAGCATCTTCGTTCTCCTTCGTCTGAGAGGTTTTGCCGACATTGTCATTATCCTTCATCGCCAAAACATTCCAGACGGTCTGAAACAGTATCTTGCAGTCAAGCCCGAGCGAGAGATTATCGACATATTCGACATCGTATTTTATTCTGTCGTTCCAGTCTATCGCCTTTCTGCCGTGAACCTGCGCAAGACCCGTTATTCCCGGGCGCACCTCAAAGCGTCTGCGCTGAAAGTCTGTATATTCCTCGAGCTTCCACGGATGATATGTAAGCGTCGGGCGCGGACCGATAAAGCTCATGTCGCCCCTGAGGATATTTATGAACTGCGGCAGCTCGTCAAGGCTGGTCGCTCTTATTATTTTTCCGACGCGTGTCACGCGGCTGTCGCCCTTATACGAATACTGACCCGACCCCATATGCTCCGCGCCGACGCACATCGAACGGAACTTGTACATTTCAAACACCTTTCCGTCTTTTCCGAGGCGCTCCTGCTTGAAAATCGCGGGACCTTTTGAATCGAGCTTCACCGCTGCGGCGACAACGAGAAGTATCGGCGACGACACTGCCGTGCCTATGAGAGAAAAAGTTACATCGAGAGCTCTTTTGACACCTTTATACAAGGACTATCCCCCCAGAAAAATATGCGGCGCTCACGGGCGCATACAACTGATTATAATTATATCAATATACACGAAAATTTTCAACTGTCTTTTGTGTTGAAAACAGATTTATATCAGTCATATAAAAAATAACGAAAAACCGGAGCTTTTTTTGAATATTCGAGCAGCTTTTACGCACAAAAAATCAGCAATACGGCAAAAACCGTACTGCTGATAAGCTTTATTCCGCGAGCGCGGCAATGCGCTCGCTTTCGCGCACCGTCTCCTCCTCTTTTCTCAGGAAGGTGACAGTCGGGACATTCGTTGCGGGCTCGACATATGTCTTGACCATTTTCTTGACGACTCTGCGCACATCGGCATTGTCGTCATACATTATTTCGCTGAGCTCCTCGAGACCGGCAAAGAACTCGTCTTCATTTATATCGATCGGCTTGCCGATATGTATGAGATTGTTCGCCGTCGCCTCAAGTCCCTCCTCGTCCATGAGCAGCTCTTCGTAGAGCTTTTCGCCCGGACGCAGACCGGTAAACTTTATATCGATATCTTTATACGGCATATAGCCCGAAAGTCTTATGATATTCTCCGCGAGATCGACTATCTTTACGGGCTCACCCATATCGAGCACAAATATCTCGCCGCCCTTTGCGGAGGCTCCCGCCTGAAGAACGAGAGACACCGCCTCGGGAATAGTCATAAAGTAGCGGATGATATCCTTATGAGTGACCGTTACGGGACCGCCGTTTGCTATCTGCTCCTTGAAAAGCGGAATAACGGAGCCGTTCGAGCCGAGAACATTGCCGAATCTGACGGCGACAAACTCGGTGTCCGAATGCTTGTTGTAGGTCTGGACTATCATCTCGCAGATGCGCTTTGTCGCGCCCATGATATTTGTGGGGTTGACCGCCTTATCGGTCGAAATAAGCACAAAGCGTTCAACGCCGAACTTGTCCGCCGTGCGAACCGTTTTGAGGGTGCCGAAGACATTGTTCTTGACCGCCTCGTTGGGGTTGTCCTCCATAAGGGGCACATGCTTATGCGCCGCGGCATGGTAGACGATATTCGGATGGTATCTTGCAAACACGGAATCAAGGCGCTTGCTGTCCCTGACGGAGCCTATGAGCACCTTGACATCGACCTCCGGATGCGTGCGCGCAAGCTCGTTCTGGATACCGTAAGCGTTGTTCTCATAGATATCGAAAATTATGAGCTTGTGCGGCGCGTGCTCGGCTATCTGACGGCACAGCTCGCTGCCTATCGATCCGCCGCCGCCCGTGACAAGAACCGTTTTTCCGCTGACATAATCCATGACGGAATCGAGCTTTATCTTTATCGGCGGACGGCCGAGAAGATCCTCTATATTGATGGAACGGATGTTGGAAAGTCCCACCCTCTTGTCTATCATCTGCCCGATGCTCGGGAGCGTCTTGACAACGCAGCCGGTCTTTGAGCAGCTGCGAAGTATCTCACCCTTGCGCTCCGGAGTTGCGGACGGAATGGCAAAGATTATCGTCTTGATATTATATTCCTCGGCAATGCTCTCTATCCTGTCGCAGTTGCCGACGACCTTGACGCCGTATACCGTGCTGCGTCTTTTCTCCGGTGAATCGTCGATAAGGCAGACCGGATAATATTCAAGGTCCGGACTTGTCTTCATTTCGCGGATAAGAAGATTTGCCGCGTCGCCCGCACCGATTACCATGGTGTTGTTGCGGTTGGATTTTGGGGTCATGCCCCTCCACGGCTTGCGTCTGAGCGTTCTTATTATCATTCTGACCGCCACTACGCCCGCGCCCGAGAGCAGAGCCGCCATAATATATACGCTCGGCGCAAGGTAAGGAAAATCCAGTGCCGTGCGGATAATGGCGAAGGCTATCGACGAGCTCATGGCGCACACTGCGACAATGCACGCGTCGCGCATGGAGGCGTACTCCCAAAGCACCTGATATGTCCTCGACAGGGTGAACACGCAGGCATATATGACGGCGAGCACAACTATGCTCGTCCAGAAGCTGCCGCGGGAGATTTCCTGCGCAAAGTCGTCAACCCGAAAATCGCTTCGCATCCACAGGGAAAACATGACCGAAAGTATAAGCACGGCCGTATCGAAAAAATATAAAAGCGTCACTGTTAAATCGCGCTTCTTCAAAGTTGCCCCTCCGTTTCCCATCCTCTGTTATTATTTAATTATATGTTGATATTTTCGTACTGTCAATACAGAACTTGAAATATAAAGCTCGCATAAATTTGGTATTTTTGTATATCCGTGCGGTCAATTTGCGGGTAACGAATTTATGCAGCAAAAAAGCAGAAGCACGGATCGACAAAGTGTCCGAGCCGTGCTTACATGTTCGTTTTTATATCAGAAATTCGAGCCGTTCCAGCCCCAATGCTCCGCCTCTTCGTATTTGACATAGATATCGGCGGGAGCTATTCCGGTCTCTGCGGACACCGCCTCGCAGACAGCCGCCGTCAGCTTGCCATAGACGGCGTCCGGCGCGCCGCCGAAAAGACTCATCTCAATATAAGCCATGGGCTTGTCGCTTTTGCCGCCGAAATACATCGGAGTATTGTCGTCAAACGAGAGCATGAGCCAGCGCTCGGTCTTTCCGGGGACGAGAGAGATTATCTTGCCGTATCTTGCGGCGAGTGCGTCCCGTTTGTCTTTTGCAAGGTCGATATTTGTTTTTGTGCTGATATAAGGCATGGTTATACTCCTTTCCGTTATCAGTTGATTCTGATGAAATCCTCTGCCGGTACGGTTATGCCGCTGACCGTCACATCGGCGTCGGTATAGTTGACATATATCTTTGCGCCGGTATCATATTCCGTGCAGAACACGCCGCTCATAACCTCGCTGTGCGAGGTCATACGCGAAGCCTGAAGATCCTTGAGAGCCGCGTCGGCGCGCTCATACTGCTCGGATGCCGAGGCTATCCAGTTTTCGTAATAGACGCCCGACGCCTCGGCACCGTCTTCGTCCGAGCCGTTCTTTTTGTCCGCATATGTGCTCGAATATGTCCACTCATAGGAGAGGCTTGCGCCGTATTCGACGCAGCGCAAAAACGAGGTTTTGGTATTTTCGCTGAAGTTGAGCGGCTCGCCGGAATAACCTACTATTCCGTGAAGCACAAGCTGCAAAAACGGAATACTGACATATGCCGAACGGCTCTGCGACGCTGAGGTCGGCAGATGCGAGATGAAGCTGACATTCTTTATGACGCGGAAATTGCCGGTGTCGGTCATAAGCTTCATATTGGCAGTCAGCGACGGGAGCTGCTCGGATATCAGCTCGGCACTCTCCTGACGGTTAAAGCCGTTCTTATAATCGGAGTAGAGCAGACTGCCGACATCGTTGAGACAGAAGCCCGTGAATTGCGAGAATCTTGTGTCTTTGAGTATCTCGATTATCGACTTTTCAACATACTTCATGCCGAGCAGCCGCTTTGCGTATTTATCCTTTCCGAGAGAAGTCTCGTTCACCGCGTTGTATTCCGCTTTTTTGCCGAAGATGCTGCCAGCAGTCTTGCCGGAGGAGAAGGAATTCCCCTTTGCGGCGGAGAGCAGGTTGACATCGAGATACATCTCCATGTTCTGCGCATTGACATATTCGGCAAGGTCCTTGAGGTCGGAGCGGGTGCCGAGGCGGGCGAGCAGCGATGCCGTCATTATATTCGACTGATCCACCCCGCCGCTCAACGCTCCCTTGTAACGCAGCTTTATGGAGTTTATGCCCTTCGACTTCATTCGTATGAGCATATCGAGAGCCTGCTCGAAGTCGGTGAAGGTCTTTTCTTTTCTGAGATTCAGGCGTTTAAACGAGAGCAGTGTATCGTCCGAAACACCGATAACGGTCAAGTCAAGAGGCAGATATTCCTGCTCCTCAACCGTTCTTGTCGAGAGTATTCTCTCCCTTATCAGCTGTTCGCGTGCCGCCGCCGCCATGCCCGTATAATCGGCATTCGAGCCGCCGAGGAAGCGTATGCAAAGCCCGATATCGCCGTCATAGGACTCGGAGCTCATATAGAAATTTCCCTTTGATTCGGTGCAGGGCGTGATATCAAAGGACACGCCCGCTTCGTAAAAGTCGTTGCCGCCTCTTACTCTGTCCGCGCTGACGGTGGCTATCGCGTCGCCGCTGTCGATTATTGTGACGAAGGCGTTATTCCCCTGCTTCATGCCGTATGAGGGAATAAGGGCGTTTGCGGTGCCGCTGTTCGCGTTGCCGGACGCCGCGTCGCCGCCGTAGACCGGGAAGCTCAGTTCGCTGTCAAACGAATCGTCTCTCGTGTCGGTCTTTATGAGCGCGCCGCTGCCGTCGGGGACGAAGATATAGTCGCCCTGCTGCGGCTCGGAATAAGCGCCGAAGAAGTTGAGAAGGCTGAGCTTCGTGAGCTTTGCGTCGGACTCCGCAACGAGATTTTCATATTTCGCGCTGACATAGACGCTGCCGTCTTTTATCTGATAATCGACGACAAGCTTGAAGGCTATGTCGTCCTTTTCGTATTTTTCCTTGTGCGCCGTCCCGCTGTCGGGGGTCAGGATATAAGTCACGCTCAGGGCATCGTCGGCAAAGCTGCACTGGGCATTCTGGAACGACACGCTGTTGTCCTGAGTGTTGAGCTTATACAGTGTGTCTCCGCCGACTATCTCAAGGGTCGCCGTCGCGGCATCGGGATTTTCCTGAGTCGGGAGCGCAGACCAGAGCTTTTCGCTGTCGTCATGGGAAAGATCGGCGACGCAGACGGAATATGTGCTCTCATCGAAGAGCAGCTCGATAAGTCCGGATTTGCCGACCTGCTGGAGATTGGCCTTCTCACCGACGGAGTGGAGCAGAGTCGATTCGACTCCGCCCGCCTCGGTGGGCGTTCCCTTTATCTTCGTCACGGCGCCGGGGTCGGAGCATGCGCTCAGGGAGCAGAGCATTGCCGCCGAA
This sequence comes from Faecalibacterium prausnitzii, assembly GCA_963612725.1. Taxonomy (GTDB): domain Bacteria; phylum Bacillota; class Clostridia; order Oscillospirales; family Acutalibacteraceae; genus CAG-177. The sequence goes on along the minus strand of CAVDWM010000002.1, from coordinate 5,467 downwards.
AGCAGCAGAGCCGATATCCTCGCCGTTATTTTTTTGTTTCTGTTTTTAGTAGCCATAACAAGGTCTCCCATATTTAGAATCGCCGCTTTGCGTTGAACTCCCCGTCTGATTGATTATATCATCTTTGAGCCGTTTGTTCAACCTCGTCTCACTTGTCCACATCGAACCAGAAGCGCACGCCGCCGTGCTCGTTGACAACGCCGCACTCCCTGCCGAGCCGCTTCTGAACGGCCTTGACTATCGGCAGACCGAGTCCGAAATGGAAGTCCTCGTTCTTGCGCTTCTTCGGGGATTTATAGAAGCTGTACCATATTTTGTCAAGCTCGTCATCGGCTATCGGGTCGCCGGAGTTATAGACGCTGACTCTGTATGTGTTCAGGTTGTCCTCGACCGTCAGACAAACTATCTTCTTGCCGCCGATATTCGACACGGCATTTGAAAGAAAGTTCTGGAGCACGAGCAGCACCGTCCGTTCGTCGCTGTGGACGGTCAAGCCGTCCGGTATGTGGTCGAGAAGCTTTATCCCGTTGTCGTTGAACATCATCGAGAACGCCGCAAGCTGACCCTTTATCATCGCGCTCAGATCGAGCTTTTCACGCGTCGGGACATATGAGCCGCTCTCGAGCTTTTCGAGGTTGAGCAGCTCCATGACTATGCGGTTCATCTTGCCTGTCTCCTCGAGGATTATGTCGCAGTATTCCTCGCTGCCCTCCGGGTCGCTGTTTATGCCGAGCTTGAGCCCCTCGGCGTAGCCCTGAATAATAGCTATCGGGGTTTTTAATTCATGCGAGACATTGGCGATGAAGCTCTTTCGCGACTCATCGACAAGTGCGCTGTGTTCAAGCTCTTCGGTCAGTTTTTCGTTTTTGTCCTGCAATTCGTCGAGCGTCTCGCTCAGGGATTCGGAGAGTATATTGATATTCTGTCCGAGATTCTGGACATCCGTCTGCGGATAGCTGACGCATTTTTTGGAGAAGTCGAGCTTCGCCATGGATTCCGTTATCTCCGCCATCGCCGCAACGGGGCGCGAGAAGCGCAGATTGGAATAGAGCACGATAGTACATGCCACGGCGGCGGATATCAGCGCGAAAGCAGTCATCAGGACGGACGCCGTATGGGCGTTTCGCTCGACCTGATAGCGCGGCAGCCACAGGCGCAGTGTATCGCCGTTTTTGAGCTCGACACGGTATCTGTAATATCCGCCCGCCCCGCTGTCCTGATACTCATATTCGTCGAAGCTCACGCTGTCGTCAAAAAGATTGAACACGCGCACGCTGTGTCCGTCGGCATACAGGCTCTCCGCGGTTCGGTAATACACGCTGTCGCCGTCGCCGGAATACAGAAACTTTTCGCGGTTTGAATAAACGGTGTTGCCGTCCGGGTCAAAGACCTCGATCACATAATAGTTGTTGTCCGAGACGGAGGCGAGCTTCTGATAGTATTCATATGACTCCGGATCCTCATTGTCGAGCGACTCGCGGATGCTCTGCATATTCAGTATCTCCGCAAAGGCATAGATATGGTTCAGCAGCACTCCGGGGCGCAGCGAGACGAGCGTCGCGGCAAGCACTATCAGGACGGTGATGACCTCAAGTGCCATGCGCCGTCCCGATTTTCTTATCCTGTCATCTCTCCTTGCCGACCGACGGCTCAAGCTCAGTTCACCTCTATCTTATATCCCGCGCCGTATACCGTGCGCAGATGGCGGCTGCCCCAATCGCCGAGCTTGGTGCGCAGCCGTGCGACATGGGAATCGACCGTTCTCGAATCGCCGAGGAAGTCGAAGCCCCAGATATCGTCGAGCAGCTGCTCGCGAGAGAAAACCCGCTCGCGGTTTGAAGCAAGCTTGTGAAGGATCCCGTATTCCTTGTGTGTCAGCTCAATTTCGTGACCGTCGCAGACGACGGAATGAGCCACGACATCAATGACGAGACCGTCTATGACTATTTTATCGGTGGGGTTGTCCGCAGTGCGCTTCAGACGCGCCTCGATGCGCTTGACGAGCACCGTGGGGCTGAACGGCTTTGTTATAAAATCGTCCGCGCCGCACTCGAAGCACTCGAGCTCGTCGAACTCCTCGCCGCGTGCAGTCAGGAAAATGACCGGAACATCCGAGGTCTCGCGTATTTTGCGGCAGACCTCCCAGCCGTTCATCTCCGGCATCATTATATCGAGCACTGCCAGAGCTATATCGCCGTTCTCGGAGAAAGCACGCAGAGCCTGCTCGCCGTCCTCCGCCTCGACCGTCTCAAAGCCCTTGGCGGTGAGGAAATCCCTGATAATGCGGCGTATCTTCGCCTCATCGTCCGCGATAAGTATTTTCTGCAAAGGTTACCCTCCTTTTGGGTCATGCATCTCTGCGCACCCGGGATAAATAATCGGTTACTACTGATTTTATCACATATCGACAAATTTAACAAGGTTTCGGCTCGCCGGAGGGCGCTATTTTCCGAAATTATATCGACGCTATTGCAATCAGAGGGCAGAATAAGTATAATAGGTAACATAAATTCAAAATCGGGGAGTTTGCGAACAAAGCAATTCTCGCCGAATATAGGGAGGCATGACCATTGTTAGGTAAATTCGTCAGAGTCAGAATAACAAACCCGGTCGGCTCCCTGAACCGTCAGTACGGATACAGATATTCTCTCAATTTCGGCTCTCTTGAAGGCAGACGGCAGTTTGACAGCCGCTTTGCGGGCGCCTATATCATGGGCGTTCATCACCCCGTCAGACATTTTGACGGGCGTGCAATTGCCGTGCTGTACAGAGAGGAAGAGCGCAAGGGCATACTTGTCGTTGCGCCGAAAAACATGCGTTTTATCGGCTACCAGATAGCCGACGCGCTCGCCTTTGCGGAGCCCGAGGGCACATACCGCCTTGAGTGTCTCTATGAGCGCTCGTGCGGAGCCGTCGTATGCCGCAGAATAAACGGCGAAACCAGACTTCTTCTCATCAAGAACAGCCGCAGCGCCCACTGGGGATTTCCCAAGGGACATATGGAGCGCGGCGAGACGCCCGAGCAGACCGCACGCCGCGAGGTTCTTGAGGAGACCGGGATACACATCGAAATCATTCCGGACTTCACCGCAAAATCCGACTACACGATTCAGGGAAAGGTCGAAAAGAGCGTAACCATCTTTTTGGCAAAAACCGAGGATACTCAAACGATAATTCAGCGCGAGGAGATAGACGACTATATCTGGCTCGGCTTCGACAAGGCGCTTGAAACGCTGAAATTTGACAACGACAAGGCGATTTTAAAGAGTGCCCGCCGTTTCATGGACAAGCACGGAGTTTTTCAAGCCAAGGACTGACGGCGCAGAGACTCCGAAAAGGAAAGGAAAAGAATATGACTGAAGAATTCGCTCAGGGGCTCGTTAACTTTTTTCAGAATAAGATCCCTAACGAACTGATAATCTTTATCGTATCGCTGCTGCCGGTTCTCGAGCTGCGCGGCGGCATGATAGCGGCGAAGCTGCTGCATGTTGATTTTCTGCGTGCATTCGTCATATGCTATCTCGGCAACATTCTGCCGATCCCGTTTATTCTGCTTTTCATACGCAAGATATTTCAATTTCTGCGCGACAAGCCGGTCTTTTCAAAAATCATCGAAAAGCTTGAGATTCGCTCGATGCGCAACAGCGAAAAGGTCAAGCGCTGGCGCGACTGGGGTCTGCTAGTATTCGTTGCCATTCCCCTGCCCGGAACGGGCGGCTGGACCGGAGCACTGATAGCTGCTCTGACCGACATGAGAATAAAGAAATCCTTCCCGATAATTGCGCTGGGCGTTCTTGTCGCGGGGATAATCATGTCCGTCATCACCTATCTCGTGCCCTCTTTCTTCGGATTTTAATATTCACATAAGGAGAAACAAACATGAAAAAAGCGTTATCCTTCATTCTTGCGGCAATAATGCTCATAATGCTGCCGGCGGGCGCATTTGCGGACAGCACGGAATGCGGCTGCGATACGCCACCGGTGATAATGATCCACGGCTTCGGGTCGGAGCTCTATCACGACAACGGCGACGGCACGCAGAGCGCGGTTTTCCCGATGGGAGCCGTTGAGATAGTCAGTGCCATTCCGAGCCTTGCCGGAGCTTTTGCGGCTCTCGCCGCAGGCGAGCACGAGCTGTTCCGCACGCTGCTCTCAAGGGCTATGTTCACGCTTATGGGCAACATGATGTGCAACACCGACGGCACCGCGAAAATATCGGCAAAATCATATCAGACGCCGACGGACACCGATATTCACAAAAGGGATATCCACGGGCAGTATCAGGGGGAGAACGACGGCGGGCGCTATATTTTCGGCTACGACTGGAGAGTTGACCCCGTCGAAAGCGCACGCGAGCTTGAGGAGTATATCGAGCAGGTCAAGGAGATCACCCGCCACGATAAGGTGGTTATCTGCGCACACAGCGAGGGCACCTGCATCGCCGCTTCGTACATTTCGCTCTACGGCTCGGAGGATGTCGAAAAGGTCGTTTTCCTCAGCGGCGCGTTCCAGGGCATAACGCTCGTGGGCAACCTGTTCACGAAGAATATCAATGTTTCCGGCAAAGCCGACGCATTCGAGCTGTTTATTGAGACATTCCTCGGCGGCGACACGACCGGCGATTTTGTCAGCAGTCTCTTCTCCGTGCTCAAGGACGCTTTCGTGGTTGATATGCTGCTGTGCCTTGTCAACAATATTCTCGAGGAGGATCTTGACGCGCTCTATGACGACTGTCTGACGGAGATAATAACCACCATGCCCGGCGTCTGGAGCTTTGTACCCGACGAATACTACGAGGACGCGAAAGAGGCTCTCTATTCCGACAGCGGCGACAAATATTCCGCCCTGACAAAGCTCACCGACAACTATCACTACAATGTTCAGGTCGGTCTCGGCGACAGGCTCAAGGCGGAGCAGAAAAACGGTCTTGCGGTCTGTGTGAGCATGGGATATGCGATAGCTCCGATTCCGGTATACGACAACTGCGTTGACCAGACCGATATGCTTATCGACACAAGGTTCGGCTCGCTCGGCGCGACCTGCGCACCCATAGACGGGACGCTCGGGGCGGACGGCACAAACAAATATCTTTCGCAGGATCTGCTCGTTGACGCTTCCACCTGCGCTTTTCCGGATTCGACATGGTTTGTCAGATATCAGGATCACAACAATTTCTGTGACGCTTACAGCGACTTCGTATACTACCTGCTCACGGCAAAGGGACAGCCGACCGTCACCTCGAACGCGGCATTCCCGCAGTTTATGACATGCGACGGGCACAAGGTCCTCGTCCCCGCAGGTGCGCTTCCCGAAGAAGACACAAGACCGAGTATAATAAGATTCGGCGAGAGCACATACAAACTCATAAAAGAGCTGATCGAATCAAACAAAAAGTAAAAATTTGGGGGCTGCCGCATTTAGATGCAGAAAGCGGTTTCTTTGCCCCGAAGCTGTACAAAGGTACTGC
>CAVDWM010000001.1:0-135238 GCA_963612725.1 Faecalibacterium prausnitzii | reverse complement strand
CTCTTTTCGGTTGCTTGCAGTCGTTTTTTTGTCGGCTGTTTTTTTACAGCCCCTTCGAGGCTTTTGATTTTATCTATGTGGCAAAACAAAACCTTGCTTTCGGAACTTTTGTAACGTATAATAATGTTGAAAATATATTATAACAGGGGTGTATTATATGAAGATAATCAGAAATGCAATAAGATGTAAAAAATGCGGTGAGGTTATCGAAAGCAAATCCGTGCACGATTTCAAATTCTGCTCATGCGGCGCATGCGCGGTTGACGGAGGACACGAATATCTCCGCAGATGCGGTGAGCTCGAAAACTGGGAAGAGCTGGCGGAAACAGAGGAGACTGACGACTGATTTCGCCTGACAGAATGCAGCATGTGCGGTGTGTAGCTTTGTGTTAAAAAATCAATTGACAGCCCTGAGGCTTAATTGCTTCGGGGCTGTTGCTTTTTTGTGATATATTAAAAATTTTTGCCTGCGCCGTTGGCAATTAAGTCTAAAGAGTGTTGCGTAAACGCAATATTTCTGTTATTATTTACTTATGTTCCTGAAAACTTGCGAACCTTTGCTTGAAAGCGAAAGGATATGAAAGATTGATGAAAAAAGTAGGCGTTTGTGGTCATTTCGGAATAGGAAAAAATTTGCTGAATGGGCAGACAGTGAGAACCCGTTCTGTTACAACAGAGCTCATAAAATATTTCGGAAGAGATGAAGTGACCGTTGTTGACAGCTGCGGTGGAATAAGGGATATTGTAAAAATATGTTTTCGGGTTTTTGGTTTGTTTAGAAACTGTGAAAACGTGATAATGTTGCCGGCCCATAGGGGAGTTCGTTTATTCACGCCGTTATATCTGACCTATAATTTTATATTTCGCCGAAGAATACATTATATAGCTATTGGCGGTTGGATAAACTCCTTTCTTGATGAACATGAATGGCTTGCACCGCTTTTGAAAAAATTCGATGCGATATATGTTCAGTCTGCCGTAATGAAAGCCGACCTTGAGAAAAGGGGATTTTTTAATGTCGTGGTTCTATATAATTTTAAAGAACTGAATATTGTATCTCCGGGTAATATTATGTATCCCAAAAGCGAACCGTATAAGCTCTGCACTTTTTCGCGTGTTATGAAAGAAAAGGGGATAGAAGACGCGATAGATGCGGTCAGGAGCGTCAATGCCCATTTCGGACGAACCGTATACACGCTCGATATTTTCGGGCAGGTTGATGCCGGATATGAAGAAAGATTCTCGGAACTCAAAAAGTCTTTCCCAAGTTATATCCGTTATGGCGGAGCGATTGAAGCTGACAAGAGTACCGAGACGCTCAGATCATATTTTGCGCTGCTGTTCCCGACCTATTATAAAGGCGAGGGCTTTGCCGGAACGCTCATCGACGCTATGTCCGCCGGAGTGCCGGTTATTGCGAGCGACTGGAAATATAATTCCGAGTTTGTCGTGTCCGGCAAGACAGGTGTCATAATAAAAAACTGCAATTCAGAAAGGCTCGCCGAGGAGCTTGTCGATATCGCAGAGGCTCCGGAAATGTGGAATTCAATGCGGCTTTCAGCACTGAAGGAGTCGGAAAAATACACGCCCGATATTGCATCCCGTCCGCTGATAGACAGGCTAAACGGCTGAGACCGTAATAAAACAGAACAAATTCTTCGAGGAGGAAAAATATATGTCGAATGAACCGAAAGTTCATCTTATAGGCAACGCACACCTTGACCCCATTTGGCTCTGGCGTTGGCAGGAGGGGTGCGGGGAGGTGCTTCAGACCTTCCGCAGCGCGCTCGACAGGCTCAACGAATATCCGGATTTTGTGTTCACCTGCTCGTCGGCATCGTACTATAAATGGGTCGAGGAGATCGACCCGTATATGTTCGAGGAGATAAGAGCGAGAGTCAAAGAGGGGCGCTGGGTGCCCGTCAACGGATGGTGGGTTCAGCCGGACTGCAATATGCCCTCGGCGGAGAGCTTTGCCCGTCAGGCACTCTATTCTCAGCTCTATTACAACGAAAAATTCGGCAGAATATGCAAAACCGCATACAATGTGGACTCTTTCGGTCACAGCGGAATGCTGCCTCAGCTTATAAAAAACGGCGATATGACAGCGTATGTCATGATGCGTCCGGGCGACCATGAAAATGCCGAGATACCCAATATGTTTATGTGGGAGAGCCTTGACGGCACCCGGATACCTACCTTCCATATCCCGAATGCAAGCGGATACGGTTCGGGCAATGCCGAGGCTGTTGACAGGTCACGCGACCTTATGGAAAAGCTGATAAACGAAGAGGGTCACGGAATGATGCTTTTCTACGGTGTGGGAAACCACGGCGGCGGTCCGACAAGGGGGCTTATTGAACACATTCAGACTCAGCTCAAAAAAGACGGATATCATGATATGATATTCTCTTCGCCCGATGCCTTTTTTGAGGCGCATTGCCTCGAAAAGGTTGAGCTGCCTGTTTGGAAAGACGATCTTCAGCACCATGCGAGCGGCTGCTATTCCGCAACGAGTCTTGTAAAGCAGCTCAACAGAAGGCTTGAAAATTCACTTTATTTCTCCGAGGCTTTCGCGACCGTCGCATCTAAGACCGCCGGTATGCGCGACAGAACCGGAGCTTTCAAGGAGGCATGGCTCGATGTCTGCTTCAATCAGTTCCACGATATACTCTGCGGCTGCTCGATAATGGAGGCGTATGACGATGTTAATGCCTCTATGGGTCATGCGCTGACGATATCCGACAGAATACAGAATGAGGCACTCCTGCGTATTGCGCGAAGAATAGATACATGGATAGACGGCGTGTCCGACCCTGTCTGCGAGGTCAGAGGTCACTCGTGCGGCAAATTCCCGCGACCCGTGGTCGTGTTCAACCCGCTCTCTTTTCCGGTCAAAGTGCCGGTCAGAACATATCACCCGTCAAAGCAGGTGACGGATGACGACGGCAACGATGTGATTTTCAGCAATGTCCGCTCGTCGCGCTCCAATGACTCTCATCTTGACACGGTGTTCATCGCCGATGTCCCTGCAATGGGTTATGCCGTCTATTGGCTCAAATCCTGCTGGGACGAAAACCGCGACCTGCCGGAGATACATATCGATACGGATGTTTCCGCTTCCGACTTTTCGATGGAGAACGAGTATCTCAAGGTCAGGTTTGACGAGCACACCGGCTTTATAACCTCGCTTGTTGACAAGCTGACGGGGTACGACTACGCATCCGCAGATAAACCCATCGCAGTGCCGACTGTTATAGATGACCACGAGACCGACACTTGGGCGCATATGGTGTTCAGATTCCATAACATCAAGGGTATTATGAAGCTCGAAAAAATCGAGCTTGTCGAGAGCGGCAACGCGAGGGCTGTCATAAGAACGCGCCACAGCTTCGGCGGATCGTATCTTGTTCAGGACTTCATTCTTGCGAGCGGACAGAAGGTTCTTCGCTCCAAGTGCAAGGCTCTCTGGACGGAGGACTTTACGCTGCTCAAGATGAGCTTTCCGGTCGGCGGAGAAAACAGGATAAATACTTACGAGATCCCCGGCGCGTATATCAAACGCCCGACAAACGGCGAGGAAGAGCCCGCGGGACGCTGGGGTGCGATAAGCTTTGACGACGGCGACAGAAGAACGCTCGCCGTAATAAACGACTCGAAGTATTCATATGATTGCCCCGATAACGACTTGCGCCTTACTGTTATCAGAAATGTTATCTTTGCCGATCACTATTCGGATCGTCCGGCGGCAAACTTCAATTTCACCGACGAGGGAATACAGAGGTTTGAATACGGCATTTTCGTCTGCGACGGTGAAGCCGAAAAGAGCGGCATTATGAATGAAGCGGCAAAGTTTAACATTCGTCCCACGGCTGTGCCGGAAAGCTTCCACAAGGGTGTCCTGCCGCAGAGAAGGAGCTATCTGTCTGTTGACAGGGATAATATAATAATGACCGCCTTCAAGCTCTGCGAGGACGGCAGCGGCGACTGCATCATGCGCTTCTATGAGACCCGCGGTGAGGACACGAGAGCGCATATTATCTGTGAATCGTTCAATATTGATTTTGAAGCCGAATTCGGTCACAACGAGATAAAGACATTCCGAATTTCAAAAGACGGCAATGCCAAAGAGACAAACTTCCTTGAGGGCATAGTATAATAAGTAAAAGTCGGAGCCGATAAACTCCGGCTTTTTGCTTTAGATAACTTGTATCAATAAAATCTTGTGTTATAATCATATTGAACCTGATATAATTAATTTTGAATACCTCTGTTCTCATATCTCTTAGCAGTTGGGCTGTCACCGTGAAAGCGGCGGCAGTCCTCTGCTTTTTACATATTAAAAGCAGGCGAGAAATTATCCCACCTGCTTTTTGGCTTTACCAATCTGTTACATATCTGTTCAGTGCATCCTCGATGCCGCCGGTGACTGAACTCGGGTCGTCCGTCAGCTTGTCGCAGTCCGCACGGAAGACCATAACTCCGCCCGCTCCGCTGAGCAGGGCATATGCCGTTTTGTCGCCCGCAAGAGCGGGGGAACAGAATGTGCCGTCATATATCTGATCGGCGTCCGGAATGTTGTAATACTTGCTGTCCCAGTAGTTCGCACTTTCAAGCTCGCGCCACGATGCCCAGTAGGGCGCACTGTTTACCGGTCTGCCGTAAGCGGCGATTCCGATATTTATCTTGCTGATATCCGCACCGTTTGCCTTGAAGTCGCGCAGCCCCTCTTCGGCTTGCTGGAGAGAGCTCTGGTATCCGTCCGTGTCGTTTCCGTCGTATGCCATGAACTGAATCTGGTCGAGACACTCAAAAGTCTCCTTTGAAAGTCCGAGAGTCCACGCAGAAAGGGCGGCGGATATTATTGAATCTTCTTTATATGCCTTCAGGTCGCGGTGGAGCTTCTGAATGAAGCTGTCGTATACCTTCCAGTCGTCTGCGCTTGCGGGATATTCCCAGTCGATATCCACGCCGTCAAAGTCATATTTTTTCACGAGCGCGGTTATTTGATCGGCGACCTTTTCCCAGTGGGCCGCCATATAGACATTGACTCCGTTGTGACCGTCTCCCCATGCGCCGTCGGCAAGTGCGGTGACTATAAGCTTCACGCGGTGGTTCTGATTTTGGCGTTTGGCGATTATTTCCTTGAGTGCCGTTATCTCCTGAGCAAATTTTTCTTCGCCCATTTCACCGAAATTTATATTGCCGTTTTCATCCCAATGAACGGCGGCAAATACGATAACCGTGCTGTATACATCATAGAACCTCGCATAGCTTTTGACATATTCGTCGCCCTTGGCGAGAATCTCGGTCGGAACATCTCCGTCAAGCCGCTGATAAGCCGCTGCTTCGAAGCCCTCCGCGCTGCGCGTGGGTTCATTATAAAGCTTGAGCGATTTTATGTTTGCCGGCACGGCATCGTCGCGGAATTTGTCTATCGAGAGCCTTATGCGATTCGTGGTCACTGCGTCAAAGCTGCACAAGCGCATATCCTGTATCTTTTCGCTCTGATATACCGTTTTCCATTCTCTGTCAACGAAAGCCTGAAGCCTGAAATACTGCACCTGATTGCCTATTTCCTCAATCAGCGCGGTATTTATCGTGCTTTCGGCGGCGAGCTTTATCTCCGCATAGCTGTTGGTGGTGTTGTTAACGCCCTCGGCAGGAGATCCGTTCGGGCACTGAGCCGTCCAGCAATTGTCGCTGTCGTCGAGCAGGTTTACGGCATCCGCTTTTTCGTCTTTTTTCAGCGTCTCAAAAACTATCTGTGCGCCGCTTGCGGCGTCAGAAGAAGTGAATTGAGGCTGAACGAAGCTGCTTTTCTGAGAAGAATTGTCTGCAATATTTGCAATCATAGTCATTGAAATTATAACGGCGCAGATAAGCACGCCGGACACAAGTGCCGCGAGAGCCTTTTTGCCGCTGTCGCAAAAGACGGGTGCGAGACCGAAGCCCGCAGCAAGCGCAAGACATATCAGCTTGTCGGATGTGGCATTGAGCCCCTTGGAAAAAGCTGCCGCAGATATTCCGTTATCGAGCCCGAAGATGAGCACAAAAGTATAAATGAATGCAGCGACACCGAGCAGGGCGAATACCGCATGAATCACATTGACGGCTTTTATGCCCCTGAGACTGTCTTTTTTATCTCCGGCAAAAGCGCAGATAAGCAGATAAATAAGATTAACTGCCGCGCAGGCGCATATTATACCGAATAGAGTAGGAACAAATTTGTCCCCGAGCGGATAGAGGTCGGCTATCCAGCCGTATGTCCATGTCGCACTGCTCAAGAACAAAGCTGCACAGACGCTGAGCACGAAGCTCATGTAGGCGAAAGCGCGGGAATGTATCGCACTTCCGAGTTGTTTGAAAAACTTCATATCAGGTCTCCCTTCAATTTTTTTCTGTCAATTGCAGTGTAACATACCGATATATTTTAGTCAAGCGACATTTTGATATAAAAAATGCCCGACTGCACAGCTGTTATGCTACGCAGTCGGGCGGTATAATATTGTTATTTGCAGACAAGCTCGCCGTTTTCGACATCGACGGTTATGGTAGAGTCCGCGTCAAGGTCGCCGGAGAGAATCTTTCTCGCAACGAGAGTCTCAAGGCTGCTTTGCAGGTATCTGCGAAGCGGTCTTGCGCCGTAAACGGGATTGAATCCGCAGTCGATGATGAGCTCCTTGGCGGCATCAGTGACCTCGAGTCCGAGGCTCTTGTCCGCAAGACGTCTCTTGAGAGAATCAAGCATGATGTCGATGATGCCCTTGAGGTTATCTTTCGTCAGCGGGCGGAAGAATATGGTCTCGTCAAGGCGGTTGAGAAACTCGGGACGGAAGCTGCGGCGTAGCTCGTTCATGACGCCCTCGCGTGCCTCCTCGGAGATGTTGCCGTTCTCGTCGATTCCGTCGAGCAGATATTGACTGCCGAGGTTCGAGGTGAGGATGATTATCGTGTTCTTGAAGTCCACCGTGCGTCCCTGACTGTCGGTTATACGGCCGTCGTCGAGAACCTGGAGCAGAATATTGAACACATCCGGGTGTGCCTTTTCAATCTCATCGAACAACACGACGGAGTAGGGCTTGCGGCGTACCGCCTCGGTCAGCTGACCGCCCTCGTCGTAACCTACATATCCGGGCGGCGCTCCGATAAGACGGGAGACAGAGTATTTCTCCATATATTCAGTCATATCTATACGAACCATGTTGTGCTCGTCATCAAACAGACAGTCCGCAAGAGCCTTGGCAAGCTCCGTCTTGCCGACACCGGTGGGACCTAAGAACAGGAAACTGCCGATGGGCTTGTTGGGGTCGGAGATGCCTGCGCGGGAGCGGAGAATAGCCTCTGTTACTTTCTGAACCGCCTCGTCCTGACCGACAACGCGCTGATGGATAACATCTTCGAGGTGGAACAGCTTCTCGCGCTCGCCCTCCATAAGCTTTGTTACGGGTATGCCGGTCCATTTCGCAACTATGGTCGCTATCTCCTCCTCGGTCACGGTGTCGTGGACAAGAGTGTTTTCGCTGCGCTGTTCGCTCTTCTTTTCAGCCTCTGCAAGGCGTTTTTCAAGAGACGGCAGGTCGTAATATTTGAGCTTTGCCGCTTTTTCGTATTCGTAGTGAAGCTGAGCCTGCTCAATATCTGCGTGAGTCTGCTCGATTTCCGATTTGAGCTTCTTGACCTCGTCAACGCTCTGCTTTTCAGCCTCCCAGCGCGACTTCATCTCGTTGAACCTGTCTTTGTATTCGGCAAGCTCGGCACCGAGCTTCTCAAGACGCTCCTTCGAGAGCTTATCCGTCTCCTTTTTCAGAGCCATCTCTTCGATTTCAAGCTGCATTATCTTGCGGCGCACATCGTCAAGCTCCGAGGGCATGGAGTCTATCTCGGTGCGGATGGATGCGCACGCCTCATCGACAAGGTCGATTGCCTTGTCGGGCAGGAAACGATCGGTAATATATCTGTCCGAAAGGGTAGCGGCGGCGACAAGTGCGCTGTCGTGTATGCGAACGCCGTGATAAACCTCGTAGCGTTCTCTGAGTCCTCTGAGTATCGAAATCGTGTCCTCGACAGTGGGCTCGTTTACCATAACAGGCTGGAAACGACGCTCAAGAGCGGCGTCCTTTTCAATATATTTGCGGTATTCGTCGAGTGTAGTTGCGCCGATGCAGTGCAGCTCGCCCCTTGCAAGCATGGGCTTCAAAAGATTTCCCGCGTCCATGCTGCCCTCTGTCTTGCCTGCGCCGACTATCGTGTGCAGCTCATCGATGAAGAGCAGTATCCTGCCCTCTGATTTCTTTATCTCCTCAAGCACTGCCTTGAGTCTCTCTTCAAACTCGCCGCGGTACTTTGCGCCGGCGATAAGCGAACCCATATCAAGGCTGAAAACCGTCTTGTCCTTAAGACCCTCGGGCACGTCGCCGCGGACTATTCTCTGCGCGAGTCCCTCGGCGATAGCGGTCTTGCCGACGCCGGGCTCACCGATAAGCACGGGGTTGTTCTTGGTTTTTCTCGAAAGAATACGAATGACATTTCTTATCTCCGTGTCACGGCCGATAACGGGATCAAGCTCGTTTTCGCGTGCGCGTTTGACGAGGTCGGTGCCGTATTTTGAAAGCGCGTCATAAGTATCCTCGGGATTGTCGCTTGTTATCGGGCTTGTTTTGACTTTTGAAAGCTCGTCAATAAAAGCGTTTTTTGTTATTCCGTGGGCATTGAATATTTTCCTTATTTCCGGAGTCATGCTCGCGAATATGCCGAGCATAAGATGCTCAACGGAAACATATTCGTCGTTCATGCTCTTTGCCGTCTTTTCGGCGGTACGGATAACGCGGTCGGTCTCCGAAGAAAGATACATCTCGCCGCCGGAAACCTTGGGGAGAGTGGCGATATAAGAATCAAGCTCGCCGAGAACGGTGTTGCAGTCAACGCCCATCTTGCCGAAAAGGGAGGGGATGAGTCCGCCGTCCTGATCAAGCAGAGAGTAGAGCAGATGCTCGGGGACGAGCGACTGATTGTCATTCTCTCTCGCTATGTTCTGCGCGTTCTGTATTGCTTCAACGGTTTTTTGTGTATAGTTTTGAGTGTTCATAAAATCACCTGCTTAGCCTTATATTATTATTGACTGCTGCGCGATGTATTCGGTGTAGCAGTGCTCGATATCTGCCGGAGAATATCTGCCGGCAAGGAAGCCTTTCATAAGCTTGTCAAACAGCTCTATATATCCGGAGATAGCCTGTGCGAGTTCCTCCGTAGAGGAGTTCTTCTTCGGCACGACTATACTGCGGCAGAACTTGTTATAATAGAGGGCATAGTCGATATTCTCCACTCCGTAGTGGGGGAGATACTTTTGCTCTATGCTGTGCCACAGACGGAAAAAGTCGGTCATATCGGAGATGAGCGCGGCGCTCTGCGTGCGGAATATCACCGAAAGCTCGCCGATGGAATCCTGCCCGTTTTCATACAGCTCCACTTCATATTTGACGGTGGGGCGGTACTTATATTCCAGGCTGCTCTTGAGCGACATTGTAAGGTCGTTAGGAGTGAAGAACGGAACGAGCTGCCCATATGAGGCAACAGCTTCTTCAATAGCCCGGAACACATCGTTTATGCGCCTCTGCGGCGTGACCATGCCGAAATATTCGGCGAGTATCTGGTTTATTAAATTCGATCGGTTGGTGCCCTTTTGATGCGCGAGCCTATCCGCTTCACGGACGACTTCATCGCTGAGCATCAAGCTGTATAATGTTTTTTTCAAGGGTATCAACTCCTTTTGCTTTCTGTCCCTATGATATACCCGTTCTAAAAACTTGTCAATAGATTTATATAAATATTCACACAAAGTTAATAAATTTCAGAACGAGTTTCAGAAGATAACATTTGAAAATTGTTAACAAAATATATGTTGCCACGGTTGAACTGTATTTGATATAATTTAAAAAGATATTTGGCTCGGAGATGATAATATGATTCTGTTCTTTACAGGAACGGGCAACAGCGGATATATCGCGCGCAGGATTGCCGATTCGCTCGGCGACGAGCTGCTGAGTATGAACGAAAGAATTAAAGCGTGGGATACATCGGAGATAAGCGCAGACGGTAGGCTTATTTTTGTCGTTCCGACTTACGGTTGGCGTATTCCGCGCATTGTCGAGAAGTGGATAGACGAGACTCGGTTCAGCGGGAATTTCAAAGTGTGGTTCGTTATGGACTGCGGCGGCGAGATAGGCGACGCGGACAAATATATCAGGCGTTTATGTTCAAGAAAGTCTTTTGACTATATGGGCGTCAAACAGATAGTGATGCCTGAAAATTATGTTGCTATGTTCGGCGTGCCGAATGCTGAACAGGCTGCACGAATAATTGAAAAGGCTCAGCCGGATATTACGGACGCTTCAGAGACTATAAAAGCCGAAAAGAAATTCGCTCAGCCGCGCAGAAATGCTTATGATAAGCTTATGAGCGATATAGTCAACCCTGTGTTCTATAAATTTTTCGTCAAGGCGGATGCCTTTACGGCAAATGACAAATGTATCGGATGCGGCAAGTGTGCAAAAATGTGCCCGCTCAACAACATTGAATTAAAAAATCAAAGACCTGTCTGGGGCAAGAATTGCACCCACTGTATGGCGTGCATCTGCCTCTGCCCGACGGAAGCCATTGAATATGGCAAGAAGAGCGTCGGTAAACCGAGATATCGTCTTGATTAAAAACAAAGGAAGTATGACTCAAAACCATACTTCCTTTGCTTTATTTTCTTTTGTCGAGTGCTATCATAAGAGCACCGACAGCGGTGGTCGCCGCAGTTCCCGCCCATATGCCGTATTTGAGCTTTTCCTTGTCGTCAGCGTCGTTTATATATCGCATGACCGACAGCGGAGTCTTTTTGAAAAGGTCGAAATATGTTACCGTTCTTGTTTTATACTCAAACGGCTTGTTTTCGTCGAGCTCAAAGATACGCACACCGCGCATCCCGTTGCCGTAGCATCTGAATGACGCACAGGCGGTTTGGATTATGTCAATATTATCGACTCTGCCCTCAAAGCAATTGAGATGGTCGTGACCGGCGACTGCGGCGAGTACTCCGCCCATTTCTTTCAATGCTTCAAATTCGCCTGCATTTTCGGAGCATACATCGGGATATTCGCCGAGAGTGCCGTGGGCTTTTTGCGGGTCGAGCTCATAGAAAGCTCCGTTATGCTTTATGCACCCGTTATTTTCTCCGCACTCCCGTATGAGCTGCACAGTTTCCGGAATCGGGACATGCTGAAACACAAGAGAGGGGAGAACACCGAAATCTTTTTTGATTTCTTCATTTTTTCGGAGCATCCAATCTATTTTATTGCGGCTTACGGTCGTGTACCATTTGCCGTCCGCGTCTTTGCCTGCGGAGTCAAGCATCCACGCGGTGAAGGCGCGTCTCCGTCCGTCCGATGACATTATCGGAATATCGTAAGTTCCGCATCCCGCGCCGACATCCGCTCCGCTTCCGACGCAGGAAGAATAACTGCCGTATATTTCCGACTGCTCGGATTTTTCTATGCAGTTCATATCGTCGTGATTCCCGTAGAGTATGGCAAACGGAATTTTTCTCGCTTCAAGCGGCAGAACGATATGACTTATCGCCCGCTCCACGCGAGCTCTTGTTGCGTCGTGACCGAAGGCTATCTGTCTCGTGCCTATCACGGCATCATTTATATGGTTGCCGAGTATGTTGTCACCCGTGAACAGCACGAGATCGGGGCACAGAACATCGCAGGCTCTGTTTATCATCCGAACAAGGCTTTTGCGCACGAGCGGCAGATCCTGTGCGTCGCTTATCTGTATTATTGTGAACTTGCCGTCACGGTTGAAATTAAGCATTGCTTACCTCTTTTGAAATGCGCCGCCGCAGTTTATACGGCAGCGCATCAGTTTTTTTATTTATTCGGTTTTGTCGCTTTTGTCCGATTCCGATTCATCTGCTTGAGCTTCAGGCACCTCTTCGGCGGAGTCGTTGTCAATTTCCGTTGTCTCCGTAGATGCGGTGTCGGACACGACGCTTCCGCTTGCCACCGCGACAGGCTGAGGCTGCTGCTTTTTTCTCTTTTTCAGAAGAATCGCAGCGGCAACAAGGAGCAGTGCCGTGACTGCCGATATGCCGAGCCCGATAATCATTCCACGCGGAGTATACCTGAACTTCACGCTGTGACTTCCCGCGCTGACTCTGACTCCGAGCAAGGCGTCGCCGACGGCAACAATATCATCCTCGCTGACTTCTTTTCCGTCAATCGTAACCTTCCATCCCTCGTCATACGGGATTGAGGTGTAAATGATGCTGTCCTCTGCGGCATTCAGGGTGCCGGTTATCTCGGTATCGGTGAAGCTATCGATATTCAACGCGCCGCTGTTAAGCTTGTTATAGCCCTCGACAAATTTGTCCGTATCGAGACCGTAGACAAAGAAGTTTAGCGCACTGCTGTTGGTATCCTCCTTGACGGTCATTTCAACGGTTATCGGAGTACCCGCCTTGCACATACCCAGGTCATAGACATATTCGCGGCTCGTGTTCTGAGAGTACTGATCATATCCGACCGAAATAAGAACGTCTTCGATTCCGGCAGATTCAATGAACAGGTAAACATTCTGATCCTCCTTGGGCGATACGGTGAAGGAAATAGCTCCCGTGCCGTCCGAAGAGGTCTTGTAGTAGTTCATATAACCCGTGTCGAGACCTATTGAGATGGGATCAATGTTATAAAAATATGAATCCGTGATATCAAGCCTGCTGAAGACTTCATCGATTCCCGTTGCGCGGAAGAAGTAATCGTTCTGCACCTCAAACGGATTGTCCGAATCAAAGCTCCATGCGGTGATATCTTCGTTCACGCAATATGCTATCGGAAGCCAATATTTGTTTCTGTAGGCATGGAACTTACCGGAGGAGCCGACATATTCATAGAACTCGTCGTTCAGCGGCGGATTGTATTCATTATTATCAACGATATATTTGAGCGACATCATCGCATTATAGACAGGGGTCTGCGGATTATAGGTGTAGCTGTTGATATAATTGCCGAAAAGCCCGAGCTGCTCCTGCAGATTTGCGACTTTTTCATATGCCATGGAGGAGAAGGTGGATACGCCGTTGTAATTGTACCAAGCGGGATCCATACGCGCTCTGAGTGAGGTGAGCTCCATGCGGTATGTGTCGTTGCCCTCAATCTCGTCGAGCTCATTTTTGAGGTCTCTGAAATCCTGATAATCTCCTGCGTATTCGGTTTTGGTTCTGTCCATGCTGTAGTTGTCGGTGTCGGCGCTTATGGCCTCGGCACAGACACAGCAGAGCATCAGGACAGCCATAGCCGACGCCTGATATTTTTTGGTCGAGAAGAGATAGAATATAAGTGTGTAGAGCACAACAAACAGCAGACTGATGATTACCGTTGTCTCGTCAACATTCTTTGAACCGACCTTTTGAATTATAACGATTCCCGAAATAACAGCGACTCCCACGCCGAGTATCTCCTTGCCCGAGAACTCGGTAACATGCCTGAACGCCTTGTATGCCATGGTGAGCAGGACAAACGAATACATGAAAGAGAATCGGTAGGGCAGATCGTTCGGGAAGTGGAATGCGTGCCAGATGTAATTGAGCACATTGAGATTGAAGCTGAAGTATATAAGCCCGAGAAGAAGCACGCTCGCAACCTTTTCTCTTACGGGGATGCGCTTGCAGAAAAGATAGAGAGGGACGAGCATTACCGTTGCCATTCCGCAATAGACATTGGGCAGAACATCGGTTCCGCTGCTTCTTATTGTGGGGGTGACGCTTGCAAGATGATTTGCAAGGAAGTCAAATATTTTGAAATATGATTTGACGGTCTCGGGCCATGTTCCGCTCGTTGCGGAGCAGCTCTGGAGAATGAAATAGACGGGAATAAGCGCGAACGCGACAAGAGCAGCGCCGGCTACGCTCGAAAGAGCAAATGCTATTCCGTCGGACAGGAATGAGTTGTATCTGATTTTGTCCTTTAACTTGCTGTACCGTTCGCCGTCCGGATCGGTATAAACCTCGAGAGCTTTTGTAGTGTCGGAGATATTGTAGCGGCTGAAATAATATACGAGAAAATAGAGCACCGCGAAGATACATGCCATAAAGCCCATATAGTAGCTTGTCAGCAGAGTCATCGACAGCGAGAAAATGTAAAGAGCGGGTTTGCGCTCGTTGATGATGCGCTCAATGCCGAGAATCATCAGCGGGAACAGAACCATGGCGTCGAGCCACATCAGATTCCAGTAATAAGCTATAAAAAATCCGCAGAAGGAATAGAGCACGCCGAAGGCCGCAGTCACGGGCGAATGCTCGCCGAATGACTTCTTGAGATAATAACAGAAGCTCGCGCTCGAAAACGCCGCCGCAAGAAGGATCATGGTAGCAATCGCTTCGGGCATATTTTCGTGACCGAAGATGAGCATAACTATCGAGAGCGGGCTGCACAGGTAGTTGTAGAAGTTGCCGAGGAAGCTGCTTCCGAGACCTGTGTTCCACGAGTAGAGGAAGCTTTTCATCTGTGTAACACGGTCATAGAATTCCGCAAAAAGCGGACCGTACTGGTGATAGAGATCCATCCTGAGAATGGTCACATCGCCGAACGGTATGAGGCTGTAGCAGATATAAACTATCAGCATTATGACTGCCGAGCAGCCGAAAGCGAGCCAACAGTATTTGTTGTCCTTGAAAATTCTGTTGATAACAGACCCTTTTTCGTTTTTTATTTTCATCTCTTTACCTGCCTTATTTCTTTATCTTTTTGATTGCCTTCTTTGCCGTGGGCAGAAGCTTTTCAAACCCGAGATACATGATTTTATCAACCGGCATATCAAATTCGCCGACATATTCAAAAATATGAGGCGCGAACTTTATCTTGAACTTTGAAAGGTGGTCTTCAAAGCTTCCGTCAACTCCGCCGAGGTTGAAATAGTCGCAGCCGGCATCTATGGAATCGCAGACACCCGCGTATATAAGACCCACCGAGGCACAGAGAGTCGAGAGCACGGTGAGATCCGAGCCGGCATAGAGATACTCGGCAATTTTTAGCTTCGCCTGCGGATCGGGCATAATGACAAGACTCGCGGCGAGATTCACGGTACTGCCTTTTTCCTCGATAAGAGCTCTTGCCTCATCGAGCTTGCGCGTGTTTTCGGGAATGTTCTGCTTCTTCGCAATCAGCCCCTCGAGATATTCGACATATCTGTCAAGGTGCATACGCGCATAATATATGACGGCTCTGTCGCCGAATGCGTGGCGTATCTTTTTGAAATATTCTTCGTTTCTCAGCGAGATGCCCTGACGTTTTTCGGTCTGACCGAGCAGTCGGACAAACTCCGAAAGATCGTCGTCGGGGTCTGCTTTTATGAACTCAATGCCCTTGGAATTGTGAAATGAGCCCATATAGTAGCGGGTCTTTTTGGGAACTGCCTTCAAAAATCCTGCGCTGTCGATAGGTCCGTTTTCGTTAAAGAGCGGAACAGCCATATTGAATCTCGGCTGAAAATATGCGTTTATGTCGGTGCTCAGACCTCTGTGAATGAATCCGCACTCCCGCATGACTCTTATTGTCCCGTCAAAAGAATTGCCGAAATCGGCGGTGCTCTGACCTTCGTAGTTTTCTCTTATTACGAACGGGTCTGCCTTTACGGCAATCGCACCGAGCTTCTTTGCATATTTTTTCAGTTGAACCGAAAACTCGCGCATTGCCTCCGCGTCGCCGAAATCGCCGACCGGACCGCGAGGGGAGTAAATGAGCTTCTTGCCAAGCGGCAGGTGTCTTATCAAAAGAAGTGCACCGACTGCGGGTGCGCCGTCTTTATAGAGCATACATATGTCGTTATCCCAGTTGTCCTTGACCTCGGACCATTCGGGCAGCTGTGTGAAGCAATAGGCAGGGGCGGCATTGAGAAAGTCTCTGTATTCACCGGCATCCACGCCTGTTTTGAAGTTGTATTCAGCCATTTGCGATTAACTCCTTGATGCTTTAGTTTTCGGGCGATTTGTCATTATAGGGTGCAGCACAATAAGCATATTTTACCACAAGTCATGCAAGTATGCAATAAATGCGGTATACATATAAAATAATTTACAAATCATATCGCTTTATATCACTGTTGACAACTTTTGAAGTATGGTTTATAATGGCTGCATATTTTAAAAGCTGTGACGGAAAGAAGTAACCGTATTTTGCCGGCAAAGAGAGTCTCCGGATGCTGTGAGGGGACGCGGCAGGGCGGCGAAATACATCCCCGAGCTGCGAGGCTGAACACTGCAGTAGGCCGAGCCGCAGGCGTGCGTTATACGCAGAGCGCAATGCTCCCGAGACTCCGCAAGGAGTGAACAGAGGTGGTACCGCGGTAATTCGCCCTCTGCACGGTTATCCGTGCGGAGACTTTTTAATTTTACAAACAAAATGAAAGGAAAAATAACCATGGGAATTTATGAAGAGCTCGTTGCTCGCGGGCTTATCGCGCAGGTGACGAACGAACCGGAAATCAAAAAGATGATAAACAGCGGCAAGGCTACGTTCTATATCGGCTTTGACTGCACCGCAGACAGCCTCACCGCAGGTCATTTCATGGCTCTTACGCTTATGAAAAGACTGCAAATGGCAGGCAACAAGCCGATAGCTCTTATCGGCGGCGGCACTACGATGATAGGCGATCCCTCGGGGCGCACCGACATGCGAAAGATGCTCACCCGCGAGGATATCGATCACAACGCCGAGTGCTTCAGACGCCAGATGGAGCGCTTTATCGACTTTGGCGAGGGCAAGGCTCAAATGGTCAATAACGCCGACTGGCTCCTCAATCTCAATTATATTGAGCTTCTGCGCGAGGTCGGTGCCTGCTTCTCGGTCAATAATATGCTCCGTGCCGAGTGCTATAAACAACGCATGGAAAAGGGTCTGAGCTTCTTTGAATTCAATTATATGATAATGCAGAGCTACGACTTCTACTATCTGTTCAAGAACTACGGCTGTAATATGCAGTTCGGCGGCGACGATCAGTGGAGCAATATGCTCGGAGGAACCGAGCTTATACGCAAGAAGCTCGGCAAGGATGCCCATGCAATGACCATAACGCTCCTTACCGACTCTCAGGGTCACAAGATGGGCAAGACCGCAGGCAATGCAGTCTGGCTTGATCCCAAGAAGACTTCGCCCTACGAGTTCTATCAATATTGGCGAAATGTTGCGGACAGCGATGTTCTCAAATGCATCCGTATGCTCACTTTCCTGCCTCTTGAGCAGATCGACGAGATGGACGGCTGGGAGGGCAGCCGACTCAACAGGGCAAAAGAGATACTCGCATATGAGCTGACAAAGCTCGTGCACGGAGAGGATGAGGCAAACAAAGCACAGGATGCCGCAAGAGCACTCTTCGGAGGCGGAGCGGATTCGGCAAATATGCCGTCCACAAGCCTTTGCGCGGACGATTTTGCCGACGGAAAGATCGGTATTATAGATGTTCTTGTCAAAGCCGGGCTTGCAAAATCAAAAAGCGAGGCGAGAAGACTTATCGAGCAGGGCGGAGTCAGCGTAAACGACGAAAAGGTGAAGAGCATCGACACTTCGCTTTCTGCCGATGAAATAGCTGCAAATCCGGTTATAATCAAGAA
Source organism: Faecalibacterium prausnitzii (assembly GCA_963612725.1). Classification (GTDB taxonomy): domain Bacteria; phylum Bacillota; class Clostridia; order Oscillospirales; family Acutalibacteraceae; genus CAG-177. The sequence goes on along the minus strand of CAVDWM010000001.1, from coordinate 117,588 downwards.
GGGAAAGAAAATTTTTCACAAAATTGCTATGTCTTAATTGTGAGTAATTACTATTGCAATAGCTGAAAAGACGGCTATAATATAGGCAAGGATTTTTCCTATTACTTTGATTGGATGGATAATGAAATGAAAATTGTTATTGTCGGCGACGGTAAGGTCGGTTACAACATCGCAAAGCAGCTGCTTGCCGAGGGGCATGATATTGTGGTTATTGACAACAACCCCGATGTGCTTGAGGATTCTCTGCAAAAGCTCGATGTGCTTGTTGTTGACGGAAACGGAGTCACGCTCAAGACGCAGGAGGAGGCAGATGTTGCAAACAGCGACCTGCTCATTGCCGCGACCTCCGCAGATGAAATAAACCTGCTGTGCTGCATTCTTGCGAAGAAGCTCGGATGCCGCCATGCTATCTGCCGTATGAGCAACCCGGACTATGTTCAGTCTATCCAGTATATGCGCGACGATTTCGGTCTTTCCATGACCGTCAATCCGGAGCTTACCGCTGCGCGGGAGATATTCCGTATTTTGCAGTTCCCGAGTTTCCTCAAGCGCGATACCTTTGCAAAAGGGCGTGTTGAAATAGTTGAGCTCAAGCTCAAAGAGGATTGCGACCTGGTTGGCAAAAAGCTTGAAAAGCTCTCGGATGTTCTGCGCGGCTTAAAGGTGCTTGTCTGCGCAGTTGACAGGGGAGGCGAGGTCTGCATCCCCGACGGCAGCTTTGAGCTTCAGGCGAATGACAAGATAACCGTCACAGCCCCTCGCAGTGAGCTCGTCAAGATGCTCAAGGCGCTCAAAATAAGCAATCAGAAGATAAAAGATGTGCTGATAATCGGCGGCAGCAAGATAGCCGTTTATCTCGCCGAAGAGCTTATAAAGAGCGGAGTCAATGTCAAGATAATCGAGCAGAAGCTCGAAAAGTGCCGTACTCTTTCGGAGCGTCTGCCGGGTGCGGTTATAATCAACGGCGACGGAACGCTCCAGGATTTGCTCTCCTCCGAAGGCATCGAGGATACTGATGCCGTAGTCTCGCTGACAAATATCGATGAAGAAAACCTTATTATATCAATGTATGCGGATGTCTGCAAAGTGCCCAAGACCGTCACGAAGATTAACCGCACCGAGTATATAGATCTCTTTAAGGACAGGGATATCGGCAGTGTCGTGTGCCCGAAGATGCTCGCGAGCTACGAGATAATCCGTTATGTCAGAGCGATGGATAATACCACCGGCGGTTCGGTCAAGACTCTGTACAGGATAGTCGATGAAAAGGTTGAAGCCCTTGAGTTTGCGGTGACAGACAGCACAAGATGCATCGGCGAGCCGCTCAAAAAGGTCAATCTCAAGAATAATATTCTTCTCGCCTGTATAACCCGCATGGGAAAGGTAATTATCCCGAGCGGTAATGATTATATAATGGCAGGGGATACGATAATCGTTATCACCACCGCCGAGGGCAAATTCAAGGATATAAACGACATCTTTGCCGAGGACTGAGCAGGGAGACGCGAAAATGAACTATAAACTTATTGCAAATTATATAGGCAATATTCTGCGGATCGAAGGACTTTTTATGATTCCTGCGCTGCTTGTGTCGCTGTATCACAACGAGTTCAAATGCGTTCTCGCTTTCGGAATCAGTATCGCGGCACTCCTTGTTATCGGACAGCTGATGCACATGCTGAAAACCAAAAAACGCAACATATTTGTGCGCGAGGGCTTCGCCATAGTTTCACTGTCATGGATTGCGATATCGCTTTTCGGTGCGCTGCCGTTCTTTATAAGCCGCGAAATACCGAACTTTATCGACTGCTTTTTTGAGACTGTCTCCGGCTTCACAACGACAGGCTCAAGTATACTTTCTAATGTGGAGGCACTTTCGAAGGGTCTGCTCTATTGGCGAAGCTTCACTCACTGGCTCGGCGGCATGGGCGTTCTCGTGTTCATGCTTGCGGTCATACCCAAGGGTAAGGACAACGACGCTCAGTCGCTCTATATTCTGAGAGCCGAAAGCCCCGGACCTACATTCGGAAAGCTCGTATCAAGGATGCGCCAGACCGCGCAGATTCTTTATATCATTTACATCGTACTGACGATAATCGAAATTGTTTTGCTTTTTGTCGGAGGAATGCCGTTTTTTGACAGTGTTTTGAATTCCTTCGGAACGGCAGGAACCGGTGGATTCGGAATAAAGAACGCAAGCATCGGTGCATATGACAGTTATTACCTTCAGGGCGTTATCGGTGTGTTTATGCTGTTGTTCGGAGTGAACTTCAACATATATTATCTTTTGCTTGCAAAGGATTTCAAGCAGATATTCAGGAACGAAGAGCTGCGCTTTTATATAATAACCGTTGCAGCTTCGGTCATCGTAATCACCGTAAATGTACATTCTATGTTTCCAAGCTGGTTTGACGCGTTTCACCACAGCTTCTTTCAGGTTTCGTCAATCATCACGACGACAGGCTATGCCACGACAGATTTTTCGCTTTGGCCCGAGCTCTCGCGGTATGTTCTCGTCGTGCTCATGCTATTAGGCGCGTGTGCGGGCTCGACCGGCGGAGGACTTAAGGTTTCGAGAGCACTGATACTCTTTAAATCCCTGCGCAATGAGATGCAGCGTGTCGTGCATCCGCGCAGCGTCAAGGTCATTCGCGTTGACGGAAAGGTGCAGAACGAAGCTCTTGTCAGAAGCGTCGCTATGTATCTTGTTGCTTATGTCATAGTTTTGATCGCATCCACTTTTCTGGTTTCTGTCGATAATTTCAGCTTCACGACCAATGCGACTGCCGTCATTTCGTGTATGAACAATATCGGTCCCGGACTCGATCTCGTCGGTCCGACCGGAAACTTCGGCAGCTTCTCGTGGTTCAGCAAGCTTGTTCTCAGCGCGGACATGATAATCGGAAGGTTGGAGATATTCCCGGTTCTCGCTCTGTTTTCACCCTCGCTCTGGAAGCGCTGCAATTAAATAGACGTATCGGATCTGTGCGCCGCATGGATCCGATTTTTTAAAAAGTTTACAAAATGTACTTTAACTCGCCGCGACATAAGTGTAATATATAAGAAAACACATGATGGAGAATTGGGATGACAAAGAAGATACTGAATAAGAAGCAGAAAATCGTCATCAGCATCGTTTCCGCTGTCATTATTGTTGCGCTCGGTATTACCGCTTATGTTTTCATGAGCAAAAAAACACGCACAACAGTTGTTTTGACGGATGTGACTGCCGGCGATATCACCGAAACGCTCAAGCTTTCTGGCACCGTGAATTCCGAAAATCAGGTGTCGTTTGAAATACTTGACGGCACTTATGTCGAGAGCGTAAATGTCAGAGTCGGAGATCCCGTCAAAAAAGGCGATGTGCTCGCGACATTTGACACGAGCTCGCTCAGTGATGTTATTTCGCAAAAAAGAGAGAACTATAATGCCGCCATGTCGCAGTACAGGAAATATGCCTCAAACGCGAACGCCTCCGTTGCTGAGCTTGAAACACTTTCAAAACAGGTAGAGCAGAAGCAATCGGAAATTGAGGAGCTCAGTAAAAAGGTTGATGCGGCAAATCCGAAGGATGACACAAATGAAACGGTCTCCCTTAAAAAGCAGCTCACCGAGCTTCTCGGCGACAGCAAATTGGCATCGGAAATAGTTGACAGGCTCTTTTCCTCCGGCACGCAGGTCTCGGAGATACTTGAGCATCTTGAAAATATAATTAACGGTGCTAATAATCAGATATCGTCTATTCTCGCTCTTATATCCGCTTCGGACGAAGAAAGGCAGCTTATTTCGGCGCAGCTGGAGCTTGTTGAGCTTAAGGCGCGTCAGAGTATACTGAAGCTGCAGTCCGGCGATACGCTCGCGTCGCTCTACCTCTCCGTTGCTGAGTCGGCAAAAAACGAGCTCGACAGCACGGTTGAGGCAGTAAATGCATTGAAAAAGGGCTGGATAGCCGAGAACGACGGCGTTGTCAGAGAAATAAATATCGTCAGCGGCGAAACATATCATACTCCGAAAAGCGATTCGACCGTTTCGCTTGACAATATTGACATATCCTCGCTTCTTTCGTCCGTTACCTCGGACACAACGGACTTCTCCGGCATAATCAGCCAGCTTTTTCCGGGCACTCCCGGCGGTATAGTGGTTGAATATTATCCGCTCTCGGCAACCTTCAGTGTCAGCGGCAAGGATATATATAAGATAAAGCTTAACCAGTCTGTCGAGATAACAGGCGCAACCGGCAAGAAATTCAGTGGGTACATCAGCTTTATAAGCCCCACCGCCTCCGAATCTGCCTCGTCAAGTATAACCTCTCTTCTCGGTTCTGCCTCCGGCGGCAGTGAAGTTGAGGCGAAAGCGATGATTGAGCAGCCCGATAAGAGCGTTATAATCGGTCTTTCGGTCGATATGTCCATAAAGCTCGAAACTCAGAAGGACGCAACTCTTGTCCCCGTCGAGTCTATACAGTACGAAGACGGCAAGTCATATATCTATCTCTATGATAAGGATTCAAGGACCGTTAAGAAAACCGCGGTTACAACGGGACTTTTTGACGGAGAGCACTATCAGATTCTCTCCGGATGTTCGGTGGGTGATAAGATAGTCAAGATACCGTCCGAGGATATCGAAGACGGTCAGAAGATATTCGCAAAATAATGGCACTTACACTTTTTATAAATATAAACGAGTTGACCGACGGGCAATACGAGCGCGAAACGGATTTTCTCTGTCCGCAGAAGCGAGAGCGCGTTTTCGGTATGCGGTTTGAAGATGACAGAAAGCGGTCGCTCGCCGCAAATCTTGCCGCAAGACGAGCTGTTGCCGACTTTTTGGGTGTTGACAAGGGTGAAGTCGAAATAACCTACGACGGCAACGGAAAACCGTTGTGCAATGGGTGTTATATCTCACTGAGTCATTCCGGCGACTATGCGGTCTGCGCCGTGAGCAGCTCCCCAATCGGAGTTGACATCGAGAAGAAGCGTAATGTCAATTCGAAGCTTATGAATAAAATATGCGTCAACGATGCCGAAAGACGATACGCGGCGGATACGCAAGGCTTGCTTACTCTGTGGTCAGTCAAGGAGGCGTGCTTTAAAGCGCTGAGTCCGCAGATGGATACCGTCAGCGATATTGCACTTAAAATAACCGAGAGAGGCTTTGAGTGCAGCGGCATATCCTTTATCGAGACAGGCATTGTGCACGAAGATTATGTTTTTTCGCTCGCGTCGGTCTAAAATTTTCAATAAACGCTTGCATAAATATGAAACAGCAGTTATAATTATTTCATTATCATTTGGAGGTTCGTTATGAATTTTGTACAGTTTTTAAACCTTACCAGCGGCGCAGATTCGAGCTCTTCGACTTCCGGCGGCAGCCAGATTTCTCTTATCGTCATGATGGTTCTTCTGTTTGCGGTTATGTATTTCGTCATGATCCGTCCTCAGAAGAAAAAGCAGAAGGAAGAGCAGCAGATGCGCGACAATATTGAGGTCGGCGATGAGATTACCACCATCGGCGGCATCGTCGGACGCGTTGTCACTGTTAAGGATGATTCTCTTATCATTGAGACCGGCGCTGAAAGAAACAGAATCAAAATAATGAGATGGGCTATCAGCACCAACAACACCGCTAACGAGAAGCTTGAGGCAGAGAGAGCTGCCGCCAAGGAGGCTCAGGAAGCTGAGAAGGCCGCAAGGATGGAAGAGGCCAAGGCAAAGAGCAAGGCAAGCCGCAAAAAGAGCAAAAAGAACAAGGACGCGGACGCCGAATAATCTGACATAAAACCAGACTTCCCCTCATACCCTTAAACAAACGGTATGAGGGGGATTTTATATGCCTGATAAAAGGGGAGAGCGCAGGGAGACAAATGCGAAGAAAACTCTTATGATAAGCCTGCTTGCAGGCAATGCAATCGGTGCCGCAATATTTTTTGTCCTGCTTTCTATAGCTGCCGCGGTTATACTCAAAAAAGGTGTTTCATCCGGAGCTTATGCGCCCGTTTCAATTGCGTGCGCCGCAACAGCGGCGTTTGTTGCCGGACTCTCTTCTGTCATCCCGATAAGAAAGAACGGACTTTTGTTGGGACTGTGTTCGTCCGTTTTGCTCGTCGCCTGCATTGTTATATCCGCTTTGACTGCGGGCGGCGGCGTGGGTATAAAAACGGCAATAACGACGGCGGTTGCCGGCATATGCGCCGGTGTCGGAGGCATACTTGCTGCAAATATGAAAAAGAAAACACGCTGACCGTGCCTCGAGGCGCGGTTTTGTCTTGTAAAATATAAAAAAGATGGTATAATATATAGGTATTTACATACGAGGAGGAAAACAAATCATGTCCAAAGAAAAGTATTACATCACCACTGCGATCGCTTACACATCGCGCAAGCCTCACATAGGAAACTCCTATGAGATCGTTCTCACCGATGCCATAGCCAGATATAAGCGAATGCAGGGATATGATGTGTTTTTCCTTACCGGTACCGACGAACACGGTCAGAAGATAGAGGAGTATGCCAAAAATGCGGGCGTATCTCCGAAGGAATATGTCGATAAGGTGGCAGGGGAGATACGCGGTCTTTGCGATTTGCTCAACACTACCTATGACAAGTTTATCAGAACTACCGACGATTACCATGAAAAGGTAGTTCAGAAGATATTCCGCAAGCTTTATGATCAGGGCGATATCTATAAGAGTGAGTACGAAGGCATGTACTGCGTGCCCTGCGAGAGTTTCTTCACAGAGTCCCAGGTCGTTGACGGCAAGTGCCCGGACTGCGGCAGAGAGCTTGTTCCGACAAAGGAAGAGGCTTATTTCCTCAGAATGTCAAAATATCAGAAGCAGCTTGAGGATTATATCGAAGCGAACCCTAACTTTATTTATCCCGAAAGCCGCAAAAAGGAAATGGTCAACAATTTTATAAAGCCCGGTATTCAGGATCTCTGTGTTTCCCGTTCGTCATTCAAATGGGGCGTTCCGGTCGATTTCGATGACAAGCATGTTATCTATGTCTGGATAGACGCACTTTCGAACTATATTACCGCACTCGGTTACGATCCCGACGGCAGCTCCGAGCTGTTCAATAAATATTGGCCGGCGGATGCGCACATAATCGGTAAAGATATTCTTCGTTTTCACACGATTTATTGGCCTATCATGCTCATGGCACTCGGTCTTGAACTGCCCAAGAAGGTATTCGGTCATCCGTGGTTGCTTTTCGGGACGGACAAGATGTCAAAATCCAAGGGCAATGTTATATATGCGGACGACCTTGTGAGACATTTCGGCGTTGACGCCATCAGATATTATCTGCTCTCCGAGATGCCCTATGCCGCTGACGGCTCTATAACCTACACTACCATAATCGAGCGCTACAATTCCGAGCTTGCAAACACTCTCGGCAACCTTGTCAACAGAACCATTGCAATGTCGAATAAATATTTCGGCGGCGAGATACTCGCGCCCGAAGCTTCCGAAGAGGTTGACGAGGATCTCAAAAATACAGTTCTCGGCAGCGTAAAAACGGTTGACAAATGTATGGATGATTTCCATGTTGCGGATGCGCTTGAGGCTATTTTCAGCGCGGCAAGACGCAGCAACAAATATATCGATGAGACGACCCCGTGGCTGCTTGCAAAGGATGAAGATAAACGCGCAAGGCTGGGCACAGTGCTTTATAATCTGCTCGAGAGCATCAGGATAATTGCCGTCCAGCTCAAGCCCTTTATGCCGGAGACTTCGGATAAGGTACTCGAACAGCTCAATACGGATATCTCTTCTTATGAGAGTATCCAATCCTTTGGCGCACTCAAAGCCGGCGGTCATGTCGGAACGGCGACCCCGCTGTTCAGCAGAATCGACGCGGAAAAGATGCTCGAAGAGATAGAGAAAGAGACCTCCGTCTCCGAAACGGTGCTTGAAGAGAATAAGGAAGATATTCCCGGAGTTGCAACGATAGGTATTGACGATTTTGCAAAAGTCGAGCTCAAAGTTGCAAAAATCAAGGACTGCGTGCCCGTAAAACGCGCAAAAAAGCTGCTTGAGCTGACTGTAGACGACGGCAGCGGACTGCGCACGGTTGCGTCCGGAATTGCCAAGTGGTATAAGCCCGAGGATCTCGTCGGGCACAATATAATTCTTGTGTCAAATCTCAAGCCCGCAACACTCTGCGGTGTCGAAAGCTGCGGAATGATTCTCGCGGCTGACTGCGCAGACGATGATGTCAAGGTGATTTTTGTTGACGGTATTCCGGTCGGAGCAAAGATAAGATGATAAACAATATTTTTGACAGCCACGCCCATTACGACGACGAACAGTTTGACGGCGACAGGGATGAGTTGATATCGTCCTTGCCGTCAAAGGGCGTTTGTGCTGTTATAAACTGTGCAAGCGACCTGAAAAGCTCCGCAACATCCGCGGAGCTTTCTGAAAAATATACTTTTTTTTGGTGTGCGTGCGGAATCCATCCACATGAGGCTGAAAAAGAATTAAAAAACACCGATATTGACGAAATAGAACAAAAAATAGTTGATTTCACAAAAAAGAAAAAATGCGTCGCAATAGGGGAGATAGGGCTTGATTATCACTATGATTTTTCGCCCCGGGAGCTTCAGAAAGAGATGTTTGAGCTTCAGCTGAAACTCTCAAGGGAGCTGGATCTGCCTGTTATAATCCACGACAGGGAAGCGCACGAGGACACAATGACTTTGCTCAAAAAATACAAACCCAAAGGCGTAGTTCATTGTTTTTCCGGCAGCGTTGAAATGGCGCAGGAAGTTTTAAAACTCGGAATGTATATCGGTCTCGGCGGAGCAGTTACTTTCAAGAATGCGAAGAAACCGGTTGCTGTCGCAGCGGCAACGGATATTAGCAGAATCTTGCTCGAAACCGACTGTCCTTATATGGCGCCGGTGCCGCTCAGAGGAATCAGATGTTCATCTGATATGATTGCGTATTCTGCGCAGACGATAGCGAATATAAAAAATATCGATGTGCAGATGCTTGTCGATACCGCAACCGAGAATACCAAACGGTTGTTTGGGATAGAGTTCTGATTTTTATCGGAAGGGAGGTCGGGAAAACAGTATCACGACTTATACAAAATGGATATTTTGTATAAGTCGGGGGACGAAATGTCTTCTTTAATACTGTTGTTTAGTTTATATGAAGACCGAAGATTTTATTTACCTGCCTCAGCCGGTCCAAAACTACTTGAACTATTTATCAAGTATAAAAGGCAAATCTTCGCTTACCGTATGTGAATATGCATCTGACTTAAAGCTGTTTTTTGCATATATGCTACGGCAAGAAAACTTGTCAAAATATAAGAATACCCCCATTGAAGAAATAGATATTTCAAAACTTGATATTGATTTCATTTCTTCGGCACGAGTTACCACTGCTTACGCCTTTTTGGATTATTGTAGAATTACAAGAAAAAACGATGCTGCCGCAAGAGCTCGAAAGGTTGTTTCAATTAAAAGATTTTACAGATTTCTTAGAATTCAAAATTTTATCGACGAAAATCCGATGCAAGACCTTGAATCGCCTAAAATAAAGAAAACTCAGCCAAAGTATCTTTCACTGGATCAAGCGGTCAGCTTGCTTGAATCTGTCGATGGCAAGTATAAAGAACGTGATTATTGCATATTGGTTCTTTTTATGAATTGCGGATTGCGCTTGTCCGAATTGGTCTCAATTAATTGCACGGATATAAGATCCGATAATACAATTGTTATTACAGGCAAAGGAAATAAGCAGCGAACAGTTTATCTCAATGATGCATGTATTCAAGCTATAAAAAATTATATGAGGGTGCGTCCGGTTGACGGCGTAAAAGACAAAGAGGCGTTGTTTATAAGCAGACAAATGAATCGAATAAGTCCAAAGACCGTACAACATATAGTTGATGAATACCTTGAAAAATCGGGTCTCGGAAGCTTAGGATTCTCTACTCATAAATTGCGTCATACAGCAGCTACGCTCATGTATCAGTATGGCAATGTTGATGTGCTTCAGCTGAAAGAAATATTAGGTCACGAGAATATATCCACTACCGAAATATATACTCATTTAGTTGATAGCCAATTAAAAGCGTCCGTTGACTCTAACCCGCTTAATAAAGTTAAAATTAACCGCCAAAAGTCCGAATCTGATTCTGACGAAAATTAAAAGCTGAACAGCCTGCAAAAAAGTCTGCTTGCGGCGGCATCGGTTACAGCGGCAAGAACTATAAGAATAAATATTATCAAAAAACGCATACAGTAAATTTTTATGCTCCCCTCCCCTCTTTGTGCTTTAGCTGAAGAAAGTGAGAGGAGCATTTCATATGATGAATTTATTCCGGCACTGCAAGCGAGCAAGAGTGCGAAAACGGCCGGTATGAGCCCCGGATATATCACCAAAACACAGTAGCCGAGCCCGCGCAGAGCAAAATTCGAGTACAGATATCCCGACAGCATACCTATCCCCACGCCTCTTATTACGGGCATAATACATATCAGAGGCAGCCCGACCGCACACAGCCCGAACACAAACACCGCGAGCATGAACGCGGCGTTGACCGCCAGCGAATTTATAAAGTTTATGCCGAGAGACTGACCGCCTTTTGATTTTATATAAACCGAAAACATATCCGAAAATGCACCCGAGAGATAGCTGTCAGCCTTTTTGAGTGAAACCGCGCCAATTATCATTCCCGCCGCAAAAAGCAGCATCATAATAAGGATTCTACGATTCTTTTTCAGTGAAGTTATAACTCCGTTCCCGTATTCCTTTGCTGCCGCGTTTATGTCCATAGCCTTTTACCTCCATTATTTTATCTAATAATATGAGGCTTTGTCCCGAAAAATACCAATGTCCCCGCAGTATCTATGCGAGGACATTTTAGCTTATCTATTAATTTTTATTCCGTTCAGTTTATCAACGAAATCGGCGGGCTTAACGGTCAGTTCTGCCCATGCGGGTCTGAATCCGCTTTTTATTGCGTTTCCGGCAGATTTGATATTTGACCATGCACAGCAGTAAAACGGGACTTTGCCGCGTGTTATAATCTCCAGTGCCAGTCTGCTGGTCAGCGCGCCGGCTATGCCCTGCCTGCGATATTCCGGCAGAACATCGACTCCTATTTGCCACATCGTGTCGCAGTCCGCAGAAGCTCCTGCAAGTCCTATCAAAGTATTGCCGTCGTATGCGCCGACGCACAGCACATCTAAATCTTTTCTGTCGGCGCACAACGCGTTGCTCCACTGCGACAGATATAAATCTCTAAAGTCATTCGGATGCATAACCTTGAGTTCATATCGGCACGGTAGTTCCTGAAGCGTCTCCATACGCGGCAGAAAATACTCAGCCATGAAGCAAACCCGTATACCGTGCGCCTGAAAAGCGTCGTTTAGAATATGCATATTCGGCGTTTCGAAACAGTGCTCCGGCGCAAATCTGTTTATATACTGCTCCACAATGTCCTTATATTTCAAATCGACGGACGCTACAATGTTGTTCCCGTATGACACAAGATCGCATATAAACGGAAGCTTCAAATATTTTCGCGCATTTGTATTGGGCTTTGATTCAACGACAATATTTTTTTCTTTTATAAAGTCTTCCGGCGCACATCCGAGATCTATTGCGGACTGCGCCATGGCAGTAGAAATAATTTGATTGTTGTTCATCAATTTTAATCCTGTCTTTTAAAATGAACCGCCCCTGATTTTCGATCAGAGGCGTTCAAAAATCGTCATTTCTTAAATATGTCGTCCTGCTCAATGAGCGCAATTCCCGCGCCCTTGAGTATCTCCGACGCCTTGTTGTTATCTTCGACTCTGATGATAACATAGGCGTTGCCGACCGAAGGCGTAATAAATGCATAGGCATATTCGACGCTTATCTGCGCATCGGAAAGCACCTTGATAGCGCGGGCAAGTCCGCCGGGCTCATCGGGAATGATGATGCCGAGAACCTGAGTCGCGGAAGCGGTCATCCCCTCGCTTCTGAGTGCCTCAACCGCCGACTTGGGGTCGTTGACGATAAGGCGAAGAATGCCGTAGTCCGAGGTATCCGCAACGGAAAGAGCGCGGATATCAATGCTGTTCTTGGCGAGGACTGCCGTTATGTCGGCAAGTCTGCCGGGTCTGTTTTCGACAAAAACCGAAATCTGACTGATTGCCATTTGGGTTTCCTCCTTTATATTTTTCTGTTATCAATAACTCTCGAAGCCTTGCCTTCGTAGCGAGGCAGAGAGTGCGGTTCAACAAGACGCACCTTTGCGGAAACTCCGAGAACGGACTGCATAGCGCCGCAGATCTCTTTTTCTTTAGCCTCTATCTGCTTAATTGAATCTGAGAACATATGGTCTGACATCTCAATGCAGACGGTCATTATATCAAGGTTATTCGCTCTGTCAACTATGATCTGATAGTTCGGATCCATGCCGAGCGAGAGAATGACATGCTCGACCTGCGCCGGGAAAACGTTGACACCGCGGATAATCAGCATATCATCGCTTCTGCCCTTGGGTCTGAGCATCTTGACGAGCGTTCTGCCGCAGGCGCATTTTTCGTGTGTTATTGCGGAAATGTCGCGGGTTCTGTATCTGAGAAGCGGAAGAGCCTCTTTGCCGATGCAGGTGAACACAAGCTCGCCGTATTCGCCGTCGGGCAACGGCTTGAGTGTCACGGGATCGACGATCTCGGGGTAGAAATAATCCTCGCAGATATGCATTCCGGACTGCTCGCAGCACTCGTATGCAACGCCGGGACCGGCTATCTCGGAGAGACCGTATATATCATATGCCTTGATTTTCAGCATATTCTCAAGCTGCGTGCGCATATTTTCGCTCCACGGCTCTGCGCCGAAGATGCCTATGCGAAGCGGCAGCTCGGCGGGATCGACATTCATCTCTTTGAGAGTCTCTGCTATAAACAGCGCGTATGACGGAGTGCAGCAGAGCACATTTGAACCGAAATCCTGAAGTATCTGAACCTGTCGCTTTGTGTTTCCGGAGGACACGGGAATGGCTGTTGCGCCGAGCTTTTCGGCACCGTAATGCAGCCCCATGCCGCCGGTGAAAAGTCCGTAACCGTAAGAGACATGGACATAATCCGAAGAGGTCGCGCCCGCGGCGGCGAGTGCTCTTGCGGTGCACTCGGACCAGCGGTCAATATCGCCCTTTGTATAGCCGACAACGGTCTGCTTTCCCGTTGTACCGGACGAAGCATGAACTCTGACAAGCTCCTCTCTCGGCACGGCAAAAAGTCCGAACGGATAGTGATCTCTGAGATCCTGCTTTACGGTAAAGGGCAGCTTGCTGATATCGTCGATTGAATGGATATCATCGGGCTTGAGTCCTATTTCATCAAATTTAGCCTTATAAAACGGGATTTTCTCATAGCATCTTTTTACCGTCTTGATCAGCCGTGCGCTCTGCACTGCGTGCAGATAATCACGCGACGCCGTTTCAATTTCGGGGCTGAAATATTTTGCCATCGTCTATTGTCTCCTTTGTGTCTCTCTTTATCTTTGTTCTGCCCTTCAGCAGGTTTTCTCGTGCTCATAGCCGAGACGGAATGCCTCGAGATTCATATCAAGGAACTTCTCGGGCACTGTGTTCTTTATGGCGCTTATCCATGTCTCGTAGCTGAGCTGCATATGGCTCGCCATCGCACCGATGAGAACAACATTGACCGCCTTCGCCGAACCGGCTTTGACGGCGAGTGAAAGCGCATCAAGCTCTATCATGGAAGCTCCGGTCGCATTTATTGCTTCGGATATGTTCTGAGGATACTCCGCCGCGCCGGTTATGACCGGCATCGGGTCGATGCACTGGTTGTTGACGACCAGCTTGCCGTGGGGTTTAAGGAAGCTGAGCCATCTTGCAGCTTCAAGCTTCTCAAAGGCGAGGATTATATCCGCTTCACCCTGCTCAATGGTGGGCGAAAAGACCTCGTCGCCGTATTTTACATATGTAACAACGGAGCCGCCGCGCTGGCTCATTCCGTGTATTTCGGAAACCTTGACCTCGTATCCGCTGTCGATAAGCGCACTGCCGAGGAGTCTGCTCGCAAGCAGCGTACCCTGACCGCCGACGCCGACTATCATAATTGATTTAACTGCCATTTTTACCGCTCCTCCCTTATTCTATCGCACCGAATTTACACAGCTGCTTGCAGACATCGCAGCCGACGCAAAGGGTGAAATCAATGTGAGCCTTGCCGTCCTTCATGCTTATCGCGGGGCAGCCGATCCTCATGCACATCTTACAGGAAGCGCACTTGTCGGTGTTTACCTTGACGGGGGGCTTTGTCTTGACATATTTGAGAAGCACACAGGGACGGCGGGATATGACTACCGAGGGCTCGTCCGCTTCAAGATCTTCTTTTATTGCTTTTTCCGTTGCTGCGAGGTCATAAGGATCGACGACAACAACGCGGTTTATTCCGACTGCGTGCGCGAGAGCCTCAAGGCTGACCGCCGTTGTCGGGTCTCCCTTTATGGTAAGTCCGGTAGTCGGATTCTGCTGATGTCCGGTCATGCCTGTGATGCTGTTATCAAGGACGATAACGACCGAGTTGCTTTGGTTGTATGCTATGTTTATAAGACCGGTAACACCGGAATGAATAAATGTTGAGTCACCTATAACGGCTACGCGCTTGCGGCTTCCGGATTCGTCAGCCTTGTTCATGCCGTGGAGCGCAGAGACGGATGCACCCATGCAGATGCAGGTGTCCATCATGCCGAGAGGAGCCATTGAGCCGAGCGTGTAGCAGCCGATATCGCCGCTGACATTGACCTTGAGCTTCTTGAGGGCATAGAACAGACCTCTGTGCGGACATCCGGCGCAAAGCACGGGCGGACGTGCGGGAACATTTATAGCGGCCTTGAGATAATTATTCTCTTCGCCGAGGATAACTTTCTTTATCATGCTCTGCGAATACTCGCCGAGAAGCGTGAACTGCTCCTTGCCGATAACATTGATTCCGAGCTTGCGGCAGTGATCTTCTATGTAAGGGTCAAGCTCTTCAATGACATAGACTTTCTCGCACTCAGCCGCAAAGTCGCGGATTATCTTCTCGGGCAGCGGATAAAGGCAGCCTATCTTGAGATAAGATGCCTTATCGCCGAGAGCCTCTTTCGCATACTGATAGGCAATACCGCCCGCGATTATACCGATTTTTTTGTCGTTATATTCAATCCTGTTGACTCCGAGGTCAACAGCTTCGCTGTCGCCCCAAGCGGTGAGAGCCTTTGTTCTCTCCTCAACTATTACATGCTTCTTTTTTGCCATAGCGGGCATCATGACATATTTCTGCGTGTTCTTGACATACTCCTTGAGTCCGTTGTCAGCTCTCTCCCCTATCTCAACAAGGCTGCGGGAATGGGAGATTCTCGTGGTAAGTCTTATTATAACCGGCGTATCATAACGCTCGGAGATATCATACGCAAGTTTTGTGAAAGCGAGACATTCCTGCGAATCGGCGGGTTCGAGCATCGGGATCTTCGATGCCTTGGCATAGTTGCGCGAATCCTGCTCGTTCTGGGATGAGTGCATACCGGGGTCGTCCGCGACAACTATAACCATACCGGCGTTTACACCCGTATAAGAGAGCGTGAACAGCGGGTCGGCGGCAACATTCAGACCGACATGCTTCATGCCGCAAAAGGAACGCGCTCCGGCTATCGCGGCGCCGCCCGCAGTCTCCATAGCAACTTTTTCGTTAGGAGCCCATTCACAGTATATCTCATCGTATTTAGCCGCGCTCTCCGTCACCTCGGTGCTCGGGGTACCGGGATAGCTCGATGCCACACGGCATCCGGCTTCGTAAAGGCCTCTTGCAACGGCCTCGTTTCCTAAAAGTAACTTTCTCATTTTTTGCCTCCGGATTTATTTCTTCTCGTTTCTCAAATCAACAACTCTGTGCGCTTTGCCGATAAATCTTTCGAGCGTCTTGGGCTCAAGCAGACTGACCTTGCACTGGATGCCCAGAGTGGTCTGGAGATTATGTATTATCTTCTTCTGAAGCCGTTCGATTTCGCCGTAGCTCTCAAGCAGAGATGCGTCAACAAGCTCGACGCGAACCTCAAGGGTATCCGCAAAGCCCTCGCGACGGACAACAAGCTGGTAGTTTGCACCGATCTGTTCAGTGCCGATAAGCACGCTTTCAATCTGCGACGGGAACACATTCACGCCGCGAATCTTGAGCATATCGTCGCTTCTGCCCTTGACCTTGTCCATCCTGACACCTGTTCTTCCGCATTTGCAGGGAGAATAATTGAGTCTTGTGATGTCACGGGTTCTGTACCTGAGCAGAGGCAGTCCCTCTTTTGTCAGCGTGGTCACGAGCAGCTCACCCGTCTCGCCCTCGGCAAGAGGCTCAAGCGTTTCGGGATCGACTATCTCGGGATAGAAATAGTCTTCGCAGAAATGCAGTCCGTCGCGCTCCTCACATTCGCCGGAAACGCCGGGACCCATGAGCTCACTCATACCGTAGTTATCGGTGGCGAACAGCCCCCAGCCCTTTTCGATCTGAGTTCTCATCTCGGGAGTGCAGCCCTCCGAGCCGAACAGACCGAGGCGAAGCTTATAGTCGCTCATCGGATAGTCAAGCTCCTTTGCCACTTCGCACATATACAGCGCATATGACGGAGTTGCAACGAGCGCGGTAGTGCCGAAATCACGCATATACATCAATGCTTTTTCTGTGTTGCCGCTTGAATTGGGAACAACTGTCGCGCCGAGCTTTTCGAGTCCGTAGTGAAGACCGAGAGCGCCTGTAAACATGCCGTAGCCGAAGGATATTTGAACGATATCCTCGTCCGTGGCACCCGCAGCGGCAGCAAGTCGGGCAACGCAGTCCGACCACAGATCAAGGTCGTGCTTCGTATATCCGACGACTGTAGGCTTGCCTGTTGTGCCGGACGAGGCGTGGATACGCACCATCTCCTTCATAGGTCTTGCAAACAGACCGAACGGATAGTTGTCTCGCAAATCGGCTTTTGTAGTCGGCGGTATGTATTTGATATCGCTCAGGCTCTTGATTTTGTCGGCGGAAACGCCCGCTTCGTCAAGCTTCTTTGTGTAGAACGGTACATTTTTATAGCAGTAATCAACCGTCCATTTCAGCCTTTCAAGCTGCAGCGCTTCCAGCTCGCTGCGCTTCATTGTTTCAATTTCCTTTTGAAAAAACATCTTGAAGTCTCCCTCTTTTATACTTCTACAGGGTATTCGGAAATCATCTATAAATTATACCACTGTTACTCTTTTTCGACAATACCGTTATAAAATAATTCGGTAACATTTCTGTCATCTTTTTCTGTTGCCGCGCTGACGATGAAACAGAGCGCGAGTGAAAGGAGCATCGCTATGCAGGCGAAAAGCGGTCCGAATCCAGCAAGAGAAGACACCGTGCCGTTGTTGACTCCGAACTCAACAAGCAGCTTGCATATTGCGGGAACTATTGCAACGGAAAAACCGCCTATCATCGCAGCCCATGCGCCGCGTCTGTTCATATGCTTCCAGAAAAGCGCAACAACATAGGGAGCCAGGAACGAGCCGGAAATTATGCCCCATGAGTAGCTCATCATGTCGAGAATGGGCGTGTCGGTGTTCGCTACAACATAAGAGCAGAGGACAAACACAACACAGAGAATTTTTGTGAGAACAGTAACCTTCTTCTCTTTCATTCCCGGCTTGAGAACACTCTTTACAAAGTCCATGGAGAACGTAGAGCTCGCCGTGAGCGTTATGGAGCAAAGAGTCGAGACCGACGCTGCTATAAGCAGGACAAGAACGATTCCGAGCAGTATGTTCGGAAGGTTCGCGACCTTGAGCATATTCGGAACGACATAGTCCTGAACCGGCTTTTTGAATGATGCTATCTCATCGGCGGTGAAGAATCTGTGGCAGAGCGAGCCTATGAAATATCCGCCGCCCGCAACAAGAAGGGCGAAAAATGTAGATATTACTATGCCGCGCTTCGCCTGCTTGTCGTCCTTTATGCCGAAATATTTCTGTATCATCTGCGGCAGTCCCCATGTACCGAAGCTGGTCATGAGAACGGTTGCGGTGAGCGAGGTTGCGGACTGGAGTCCGAGCTTTGGAAGTCCCTCGGTCGAATTTGCATATTCCCTGAGACCCTCTATACCGCCGACTCTGTCGCAGCGGATGACAAATATTATAAGAAGAGTTATGCCGAACATCATAACGATGCCCTGAACAAAGTCCGCCCGCGCCTGAACAAGATATCCGCCGAGCAGCAGAAGAACTGCGGAAAGAACCGCAATGATTATCATGCATATTTTGTCATCTATTCCGAGCAGGACATCTGCGACCGATGCGAGACCCTTATAGACGGACGCCGAGTACGGAATCATGAAAATAAAGATAACCATGCAGGCGAATATTTTCATGGCATGGCTGTTGTATCTCAGTTCAAAGAACTGCGGCATCGTTTTTATTTTGAGCCTGTCTGAAATATCGCGCGTTCTTCTTGCAAGCACACACCAGGCGAGCCATGAGCCGAACACGGCGTTGCCTATTCCGGCGGCAATTCCCCAAAGCCCGTAATTGAGTCCCGTGCCGCCGGCGTAGCCGACGAACATAACCGCCGAAAAGTATGCAGTGCCGTAAGAAAGCGCCGAAAGCCATGCTCCGGCGTTTCGTCCTCCGACTGTCAAATCGGCTATACTCTTTGATTTTCGCCCCGATACAACGCCTATTATTATCATAACAGCAACGTATACCGCGATAGTTAACCAGACGGTGGTATTTCCCATTCTTTTTTCCTCTGCTTTTCCTTTGTTTTGCGCTTTAAAGCTTTTATCTGATAAAGTGCAGCAATATAATACAATAAAAAGCAGTGTTTGTCAAGCTGTTTTAAAAAGAATTGAATATGTCGCGAAATCCCCCGACCCTTTTCGGCGGCGCACAGCATGTCTGTTGATTATAACACACAAGCACGGTATCCTCCCCTATAACCTTTATATCTTCCCAGCATATTCTTATATCGTCGCACCGTCCGAGCAGCCCCATGCATCTCGGTCTGCCGAATACGATAATTGCAACTACTTTTCCCGAGCAGGTGTCAACTTCAATATCCGACACGGGACCTAGCATATTCCCGTCTTTTTGATTTATAACCTGCTTGTTTCGCAGATCCGTCACGCAGCAGTTCAAAAAATCACCCCCAACGGCATTATATGCCGCCGAGGGTGTGTCGAATCACACGATATTCATTTCTCTTTTCAGGCGTTCTATTATCCTTTTTTCGAGCCTTGATATATAGCTCTGTGATATGCCGAGCATATCTGCGACCTCCTTTTGCGTATATTCCTTTCCGCCGCCGAGTCCGAACCGCATTCTCATTATAAGCTTGTCGCGGTCGGCGAGGGTGTCAACGGTGCGCAGGAGCAGACTTTTTTCGTCCTCTGCCTCTATGCCCCGATTTACCGTATCCGGCTCGCTGCCGAGAATATCGGACAGAAGCAGCTCGTTTCCGTCCCAGTCCACATTCAGCGGCTCGTCGAGCGAAATCTCGTTTCTTATATTATTTGTCTTGCGCAGGAACATGAGTATCTCGTTTTCAATGCATCGCGAAGCGTATGTCGCGAGCTTTATGTTCTTTGACGGTCTGAAGGTGTTGACAGCCTTTATCAGCCCGATAGTGCCTATGGATATAAGATCTTCTATTCCTACTCCGGAGTTTTCAAACTTTCTCGCTATATAAACCACAAGCCTGAGATTATGCACTATGAGCGGCTCGCGTGCGGACTCGTCACCCGCTTCGATGCGCTCGAATATCTCACGCTCCTCATCCTTTTTCAGCGGGGCGGGCAGTATCTCATAGCCGTTTATGTAGTGTATCTCGCCCCGGTCTCTGCGGTTGAAAAAACGGTTTATAATTTTTTCTATTACCGCTTTCAGCTTTTTCATTTTTTGAGCCACCCCTTTCCGCTCTGTCAAAGAAATTATTTCCTATAAGTGCCGAGTATTCGCCGCCGGAGAGCGAGCCGTTGTATACTGCGGCATAAGTCTCTCTGCACACAAAAATGCCATTGACTGTTTTTACTGTTGCTTTATCAATTTTTATTGCCGGAAGAAGTCCGCTCCCGCCGACCGATCTGAAGCTTATAAACCTGACTCCGCGACAAGCATAAGCCTCGTCTCCGTTTATCTCCCTGTGCATAAGTTCTTTTATTTCATCGGGCAAAGCGGATGAGATCGCGCCGTATTCAAAAACTATCGCAGGATATGATGAGAAAGGCTCTTTCAGCGAGCTTCCCGTGTCTATGAGAGCGGCACATTCAGCTTCTTTTCCGCGATAATTTATTCTGACCGTTGCGGTGTGGCTGTCGGGCGCATTGCGGCGCGTAAAACAGGATATGAGCCGTATAACGGCATAGCAGGCGGCGGAGGTCAATAACAGCGTCACCGCGCCGATATCAAAATACACCGCGCCGTTTTTGTATGTAAGCCCGTCGGGCTTGAATATCAGCCATATGGCGAGCGTGATTCCCGCAAAGGCGAAATTCGCCATCAAAAAGCCTCCGCCCGCCCTGAGAAAAGTTCTGAGTGAGCGTATAGGGAACGCAGTGAAAAGCATCGCCGCAAAACAGACAACACGCAAGACTATCGAAAAGAACAGGTTCATATCGGGCAGAAAGATTATTAGGGAATAGACTGCTCCTATCGCGGCGGAGAGCAAAATGCGCCAACTGCGCGTCGGAGTCTTCACCAAAAGCCCCGCCGCCGACAGCAGCAGAAAGTTGACGAGCAGATTTATCATCAGCAGTATATCGACATATATAACATTACTCATCGCGCACCTCCCCGAGACGGTATGACTCAATTATATTCCGCCGCAGAGGTCTTTTTTGTCAAATCAAAGGGCAAAAAAATAAAAAAGCCCCGCGCTTTTCAAAAGCAACAGGGCTGAAAAAGTATTAAAGATTTGTTCAGTTCAGATTGTCTACCGCCGCACGCTCAATGGCGAGACCCGATTTGTAACGCTCCATATATTTTTTGAAGCCCTCGGAATCCTCCGTATCGGGCGATACGCTGTCTCCGAGCATATCGCCGAATACCTTTGAATCAAGGAAGCTGTCAAGCGATTCGCCGTGCGCACGGTTCTTCATATATGATGCAAGCAGGGCTATGCCCCACGCGCCGCCCTCGCCTGCCGTTGACATAACGGCAACGGGGGTTTCGAGCACGGCAGCCATGAGCTTTTGACCGACTACGGGGGTCTTGAACAGTCCGCCGTGACCGAGAAGTCTGTCAACGCGGACGAGCTCCTTTTCGGTCAGTATGTTCATGCCGAATTTGAGGGTAGCCATTGAAGAGAAGAGTATCGCACGGGCGAAGTTTGCAAGATCCATCTTGCTGTCCGGAAGCTTTGTGAAAAGCGGCCTGCCGGCTTCAAATCCCGTTGTGTGCTCGCCGGAATAGTAGTTATAGGAGAGCAGCCCTCCGCAGTCCGGAGCACCCTCGAGAGCCTTGTTGTAGAATATGTCGTAGAGCTTCGGCACATTAACGCTCCCGCTCATCAGCTCAACGGTCTCTTTGAGCAGACCTATCCACGAATCAAGGTCTGTTGTGCAGTTGTTGCAGTGCACCATTGCAACGGGACTGCCGTCCGGCGTTGTTACCATATCTATCTCGGGATATACCTTCGAAAGAGGCTTTTCGAGGACTATCATTGCAAATATAGATGTGCCCGCCGAAACATTGCCAGTTCTCTGCGCAACGCTGTTTGTCGCCACCATTCCGGTGCCTGCATCGCCCTCCGGCGGACAGAACGGGATACCGGGTTTGAGCTTTCCTGTCGGATCAAGGAGCTTTGCACCCTCTTCCGTAAGCTTTCCGGCGAAATCTCCTGCGCTGTGTACTGTCGGCAATATGTCGCGCAGCTTCCAAGGAAGATTTTTGTCCGCAACCCTCGAATCGAACTTGCTTTTTATCATTTCATCGAAATCGTGAGTTTCGCTGTTTATCGGGAACATACCGGACGCTTCACCGATGCCGATAGCCTTTTCTCCTGTCAGCATCCAGTGGACATAGCCCGCGAGCGTTGTCATAAAGTCGATATTTTTGATATGCTCCTCGCCGTTGAGTATGGCGCGGTCAAGATGGGCTATGCTCCAGCGCTGAGGGATATTAAATCCGAAAAGCCCCGAAAGCTCGGCTGCGGAACGCTCGGTAACGGTGTTTCTCCATGTTCTGAAATCGGCTAACTGTCTGCCCTCTTTGTCGAACACGAGATATCCGTGCATCATGCCGGAAATACCCATTGCGCCGACAGAAGTCAGCTCAATGCCGTATTTGACTTTTACATCCTCGGCAAGTGTTCTGTAGCATTCGCGCATACCTGTCCAAACATCGTCGAGATGATATGTCCAGATGCCGTTTTCGAGTCTGTTTTCCCACGAATATCCGCCCGACGCGATGACTTCATTGTTTTCGTCAACAAGTATACCCTTGATTCTCGTTGAACCGAGCTCAATACCGAGCGAGGTCTTCCCGCCGAGTATCGACTCTCTTATTTTTTCAGTATTCATACAGCACTCCTTCTTGTCTTTTTTAACAACAAAATTTTATCACATTAAACAAAAAAATGAAAGAGAAAAAGCAGAACTAATTCATTTTATATTGAATTGGGTGTGGATTTATGTTACCATGATGAAAAAAAGTACTGGGAGTGATCCGCTTGACTTACGGTGCGCTGAGCAAATACCGTGGCTTTTTGATGGGCTTTGCCATACTGTGGGTAATGTATTTTCACATACCGTTGAAATTCGCCACCGAAGTCGGCTGGTTCATTCACAGAATCGGCTTTTACGGAGTCGATATTTTCCTTTTCCTCTCCGGACTCGGCGTATATTATTCGCTGACGAAGCGACCGAATGTGCTAAGGTTTTACGGAGCTCGTATTGCACGCATTCTGCCCGCTTACATTATAGTTGCCTGCGCTTCGTATTGCCTTCTGCGCCTCGACAAAGCAAGTGCGCTTGACTTTTTCTATTATATATCCGGCATCGGATATTGGACGCGGCATACACGATTTGATTGGTATATCCCGACGCAGCTGGCATTTTATCTGATAACTCCCCTATTTCTCTTTTTCTATAAAAAGCTCAGCGGCAAAAAGCAGATAATATATGTAGAGGCATGTATGTTACTCTCAGTGCCGCTTTGCGTTATAATGTACTGTAACGACTTGATCTATCTCTGGGGAACGGCAGTCAGGCTCCCCGTTTTCCTGCTCGGAATACATATCGGAAGGCTTGCCGCGCAAGATAAAAAAGTCACAAAAACCTCGCTGATACTCAATATTGCGGCATTTACAGTCGGAACTTTTCTCGCCTATTATCTCAACGGATGCGTCAAAGAGCCGGAATATATAAAAAACGGGCTTAATTGCTATCCCGCGCTGCTGATGATGCCGTCCTTCTGCCTGCTTATTTCTCTCGGGCTTTCGGCACTCAATAAAAAGCTTCCGAAGCTTGAAAGGATTGTCGTTTATCCGCTTGGATTTTTAGGCAAATACAGCCTTGAGCTTTATCTGCTGCATCAGCGCCTGCAATCGATAATTCCTAAATATTTTGAAATTAAAAATCAGTGGATAATTTTACTTGCTACACTCGTTATTTCGTCACTGCTCGGAATAGCTATAAACAGCGTCAGAGTCACCGTAAAGAAACACAAAAAACGAAAGAAGGCAGCATAAAATGTTTGATGTCACCGCAATAGGCGAACTGCTCGTTGATATGGCGCAGTTGGGGTCGTCGGATATCGGCTCGCCGATATTCGAAGCAAACCCAGGTGGTGCGCCGTGCAATGTTCTGGCGATGCTCAACAAGCTCGGCAGAAGCACGGCGTTTATAGGCAAGGTCGGAGACGATATTTTCGGCAAGAGGCTCAAAAATATTGTCGAGAGCAGCGGCACAAATGTCGGCGGGCTCGTATTTGATGCGAATGTCCGCACAACGCTCGCTTTTGTCGAGACCGATGAATACGGAGACAGAAGCTTTTCTTTTTACCGTGCTCCCGGTGCGGATATGATGCTGCGCGAAGATGAAATGAATACCGGTATAATAAAGCAGAGCCGTGTTCTGCATTTCGGAACGCTTTCGATGACACATGAGGGAGTTGAAAAAGCAACAGTAAAAGCCATTGAGGCCGCCAAGGATTCGGGTTTGCTGCTGTCGTTTGATCCCAATCTCCGTCCCCCGCTCTGGGACAGTATGGAAAGAGCAAAGCAAAAAACAGATTACGGTTGTTCGGTCAGCGATATTGTAAAAATCGAGACAAACGAATTGCGCTTTTTAACCGGCTGCGACGATATAAAAAAGGCAGCCGAAATATTCAAGGAGCGTTACCCGAATGTTGCATTGCTGACCGTGACTGACGGGCGCAACGGTAGTCAAGCATATTATAATAATATTTATGCCGAAGCGCCGACTTTTCTCAATGTAAAGACGATAGATACCACCGGCGCAGGCGACACCTTCTGCGCCTGCTGTATAGACTGGTTCCTGAATAACGGCGGCAAAGAAGTTGAAGAGGCTGAGCTAAGGAATATGCTCATTTTCGCCAACGCCGCAGCGTCTCTTGTGACCTGTAAAAAGGGTGCGCTGCTCTCAATGCCGGAGATAACGGATATAAACGCTCTGATAAGCGAAAGCCGAAATAACAGCTGAGCGGCACCGTTGCAACAGCGTGATATGATCTTAAAATAACATAACAGCACCGCACGGTTTTCAATGCGATGCTGTTTTTTGCTCAGATGTTAAAATCTGCGAAGAATCTGTATGCTGCATAAAGCGCCGCCGCTGCCGCAATGCCGATGCCGACCTTTATGAGTATCGGCTTGACAGCACGCGGACTTGTCGGCGCGTGCATATAAATAAACTCCTTGACAGGGGTCTTTATCTTTGTTCCGCAAAGCTCCTTGAATGTGGCGGTGTAGGTCTTATATTCACGAGGTGCGGTCTCATCGAGCTCAAAGATTCGCACCCCCCTGTTTTCGCCCGGACCGTACACATTGAAGCCCGCACCCTGAGTATAACCGAGATCAACATTTTTGTATTTTACAACAAAGCTGTTGTTGTGGTCATGACCGACATATATGCCGAGCACATCGCCTTTTTCGCTCATCGCATCAAACTCGCCGGTATTCACATCGGGAGAGGCGGGCGATTCGAGCATGAACCCTCCCTCGGCGACAGTCTCATCATTGAGCACAAAATACTCGTTTTCGTGCGCTCCGTATGCCGGAACCGCACCCTTTGTGCCTCTGGGTACTTTCTTTATAACATCAAAAAACTCAGGTACGGGAATATGCTGGAACACGAGCGACGGCAGATAATCTCCGCTTTCGGCTTTAAGCTGTTCGCGGCGCGAAATATACCACTCTATCTGCGCCTTGTCAACCGGAGCATATCCCGCTCCGTCTTTTGCCTTGCCGTGAGAGTCGATTATATATAACCCAAATACGGGTTTGTCTTCGTTGCTTGAATATATTTGTATGTCCGCCGTTCCTACATCGTCGGCGTCTCTGAGATTACCGCTTATAAAGTTATCGTATTTCGCGTAGAACCGGTACTGCCCGCGATTGTCAACACCGCACTGCGCGTCATGGTTGCCGTAGGTCACCATAAAAGGAATATTTCTCTTTGCAATAGGTTCAACAAGAATGTCTATAGTGCTTTCAATTACAGAGGGATCTTTTTTGAATTTCTTTGAATAGCCTTTTATCTGATCTCCGGTAAAGATAACAAGGTCGGGCTTTTCACGGTCGAGGGCATTGTTTATAAGACTCAGTGTGTCGGGTGACACGGCGGGAATCTCCTGCGTGTCGGCTATCTGCATTATCTTGAATTTATGGTCGGAGTTGAATCTGAGCATTATTCCGTTCCCCTTTCATTTTTATAGTATTTGTTAAAAAGCTCCTCGAGAGCATCTCTGTCACTTATTATACTGCGAAGTCTTCTCAGGCTCTGTATTTTTGAAGTTTCTCGTCTGTTTCCTGCATACCGAGGCTCATTTCATATCCCCTCTTATATATTACCATCAAAAAAACGATTTTTCAATTCATTTTGTCTTTTTTGGCTTGACGGAAGCTTTAGTTTGAATTAATATTGTTTTATAATCTTTATGAGGATGTGAATCGATGAAAGAGAAAAAAGTCAAGCGCAGCTCCGGCGGTATATCATGGATTTTCGGATATCTCGGCTTCGGTGTAGGTGCCATAGGAATGGATTTGAGCTACGGACTGTTCAATTCGTTCCTTACAAAATATTTAACCGACATTCTGCTGCTCAATTCAACCTTCCTGCTTATCGTGCCGACGCTCGCCCGTATATGGGACGGCATCAACGATCCGATGATGGGCACGATCGTTGACAACACAAAGTCAAAATTCGGCAAGTTCCGTCCGTGGATAATGTGCGGCGCCGTGCTCAACGCAGTCGCGCTGACCTTCCTCTTCACCAACCCCGGCTTTGAGGTCAGTACCGATTTCGTAAATGCGAAGCTCTATATCTATGCCGCCGTCATGTATGTTCTCTGGGGCATGACAAACACGATGATAGACATCCCCTACTGGTCGATGGTTCCCGCGCTGACAAGCGACCCGCAAAAGAGAAATGTCGTCTCCGCTATTCCGAGATTCTTCTCCGGCTTCGGTCAGATAATAGTCAGCGTATTTACCGTTCAGATGGTCTCTCTGCTTGGCAAGGGCAACGATTCCGTCGGCTACAGCCACTGGGCGATGATAGCCGGTATTGTGCTTATTATCGGCGCGTTTATAACAGTCACCACCACTCGAGAGCGCGGCTCCTTGCCTCCAAAGGAGAAATTTACGCTTGCAAAAGCTTTCCAAACCGTCAAATCGAACGATCAGCTTCTGATTTTCATGCTCACTGCTCTGCTCTTCAACACGGGCTGGTACATAACCAACGCTATGGGCATCTATTTCTTCGATAACGTTATGGGCAACAAATCGCTGCTCTCTTATTTCGCGGCGATCGGCGGCGTCGGTCAGGCGCTCGGTCTGTTTTTGCTGCCGGTGCTCTCAAAGAAGTTCACACGCCGCAAGGTCATTCAGGGTGCGATGTGCATGACCGTTATAGGCTATCTCGGAATGTTCCTGTTCGGTCCCGTGCTTCTCTCGTCGAATGCGAAAATGTTCATCCCGTTCGCTGCTTTTGCGCTTATAGGCTGCATGGGTATCGGTTGCATATTCGTTTCGCAGACCGTCATGCTCGCCGATATCGTCGATTACGGCGAATACAGTCTCGGCTATCGCTCGGAATCAATCGTTTTCTCAATGAAGGGATTCCTCCAGAAGCTCGCATATACCATACAGTCGATAGTTATTGCTCTCGGGCTTAAGTTCTCCCACTATAATGCTACTCTCCCCGTTCAGACAGAGCTTACCAAGAATACCATTTCAGCAATGATGTTCATTATCCCGCCGATTTTTGTTGTGCTTTCGCTCATCATCTTCACGAAGAAGTACAAGCTCCACGGCGAGCTGTCCGACAAGGTCAATGAGTTCATTATGAACAGAAAAGCAAAGTCGGAAGAAGAATAACAAATAAAAATATGTGGGGCTGTCTCATTTAGATGCAGAAAGCGTTTTTTGCCCCGAAGCTGTACAAAGGTACTGCGAGTGGGCAAAAAAACGCTTAAAAGAGCAAAAATAAACTAAAACAAAGGTCATAATCCGCGTTCTCAACCACGAATTATGACCTTCAACCTTTTTGCTATTTGATCTGCGCTAAATGCGACAGCCCCATTTTTATATATTTTCTTTTATTGCTTTGTTTACGCGTTCTCTGAGAGACAAGAGATAGCTGTTGCCGTGCGGATATCTCTGAAATGTGAGCTCATCATCCTGAAGCACAATTTCGAGCGTCTTTTCACGCCCTACAAGACTTTCAAGCAGGCGCATCGCGGCAAGATCCTGGAGTCCGTCGTAGAACACCTTGAGTCTGAGCGAATTGAGAGGCAGCCCGTTTTCGCCGGGATATACGACAAATGCATCGCCGGACGGGAACGCCTTGCCCGCATCGGTCACGGTGAACGGGTCTATCTCATGCTTCGAAAACTGCGAATACCAGTAGTTATAGCCCCACTGGAGGAAGCCGACTGCATTGTATTTATAAAGCAGAGTGCCGAGAATACGATTCCGCGCCGACGGCATTGCAAAGAATCTGTTAGGGACGTTCTTGCTGTGCTGACCGCAGCAGTAGTAAGTCCAGAATTCATCAACCTTGCCGACAAATTCCTCAACGTGATCCTCAGACGGAATAGGATATTTCACGGCGCCCTTGTCAAAAAACTCAATATCCGAAAGCGCGTCTATGACCTTGAAGCCGGGAAATATCTCCGCAATAAGGTCGGCACGCTTTTTGTATGCCTCATACTGCTCCAATGAAGGCTCATCCGACACATGGAAACGGCAGAAGCTTCTTATACCCTTTCTGTCGATAAACTTGGTCAAAGCCGCAGCAAAGCGACGCAGAAAATCGCGGTATTCGTCGCTGTCAGCATCGGTCTCCCAGCCGAAAATGCGTTTTTCTTCTCCGTCAACCTCGGCGATTATTTTCGGTGCGTGCTCCGCACCCCACTGTGTAAACAGATGCGACATTTCAAAATATTTAATTCCGCAGCATTCGCACATATCTATCCATCGGTCAAGCTTATCAAAACCGAACTTGTAACCGCTTTTTGTCTTTTTAACATCAACAAGCTGAATTGTCGGTCTTTCTCCCCCGACCTCGGTATCAAGCGGCGGAGTGAAAAGCGGAGTGAGTATGAAATTGATGCCGTGATCCGCGGCGTTTCTGACATAGTTTTCGATTATCGTCCAGTGCTCTTCGCTGAAAACATCGACTTTATAATATGTCGCGAGGCAGTCGCAGTGAAACCACATGGTACACATGAGCTCCTGTTCGGGAAGCTTCGCGGAGATAACATCGACCGTGACGATATTCGTAACGGTCTCCTTCCCCTTTGAAACAGTGACAAAAATATCATGTCTGCCGACCGACTCGCCCGACGCATCGAGCTCGATCCATAGGCTTCCGTAATGTCCGCTCTCCGTGAGGAAAGAACTGTCTTCAATAGGTTCAAGCATATCGGGATAGAGACCCGAAGCCTTCCTGAGGAAATAAGAATCCGAGTCCTCAAAGGCGGGAAGATCCGAATTTATCTCAACAACCTTGTATATCCTCGTATTTTCGGGCTTCCAGCCGGATACTGATATCCCGCAGCGGGTATCCTCATCGGAGAAATACGCAAGCTGGAAAGAGGCACGCTCGTTGCCGAGCACAGACATCTCCGAAAGTGACGCGCAGGTCGGTTCGGAATCATGAAAAATCTTTTCAAGAGAACTGACAGTTCGTGCGGTTATCATTCTTTTATTCCTCCGTATCGTTCAAGAGCTTTTTGAGATATTGTCCGGTGTACGAGCCCTCTGCGGCGGCAACCTGCTCCGGGGTGCCCTGCGCGATTATTTCGCCGCCCTCGTCGCCGCCCTCGGGACCGAGGTCAAGGATCCAGTCAGCGGTCTTTATGACATCGAGATTGTGCTCGATAACAATGACCGAGTTTCCGTTGTCAACAAGCCTGTGAAGCACCTCAATGAGCCTGTGCACATCAGCTGTGTGCAGACCCGTAGTCGGCTCATCGAGAATATAAACGGTCTTTCCTGTCGAACGGCGTGAAAGCTCTGTTGAAAGCTTGACGCGCTGCGCCTCGCCACCGGAAAGGGTCGTTGCGGGCTGACCGATCTTGATATAGCCGAGACCAACATCGTAGAGAGTCTGCAATTTACGCTTTATCTTCGGTATGCTTGAGAAAAATTCAAGTCCCTCTTCGACGGTCATTTCGAGCACATCATAAATATTTTTGCCCTTATATTTGACTTCAAGCGTTTCGCGGTTATATCTCGCGCCCTTGCAGACATCGCAGGGCACATAGATATCGGCGAGGAAATGCATCTCTATCTTTACTATTCCGTCGCCCTGGCACGCCTCGCAGCGTCCGCCTTTGACATTGAACGAGAATCTGTTTGCCTTGTATCCTCTTGCCTTTGCTTCGGCGGTTGACGCGAAAAGGTCGCGGATATCATTGAACACGCCCGTATAAGTTGCGGGATTCGAGCGCGGCGTGCGCCCTATCGGGGACTGATCTATGGCAATAACCTTGTCGAGATTGCCCATCCCGAGAATATCCGTATGCGCGCCCGCAACTCTTCTTGCGCCGTTGAGCTCGGTAACGAGGCGTTTATACAGTATCTCGTTTATAAGCGACGATTTGCCCGAGCCGGACACTCCGGTTATGCAGACAAATTCGCCGAGCGGGATTTCGGCATCTATATTTTTGAGATTATTTTCGCGTGCGCCGATTATTTTCAGGCTCTTGCCGTTGCCCCTTCTGCGCTTTGCGGGAACCGGTATCTTCTTGCGTCCGCTGAGATACTGACCGGTTATCGACTCCTTGCAGTTCATTATATCTTCCGCCGTACCCGTGCAGACTATATTGCCGCCGTGAATGCCCGCGCCCGGACCGACATCTACAATGTAGTCCGCTGCACGCATAGTGTCCTCGTCGTGCTCAACGACTATAAGCGTGTTGCCGATATCTCTGAGGCTGCGGAGAGTATTAAGAAGCTTTTCGTTGTCGCGCTGATGCAGTCCGATGCTCGGCTCGTCAAGGATATACAGAACCCCGACAAGCGATGAGCCGATTTGAGTGGCAAGGCGTATTCTCTGGCTTTCGCCGCCGGAGAGGCTCGCGGACGAGCGTGCAAGAGTCAGATAACCGAGCCCGACGCTGCGCAAGAATGTCAGCCTGTCCTTTATCTCCTTGACTATAAGCTTTGCTATCATCTGCTCGCGGTCGGTTAAGGTGAGCGAGTCAAGAAATTCAATGGTCTTGACAATGGATTTGTTAGCAAATTCATCGATATTTATTCCGCCTACCGTGACGCACAGCGACTCTTTTCTGAGCCTTGCACCGTGACACTCGGGACATTTTACCGTTGACATGCACTGTTCAAGCTCGGCGCGGGACCAGTCGCTCGCAGTCTCCTTATATCTGCGTTCAATATTGTTGCAGATGCCCTCGAATGCAGTCATATATGAGCCTGTGCCGTATTCGTTTCTGCGTGTGAGCCTGAGCTTCTCGCCCCTTGTGCCGTACATTATTGCGTCAACGCCGTCCGCAGGAATATCCTTGAACGGAGTGTCGAGAGTAAAGCCGTATCTGTTCGCAATACCCTCCATATACATTTGTGCTATCGTGCCGCCGTCGGCA
Source organism: Faecalibacterium prausnitzii (assembly GCA_963612725.1). Lineage (GTDB taxonomy): Bacteria > Bacillota > Clostridia > Oscillospirales > Acutalibacteraceae > CAG-177. The sequence goes on along the minus strand of CAVDWM010000001.1, from coordinate 86,272 downwards.
TTGCTCCAGCCGCTTGCCTTTATAGCACCCTGCCTGAGTGAAAGGCTTGTATCGGGCACGATAAGCTCGGGGTCGGGCTTCATAAATACGCTGAGTCCGGAGCAGGTCGGGCAGGCGCCGAACGGGTTGTTGAACGAAAACATACGAGGCTCGAGTTCTTCAATGCTGACCCCATGCTCCGGGCAGGCATAGTCGAGGGAATAAAGCTTCTCTTCGCCGCCTATCACATCAACAAGCAAAATGCCGTTTGAAAGCCCTGTCGCCGTTTCAATGGAATCGGCAAGTCGGCTTTGAACGCTCTCTTTTACGACAAGTCTGTCAACAACAACCTCTATATTGTGCTTTTTGTTCTTGTCGAGCTCGATATTTTCGCTGAGGTCGTATATTATTCCGTCAACGCGCACGCGGACAAATCCGTCTTTCTTAGTACTTTCGAGCTCTTTGACAAATTGACCCTTTTTGCCGCGCGCTATGGGCGCCATTACCTGGATTTTCGTACCCACGGGAAGCTCGAGCACGCTGTCAACTATATCGTCAACGGTCTGTTTTGCTATCTCCCTGCCGCAGACGGGACAGTGCGGAACACCTATACGGGCATAGAGCAGGCGCAGATAGTCATATATCTCCGTCACCGTGCCGACGGTTGAACGCGGGTTCTTTGAGGTCGTCTTCTGGTCAATGGATATTGCCGGAGAAAGCCCCTCGATATAGTCCACCTGAGGCTTCTCCATCTGACCGAGGAACTGTCTTGCGTATGACGAAAGAGACTCGACATATCTTCTCTGTCCCTCGGCGTATATAGTATCAAACGCCAACGAAGATTTTCCCGAGCCGGAAAGCCCGGTAAAGACTACGAGCTTGTCACGCGGTATCTCAACATCAATATTTTTTAAGTTGTGCTCTCTTGCACCTTTTACGATTATACTTTTCTGGGGCAAGAACATCGCCTCCGATTACTTTCCTTCTCTTAGTTTGTTTATCTTGTCGCGAAGATATGCCGCGTGCTCAAATTCAAGTATTTTCGCCGCCGCTTTCATTTCCGCAGTCAGGCGGACTATCATCTCTTCGCGCTCCTTGCGGCTCATCTTCTTTATCGGCTTTTCGCCCTTATCCTTCTTGCTTGTTATCTCGATGACGTCGCGGACACCTTTTATTATTGTCTTGGGAACGATTCCGTGCTCTTCGTTATATGCCATCTGCTTTTGTCGTCTGCGCTCGGTTTCAACTATTGCACGCTCCATAGATGGGGTTACGGAGTCGGCATACATGATAACCTCGCCGTTCGCGTTTCTTGCCGCGCGTCCTATCGTCTGAATCAGCGATGTTTCGGAGCGCAGGAAGCCCTCCTTGTCGGCGTCGAGAATTATAACGAGCGAGACCTCGGGAATATCCAGCCCCTCGCGCAGCAGGTTTATGCCTACAAGCACATCAAACTCGCCGAGGCGAAGGTCGCGGATGATTTCCATTCGCTCTATCGTGTCAACATCGTGGTGCATATAGCGCACCTTTATGCCGAGGTCTTCGAGATAGTCCGTCAGATCCTCCGCCATTTTCTTTGTGAGCGTAGTCAGAAGAACGCGTTCTTTTCGCTCGACTCTGATGTTTATCTCGGAGATAATGTCGTCTATCTGACCCTCGGTAGGTCTGACCGAAATTGAAGGATCGACAAGACCCGTGGGACGGATCAATTGTTCGGCAATCTGCGAACTTGTCTCGCGCTCGAACTCTCCGGGCGTTGCGCTGACAAATATCTTCTGACCGACCTTTCCGTAGAACTCGTCGAAGGTCAACGGTCTGTTGTCATATGCGGACGGCAGACGGAAGCCGAACTCAACGAGCGTATCCTTTCTTGAGCGGTCGCCGCCGTACATTCCGCGCACCTGCGGGAGCGTAACATGAGACTCATCGACAAACAACAGAAAATCATGCGGGAAATAGTCGAGCAGCGTAAAAGGCGGAGAGCCCGGCTCGCGCCCGGACATAACTCTCGAATAGTTCTCTATCCCCTTACAAAAGCCTGTTTCACGAAGCATTTCGATATCATATTCCGTGCGCTGCTTTATACGCTGAGCTTCGAGCAGCTTGCCCTGACTTTCAAACTGAGAGACGCGCTCGGTCATCTCGTCATATATCTCTTTGATTGAGCGCTCCATCTTTTCCTGCGAAACGACATAGTGGGAGGCGGGATATATTGCGACATGGGACAGCACGCCCTTGACTTCGCCTGTCAGGGCGTTTATCTCGGATATTCGATCGACCTCATCGCCGAAAAATTCAACTCTTATCGCGTTTTCGCTCGACTGCGCCGGAAATATCTCGAGCACATCTCCGCGAACACGAAACTTGTTTCTTATAAAATTTATATCGTTGCGCTCATACTGTATTTCAACGAGCTTGTTTATAACCTCATCTCGGCTCTTCTCCATCCCGGGGCGGAGCGAGATAACCATGCTGCGGTAGTCGATAGGGTCGCCCAAGCTGTATATACATGATACGCTGGCGACGATTATGACATCGCGCCGCTCGGACAGCGCAGAGGTCGCAGAATGGCGGAGCTTGTCTATCTCGTCGTTTATAGCGGAATCCTTTTCGATATAGGTGTCGGTTGACGGAATATAAGCCTCCGGCTGGTAATAGTCGTAGTACGAAACGAAATACTCGACTGCGTTTTCGGGGAAAAACTCGCGGAACTCGGAGCAGAGCTGAGCTGCGAGAGTTTTGTTGTGGGCAAGAACGAGCGTCGGGCGGTTGAGATTGGCAATGACATTAGCCATCGTGAACGTTTTACCAGAGCCCGTTACGCCAAGCAGAGTCTGCTCGGTAAATCCCCTGTTAACTCCGTCGGTCAGCGCGGCTATTGCCTGAGGCTGGTCGCCCATGGGCTTGTATTGAGAATGAAGGATGAACCTATCCATATTCGTATCCCTTTATATAAACAGCGGTGCAAATTTCCTTACCTGTGCCATTGAAAAGATTTCCTCATCGGTATATATAAGGTGATCGAGCAGATGAACATTTACGCCCTGAAAGAAATCACCGACCGATTTTGTGGTGTTAAGATCGTCACGAGACGGGATGGGTACTCCGTTGACATGATTGTGAATGAGCACGACCGAACGCGCCTTGTTGCGAAATGCCGTTTCGAGCACAAAGCGCTTATCTATACTTGCGGCAGAAAATGTGCCGTGTGATATCTTATTTATCGCGAGAATGTTGTCATCGAAGTCGAGAGACAGCATATAGACCATCTCCTCACGCGCACCGAGGTACTTTGACATCAGCAGCTCTTTTACCGACTCCGGTCCGTCATATTTTTTCAGCTTCTTATCGGAGGCATTTTTCAAATACTTCTTTGTCAGCTGAAAAGTAAGTGTTATAAGCGTTGCCGAGGTTTCCCCTATTCCGTCCACCTGCATAAGATCGTCTGCGGAAGCTTCAAGCACACAGTTGAGAGACCCGAAGTGCTCTATCAATTCGTGCGCCAAAGCATTGGTGTCTTTTCTCGGTATTGAAAAGAACAAAAGAAGTTCGAGTACCTCGTGATCGGGCATATTCTCTATCCCGTCTTTAAGAAAGCGTCCCTTTACTCTTTTTCTGTGATCCTCATGCATGATTACCGCCTCTTTCCGAGCTATGAACAAATGTTTATCTTGTTAATATTAGCACATTTACGCAAGTTATTCAATCACTTTTTGAAAAATTCGGGTCTGTTATCCGAAAAAAGATGCCCTCCCTGAGGAGAGCATCTCATCTGTCATGCTTTGATTATTTCTTTGCAAAAACGCGGTCTTCGGGGCAAACCTTGACATTCTTGAAGACATCTTCAAATCTCTCAAGAGCACCGTCGATGACTTCGTCGGTATCTGCCATCGAAGTGTAGAGACGGCTGCCGGCAAGGGTAACGATGCCGTTTGCCATGTAGGCTGCACCCATCTCCTCCATAGCGGACTTTCTGCGGAGCATCTCGGGCTTCGTCTTGAGCATCGGAAGAGCCGACTTGAGGATGTTCATCGAGCTGAAGTCGTAGCTCATTGCACCGGTGCACTCAAGGTGAACGATGGAGCCCTGGTTGTAAACAACATAAGGAAGACCGTACTTGTTGACAAGATCCTTAAGACCTGCCGCAAGTCTGTCGCCGGCTCTGCCCGCAACCTCGCAAGCGTTGGTTCTTGCGATTTCCTGGATGGCGCAGTAGCCTGCATAGGACGAAAGCGGGTTGGCAGCGAGAGTACCGCCGACATAAGCGCGCTTCATCATGGTGCCGACGCCGGCAGCCATGCCGCTGACAAACTCCTTCTTACCGCCGACGCCGCCTGCCGACGGATAACCGCCTGCGACGATCTTGCCGAAGATAGTCAGATCGGGTACGACATCGAAGTAGCCCTGAGCACCGCCGAGACCGACGCGGAAGCCGGTAACAACCTCGTCGAAGATGAACAGGCAGCCGTACTTGTCGCAGAGCCTTCTGACTTCCTTGTTATAGTTGAAGTCAACGGGTCTTGTGCCGCTCTCGGGACCGACCGGCTCGACGATAACGGCAGCTGTACCGCCGCGCATCTTGTTGAGCTTGAGCATCTTCTCGAGCATATCGAGGTCGTTGGGTCTGACCTCGTCGGTAGTGCCGTAGCAGCTGTGCGGGATACCATGGGACTCAAGAAAGAATCTGGAGCCCGGAATCTTCAGACCGTAAACCATCTGATCGGACCAGCCGTGATATGCGCCGCCGACCTTGATGATGCGCTTTGCCTTTGTGGCGCAGCGTGCAACACGGATAGCAGCCATAACGGACTCAGTGCCCGAACCGAGCATACGGAACATCTCGACATTGGGCATATGTTTGTTGATTTCCTTGGCGAGCAGGAGCTCACCCTCATGGAACAGACCGGTTACGGGACCGCAATCATTAAGGAGCTCAATGACCTTCTCTCTCACGGGAGCATAGTTGCTGCCGAGGATTGTCGGACCGCCTGCCTGCAGGAAGTCATAGTATTTGTTGCCGTCAAGGTCATAAAGGAATGCACCTTCTGCCTTGGTCACGCAGATGGGGAAGGGATAGTTGAAAGCGAGGTTGTGCTGAACGCCGCCGGGGATGTACTGCTTTGCCTCGGTGGTTATCGCCTTCGACTTTGCGCACTTTGTCTCGAAATAATCGAGAACATCCTTAAGTGCATCTTCGGAAACGCAATAGATCGGCTTAGAAGTGAGCTCGTGAAGCTCATTGTAAATGGTCTTTGCGTCCTCCCATTTGCTGATTCCATATCCGTTGCTCATGATAATTCCTCCTGATTTTTCAGATATTTTATGAATTTCTGGATAGTCACGCTTGTTTCATCGGGGTTCGTGAAGCTCTCGTCGTTTATCATCTTCTGGAAGATAAGACCGAAGAAGGCTCCGAGAATGAGAGCCGAAAGCTCTTTTGACGAAAACTCCTCGAGGGTGTTTGCATAGCTCTTGTCTGTCACTATCTCCTTGCGGAGGAAGCGATCTACCTGCGCGAAATTTGACTCGCCTTTTGAGAGAATTCCCCGCATGAGCACCTCGCACGAAAGATAGGGATAGGGGTAGGTGTCATCGTTGAGCTGCTTTAAAAGCGCACTGACGGTAAGCTCGCCGTCGCCCTTCCTTGCCGCCTCAAAGACATCGTTTATCTCCTCGTCCGAAATCTCCTTGAGAAGATCGTCAACGGAAGCAAAGTGCGAAAAGAATGTGGAACGCGAAACATCGGCACTCTCGCTTATCTGCTCAATGGTAACATTGCCGATACCCTCTTTTTCAAAGAGCACCTTTGCCTGATGCAGAATAGCCTTGTGAGTGTTCTGCTTTTTTCTCGAACGCCTGGAGGGCTCCGCCTCCGCAGTGTTCTTCTGTTCTTTTTCTTTCTTCTCTTTCTTTTCCGACATTGGAAGCTCCTAACCAAAGGCTATGCGCCTTTTTCTGTATTATAGCACGAAAAAAATGCGTTGTAAATACTTTTTTGTACTTGAGTTCAAAAATAAATTATAGAACAGTCAAACGGCAGAAGACAGAAATCTTTATCTGTTTGAATACATTTTTTCGTAATAATTTCGGTATTCGCCGTTGATGATGTCTCCCCACCACTGTTTATTGTTCATATACCAGTCAACAGTCTTCTTTATGCCCTCGTCAAAGGTGGTCTCCGGACTCCAACCGAGCTCGTTGTGTATCTTCGTCGGGTCAATGGCATATCGCAGGTCGTGACCGGCTCTGTCCTTGACATGAGTGATAAGCGTCTCGGGCTTGCCCATAATGCGCAGTATTGTTTTGACAACATCTATATTGCGCTTCTCGTTGTGACCGCCGACATTGTAGACCTCGCCTACCCTGCCGTTGTGTATAATGAGATCGATGGCACGGCAGTGATCCTCAACATATAGCCAATCGCGGACATTTAGCCCCTCGCCGTAGACAGGCAGGCTCTCGTTGTTATAGGCTCTTGAAATCATCAGAGGTATGAGCTTCTCCGGAAAATGATAAGGACCGTAGTTGTTCGAGCATCTCGAAATAGTTACGGGCAGTCCGTAGGTTCTGTAATATGCGAGCACAAGCAGGTCTGCGGAAGCCTTTGAAGCGGAATACGGGCTCGAGGTGTGAATCGGTGTTTCCTCCGTGAAGAACAGATCGGTTCTCTCAAGCGGAAGGTCTCCGTAAACCTCGTCTGTTGACACCTGATGATATCGCTTTACGCCTGTTTTTCTTGCGGCATCCATAAGAGCCGCAGTGCCCATGATGTTCGTTCTGAGGAACACCTCGGGATTTTCTATCGAGCGGTCAACATGGCTCTCCGCCGCAAAGTTAACAACTGTGTCGAATTTCTCATCCCCGAACAGCCTGTCAACAAACTCGCGGTCTGCAATGTCACCCTTGACAAATTTGAAATGCCTGTTTTTCATCGCCTCATCGAGAGTCTTGAGATTGCCGGCATAGGTCAGAAGATCGAGACAGACGATATCATAATCGGGATGCTCGCGGAGCATATGATAGATAAAGTTGCTGCCGATAAAGCCGGCGCCTCCCGTGACGAGAATCTTCATATTCTTATCCTCCATATCAAATGATTATCCGATAAAACGGATATGTATTGCATAAGGCGTGCCTTTCTTTGCCTTACAAAATCCTTCTTAAAGTCTTATCTTCGCTTTCTTCCACTTGCCGCTGCGTACAAATATGAATCCTACAACTATGGACGCAGCGGACGCAAATCCCATGGCGATTCCGATGCCGTTGAAGCCGAGGTCGAAAACGCGCACAAGCAGATAAGCGAGCGGGACTCGTATGACTATCGAGCTGAAAACCGCGTTGAGCAGAGCGATATTTGTATATCCCGCGCCGATTGCGAGACCGTTCATGCAGAACACGGGCGTGACTATAATATAATCGACTGCGGCGAACCTTAAAAATGTTATGCCTGTTTCGATAACATCCGTTTCCCCCGTGAACAGCGACAGCAGCTCACGCGGGAATATTTCGACTATAACGAACACGAGCACTGAGATGCCCATGGCTATCGCGAGTCCGGTCGTCATGGTCTTCTTGGCACGCTTGAATTCGCCCGCGCCGATGTTCTGCCCCGCCATTGACGATATCGCGCTGCTCATCGCCAGTCCGGGCAGAATGGCAAACGAATTTATCTTGCCGACGATTCCCTGACATGCCGATGCGACAGCCGCGTTCGGCAGAGAATTGACGAGTGCCGTCAGCGTCAGAAACGAGAATGAGACTACAACCTGTTGAACGGACGACGGCAGTCCGAGCTTTATTATGCTCAGAGCTTTCTGCCTGTCGATTCTGAAATCCTTTATTTTATAGTCTGAAAAGAAGCCGCTGCCAAAGAGATAGACGAGCGAGAGAATAACACTTATCCCCTGCGAGCCGATAGTGGCTATCGCCGCTCCTGCGGCACCCATTTCCAGCGGACCGACAAGAACAATATCTCCGACAACATTTACTGCGGCAGCTATCGCCACGAAGTAGAGCGGGCGCTTCGAGTCGCCCATGCCGCGCAGTATCGCGCTTATGGCGTTATACAGGAACATGAACACCGTGCCGAGCATACAGATAGTCAGATATCTGACCGCTTCGTCAAATGCGTTGTCCGGCGTTTTGAGCAAACGCAGTATCGGCTTTGTGAGCAGAACCATAACGACGGTAAGCACCGCGCTGAGAATAATATAGAGCGTGGTCATTGTGCCGATTGTGCTCTTCTGGTCATCGTATTTTTTAGCACCGCCGTACTGCGCTATAAGCACCGTGCCGCCGATGGCGAGGCCGAGAGCCGCACCGGTGACAAGAATATTTATCTGGCCGCCTATCGAAACTCCGGTTATCCCCGATTTCCCGCAGAACTGACCGACAACCACCATATCGGCGACTGAATAGAGAGCCTGCAAGAGGTTTGAAAGCAGGAACGGTACGGAGAACCTGAGCAGCTGTTTTGTGACGCTTCCCTGTGTGAGGTCTTTTCTGAATTTTTCTGACAAAGCTTTTTACTCCTTGGATTTCTGAACATTATCCTTTTTCATTGTCAGCGATATGCGGTTTTTCTTGACATCGACCGCCAGCACCCACACCGTAACGATATCGCCGACCTTCAGCACCTCTGACGGATGCTTGATATATTTGTTGGTTATCTGCGAAATATGAACAAGTCCGTCCTGATGCACTCCGACATCGACAAACGCGCCGAAGTCTGTTACATTGCGAACAGTGCCTTTCAGCTCCATGCCGGACTTGAGGTCATTGATATCCATGACATCGGTGCGCAGGAGCGCAGGCGGAAGCTCATCGCGGGGATCGCGTCCGGGCTTCTGAAGCTCTTTGATTATATCCTGAAGAGTGGGCAGACCTATCTCCAGCTTTTCCGCAACCTTTTTCTCGCCGCCGAGCAGCTCAACGGTCGCCTTGAGAGTGCCTGCATTTCCCTTTGCGGCATCTTTTGCCGTGAGACCGCAAAGCTCAAGCAGCTCCTTTGCGGCGGCGTAGCTCTCAGGGTGAACGCCCGTGTTGTCAAGGACATTCTTGCTCTCCGGAACTCTGATGAATCCGGCGCACTGCTCATAAGCTTTCGCGCCGAGCTTTGGTACCTTCTTCAGCTGAGCGCGGGAAGTGAACGCACCGTTTTTCTCTCTGTAAGCGACTATATTTTTTGCGACACCCGAGTTTATTCCGGCTATGTGCGAAAGCAGCGATGCAGACGCGGTATTGACATCCGCTCCGACTGAGTTGACGCAGTATTCGACCGCGCCGTCGAGTGTTTCACCGAGTTCTTTCTTTGGCATATCGTGCTGATACTGCCCCACGCCGAGTGCTTTCGGATCGATCTTGACAAGCTCGGCGAGCGGGTCCTGAAGTCTGCGGGCTATCGAAACCGCGCTTCTGAGCGAGACATCGAACTGCGGGAACTCCTCCGCCGCAAGCTTTGAAGCGGAATAAACCGAAGCGCCCGCCTCGCTGACCATCATATATGACACCTTGCGGTTGAGCTCTTTTATAAGTTCTGCGGCAAATATTTCCGTCTCCTTTGAGGCCGTGCCGTTGCCTATGGCTATCACCTCAACGTCGTATTTTTCAATAAGGCGCTTTATCGTATGCTTCGCCTTGAGCTTCTGCTCCTCGGAATGAGTGACATATATAACGCCAGTGTCGAGCACTTTTCCGGTTTCGTCAACAACGGCAACCTTGCATCCCGTTCTGTAACCCGGGTCGAGTCCGAGGGCGCGCTTACCCTTGACCGGCGGCTGGAGCAAAAGCTCACGCAGATTGACATAGAATACCTTTAATGCAGATTCAACCGCGCTGTCGGTTATCATATTGCGTATTTCACGCTCGACCGACGGGAATATAAGCCTGTCATAAGCGTCGGCTGCGGCGTCACGCACCGTATCGGTGCAGGCTGAGCCGTTGTCACTCAGAACATTTGCGTTGATTATATTCAGAGCCTTTATGCGGTCAACATTTATCCCTACCTTGAGGTAGCCCTCGCTTTCGCCTCTGTTAACGGCGAGCACGCGGTGTCCCGCAATTTTATTGACCGGCTCTTCATATTCATAATACATCATATAGACGCTCTCTTTTTCGCTGTCTGCGGCGTGCGACCGGAGTACACCGGCGACGGTAAACAGCGAGCGCAGACGGCGGCGGATATCAGCGTCATCCGATATGTTCTCCGCGATAATATCCATCGCTCCGCTTACTGCATCTTCGGCTGTTTCAATGCCCCTTTCGGCATCTATATACTCCTTCGCAAGCTCCGACGGCGATGCGGAATCGGCAGTCTGAGCAAAAATTGCATCGGCGAGAGGCTCAAGTCCCTTCTCTTTGGCTATTGAGGCGCGTGTTCTGCGCTTGGGTCTGAACGGACGGTAAATATCCTCGATTTCCGCGAGCGTCAAAGCCTTTTCAAGAGCGGCTTCGATTTCGGGAGTCATCTTCTCCTGTGCTGTTATTGACGCACTTATCTCCTCTCTGCGCCTGTCGAGGTTTCGCAGATATTCGAGCTTTTCCGAGAGCTCGCGCAGCACCTGGTCGTCAAGTGTGCCGTGCGCTTCTTTTCTGTATCGGGCGATGAACGGTATCGTGTTGCCCTCATCGATAAGCTTCACTGTGTTTTCGACCTGCCAATGTTGGAGACCGAACATTTTTGTCAAGCTGTTTATAATGTCCATATGGGCATATTACTCCTGTTCCATGGTTTTTATCTGTCTTATATCTTTTCCGCAAAAATAGAGGGAAATATAATTGCCTATTATTCTTGAGGTTATCCTCTGCGTGTACTTCTGTTCAAGTCCGTCGGGAGTGAGATTTGTGCTGATGATGACAGGCAGACGGCTCATGATGCGGGTGTTGATTATATTATAGAGCTCTGCGACGGTGAACTGGGTTGAAAATTCCGCGCCGAGGTCATCGATAACAAGAAGATCACACTCGAGTATGGCCTGCTCGCTTCCTTCATATTCGTTATCCCGTCCGCTTGAAAAGTGCTCTTTTTCAAGCCGTGACATAAGATTTTGTGCCGAGCCGTATATAACTCCGTAGCCCTTTCTTATAGCCTCGGACGCTATAGCGAGCGAGAGATGGGTCTTTCCGAGTCCTGTTGCGCCGTAGAGCAGAAGGCTCGGCGAATCCGTTCCGAAATCGGCGGCGTAATCTCTGCAAAAATCGAGTATTTCTTTCATTCTGCTGCGCGGATTGACCCCCGTGACAGGGTCTGCGGAATCCGGATAATAATTGACGTTAAAGCTTTCGAAGGTCGAGCGCACGCTCGGCGAGAGCTCGTTGAGCTCGGAAAGCGCGGTGTCACGCAGGAGATCTTTATAGCAGTCGCACATCACACCGCCGACAAATCCCGTGTCGCGGCATTTTTTGCAGGTATAGTCCGCGTCAAGATAAGTCTCCGGATAACCGTTCTCTTTGAGAATATCCTTGCGGCGCTGTTGAGCGGCAAGATTCTTCTTTGAAAGCTCCTCGATAAAGCGTTGAGCATTTTCACCCATGCCGATGGCGCGAATGACCTCCGCGCCCGCCGAGGATATCTCGCGGTCTATAGATATAAGCTCGGGTATCTTCGCATATGCTTCCTCGCGGTGCATACTCTGTGTGTGCTCAGCCTTGCTGCGGCGTCTTTCAAGCGTCGATGCGGCTTTCACATATACCTTGCGACTGTAGCTCATTTGACTTTCCCCTCTCAATCCTTGCTTTTTTTCTTATAAACTATCGGTTTCTGCATGGCGCTGCGGTTGAACTCATTGAGGTCATATGAAGACGCTTGGTTCATGCCGGCTTTGCCCTTGCTCTGCGGCAAGTTCGACGCATTGGCGGGCTTGGCTGTCTTTTCAATATCGGACGGTGTTTTAATTCCGTTTACATGCCACGATTCGAGCACCTTGTTCATATAAGGGAAGCTCATTTTCTGACAGTGCTCCGCCATCTCCTCATATGCCGCAAAAATCATCTCGGGAGAAAACCCCCATTCGCGGTTCCATGTGATAATATACTTTGTCTGCGCACGGGTCGGGCGAGGATTCGAAAGTCCCGCCATTGCGGCGAACGATGCCCAGACGCGGTTGACGGAAGTGAGCCGGCTTATCTGTTCGTCGGCTTTTTCGATAGTATCTATTTCGCGTTCGCCCCAGTCTTTTCCGATTGAGGCTATATAATGAAAGCTTGCTTTCCCGATCGAGACGGCATATTCAATTATCATAAGTATAACTTCGACGGGGATTCCGTATGTATCGTGCAGCATTAAAAGAGTGCACTGTCCGTCGTAGCCTATGGTTCTGCCGAGCTTGCTCTGCGTTTCGATAAGCAGGAACTTTATATCTGCCGATTCCTCCGCCCGCCGAGCTATCTCGGCGGCTGTCGGTCTTGAAGGAACGATATCCGGCAATTCTTTTTTAGCTGCCGCAGGCTCTTCCTTCTCCGGCGCGGCGGGGACAAAAGCAGATGCCGTTGAAGCGGTTCCGTCTGATACAAGGATCCCTGTCTCCACCCAATATTGAAGATAATCCTGCGCATCGGGGGCTGAAAAATTTAAGTCCCTGCACATTTTTTCCATATCAAAGCCCTCACCTGCATGGCGGAGCGTCCAAAGCAGAACTTTCAGCTGCTGACCGCCGGCAAGCTTGATATGCCGATCGACTATCTGAGACGGCACCATAAATACCGCCGAAAGAGCGTCGGGATTAACCTTGTAATTCATCAAAATATCTCCGTTCCGTCGAGAGCTTCACTCTTTACATAATAAATCAGTTTATATTATACACGCTTCCGAAGTAAAATAAAATATATTATTTCAAAATAAGCCGTTTTTTTGCACAAAGCGTACATTATGCCCCATTTATTTAACCGACGCATATAATTTTTAGCTAAAAAATATTGCTTTTCACTTATAAAAAGTTTATAATATATAAGATAATTTTGTACATATTGTGCAAAGTAAAACTTTAAGCTTTGAGAGGAGATAAAGCATGAGTGCTTTAGGAACAGTCGGCAAAATGCTGCAAAATTCGCTGTCACGCGGCGGCGCAAAGAGGACAAAGAAGAATCCCGCGCCCGAGCTTGAAAAAGGCACGTTTGATTATATCAGCGAGCCAAAGAGCGATTATTTCAGCGTTGGTTTTGCCAAGACGGATGTTATGCCCGACGACATGGATAAAACGACCTACTATGTCGCAGGCTATAAGATCAATAACCCCGCAAAGGGTGCGCTTGATCCGATGACCGCGAGTGCCATATGGATAGACGACCAGTCCGGCAGAGGCGGTGTTGTTTACGTATCTATCGATGATATCGGATTGACAAACTACGATGTCGGCATAATCAGAGAGCTGCTTGCGGATTTCAAAAAAGAGAGCGGGTGCCGCTCGATAAACATTATGAGCATACACAACCACGCGAGCATTGACACGGTCGGCTTCTGGGGTCCCCTTCCGAGAAGCGGACGCAACAAGAAATATATGGAGATGTTCCGCCAGAAGGTCAAGCAGGTCGTTATAGACGCTTACAATGACCGCAGAGAGGGCGATCTCTATTACGGTAAGAAGGAAGCGGAGGAAATCCAGCGCGATTCGCGTCTGCCCGAGGTCTATTCAAAGGATGTCACGAGATTCCGTTTTGTTCCCAAGGACGGAAGCCGCGAGGTCTGGATGATAAACTTCGCGTCTCACACCGAGTCGCTTCTCGGCAGCAATTCATATGTCAGCGCAGATTTTGCGGGATATCTCAGAAACGAGATACTCGAAAAGACCGGCGCGGAAACGATATATTTTGTCGGAGCTATCGGCGGACTTATCAGGCTCAAGGAGCTTGACGAGGACAATGTCAAATCGACCATGATGGGCGGTCAGTCGATAGCCCGCACGGCAATGGCCATTGAGGACGAGAGAAAGCTCCGTCCCATACTGAACTATATGCGCCAAGAATACTATGCGCAGTGCGACAACTATGTTCTCGCTCTCGTTCAGAGAGTCGGCATCCTCAAGTCACATGCAGCATATACCGGCAAGGGCTCGCTCAATATGTCGATACACACGGAGATGAACTATTTCGAGCTTGACGGTCTCAAGCTGCTCTTCCTCCCCTGCGAGCTGTTCCCGGAGCTCGCTTACGGCGGATATCTTGACGCGGAGGGTTCAGCCGAGGGCAAATCGCCCGACATCAACCCGACTCCCCTGCTGCAGATTGCAGACGATGACAATATGCTCATATTCTGCCTCTCCAACGACTTTACGGGCTATGTCGTCCCGCCGAACGATTTCTATCTCAACCCCAACGAGCCCTATATCAACGGCGCACGCGACAGACTTGACAGAAGACATTATGAAGAGACCAATTCCCTCGGTCCCGAGACTGCTTCCATAGTCGCAAGCGTATTCGCCGGCATAATGGACACCGTCAACAAAACAAAAGCAGAAGCCGAAAAGGCTGTAAAATAAACTAAGGAGTGTCAAACGATGAAATGTAAAAAGCTGATAAGCGGCATAGTGGCGATCATGCTCGTTGCCGTGCTCGCTTTCGGTTCCACCGCCGCCGCAATCGGTGCACAGACCGATAACGGCGCAGATCTCGCGTTGGCTTCGCAGAATGTTTCCGAGCTGACGGCGACAACAGACAGCTCCGCATCGTCGCGGGCGAACTCGCTTGACGACTTAAACGAAGCAGTCAGCATTATCAAAGTTATCATCGGAGCGTTCTCGTCCTCGGATAAGCTCACATGGGACAGCTTCAAAACCGGCGTCGGCAGACTTTTCTACATGTCCGTTGACAAGCTCATAGACAGTCTTGTTGTCGGTTTAATCAAGGTGTTCCCGCTGATGAGCAGACCGGACGAGGCGGACTATCAGTTCACAAACTCAAATCTCGGCAGCAAAGCCTTTAACAATGAGGCGGCAGACGGAGCCCGTTGGAATGTCGGTTATGCAAGCTCAACGCTTCTCACCGGCAACGAGCTCGACGGCAACCACTATGTCGGCGGCAGCCTCTCATATCCGAACCCCAAGCATCCCACCGAGATACTTGACGACCTCAGAGTCAGAGTATTTGCAATGAGTGACGGCACGGATAACGGAATTGTCGTCTATGCAGTTCTCGACGCATACGGACTTGCGAATAAAGATGTCCGCGAGATAAGGAACAGAATCGCAGGATTCATAAAGAACAAGAATATCGTCAGCGTAAACATCTCAACCCTTCATCAGCACAGCGCTATCGATACTCTCGGTCTCAACGGTGACCTCAACAAGGTTCTCTTCGGGAACACCTTCAAGAACGCCGTCGGCATGGATGCAAGCACCCTGCACAACGGTCAGAACAAGGAATATATGGAGCACCTCTATAAGACCACCGCAGACACTATTGTTGCGGCAGTCAATAATATGGAGCCCGGCGAAATGTATTTCTCCCAGACCGATGTTCACGAGTATATCCGCGACAAGCGCGATCCCCAGGTAATCGACCCCAACCTCAACAGACTTTGCTTTGTCCCCGACAACAAGGATTCAAAGCCCACATGGATAGTAAATACCGCTATTCACTGCGTCGGTCTCGGTGCAGGCACAACGAGCGTTTCCGGCGATTATCCTTACTTTATCGAGAAGCAGGTCAATGCGGCGGGCGCAAACTATGTTCAGATACAGGGCGCGGAGCTTGCAATAACCTCTCAGGGCGATTCTTTGTCGGTCGAGGGAAACACGAGATATCAGGATGTCGAAGCATACGGCAGCAAGCTCGGTGAGCTTCTCGTCGCCGCCGATAAGGGTTCAAGGGTTGAGCCCATACTCAACATTGCCCACAGAGACATCTTTGCGACTGTTGATAATCATGCGCTTGAGTTCATCGCATCCACCGGACTGCTTGCCAACGAGGCAGTCGTCGCCGAGGACGGATCAATGAGGATTCCGACAGAGATCGGCTATATGGAGATCGGAACAAACCTTGCGTTTGCGCTTATCCCCGGCGAGCTTGCTCCCGAAATCGCATTCGGCGGCGGTACCGAGGCAAAGGACTCCTGGACCGGCGAGGATTGGGAATATCCCTCAATGCAGGACATCGTAGGCGACAGAAAGCTTATGGTGCTCGGCCTTACGAACGATCAGATAGGCTACATTATAGCTGACAACAACTATCACTCGATACTCACCGAGAACGAAGAGCTCCTCACAGTGTCGAAGCACGAGGGTTCGAGAATACTTCTCGAGTTCAAGAGTCTCTACGAGAGCGTCAGATAAACAAAAGACAACAGAGCAGGTCTTTGATGATCTGCTCTGTTTTTCTGCGAAGAAACGGGCGTCATGCTTAAATGCATAACACCCGTTTTTTGTATCTGTAGTTTTACAGGTCGAGTTTCATGTAGACAAGCTCCTGATATCCGCTTATACGAGAATTGAAGCCCTTGGGGTTCCTCCCGCATTCAACGAAGCCTGCCTTTTTATAGAGTGAAATTGCACTTACATTAGCGGAGACAACCTCCAGCTCCAGCTGAGTGTAACCGGCTTTTTGGGCACATTCTATGCACGCTTCGGTCAGCGCATATCCTATGCCGAGCCCCCAGAATGCCTTGGCGACACTTATTCCAAACTCCGCTCTGTGTTTTGTTTTGTATTTGTTTCCGACAGCATCGATTCCGGCGGTTCCGGCAATTTTTCCGTCAACAACCGCAAGTATTTCTATCTCATTGCAGCTCTCGGTTTTCGCCCTGAGGAACGCGCCCTCCTGCTCAACGGTAAGGCTCTTTTCGTCCGGATAAGAGAGAAGATAATCCGTCTCGGCATGAGTTAGATTAAAGATATCGAGCACTTCCCGGGCATCATCGTCCGTTCCGTTTCTCAGGCAGCATTCTCTGCCGTCCTTGAGTAATATTATTTTATTATATCTCAAATCATTCCCTCCGTTTCCGGGCGTTTTCTTCACCTCATTATTTTCTTACGAACCGGCTTTTCTCCACTCCGCACAACGGGCATTTCCAATCGCTTGGCAGCTCCTCAAAAGGAACTTCGCCGTCATAAACATATCCGCAGACGGGACAGACCCATTTCTCCCCGATTTTTTCTTCTGACGGGGCTTTTCCTGTGTCCGAACCCTCCGAATAATGCTGCTTATAAGCAGACAGGGCTTTTTCTTTATATTCCCTGTGATAGTCCGCATACAGCAGCGGCGCGTCTTTTTCTCCGTTAAAGGCATCGGTTACATCGGCAATAAACAGAATATGCGTGTCTGCCTCTATCACTTTATCAACCTTGCAGACCAGATAAGCGATTGCATTTTTCAGCACAGGCAAGCCGTCGGCAAAGTCTTTTTCCACAGCTGCCCACTTGTCCGCACTTTTACCGGATTGAAAACCGAAGCAGGACAATATAAAGGGATCGACCTTTCTGCCGAGAACGCTGACGGTAAAGGTGCCGTGCTTCTTCATCATAGCAGGGGTGTTGTTGTCCCTCATGCAGCTTACGGCTATCTGCGGCGTACTTCCGCCGGAGACCTGTATCAGTGCGTCAACAACGCATCCGCCAAACTCATAAGCGTCATTTTTTACGCCGATAACATAAAGTCCGTATGACAACGAATAAAGTGCAGTTTTGTCCATTTTGTACTCCTTTCAAATCAGCTCGAGGTATCCTCCTCGATCGGGTCGGTTGAATACAGATACGACTTAAGAAACTGTATATTTGCGTCAAAATCGGTGACTATAACAGACTGTCCTCTCTTTGTCTGTGATGTCCATGTGTCTTCGTTTGGTACACGCTCGGATTTTATATCATACCCGATATACTTTGGTGCGCCGAAAACAAGCTTCGTGAGCTCCATCGGCGACATATCGGTCTGAACCATCGGGAGCACCGTATCCGCAAGCTTCTTGAGCGTTAACAGGTTTGAAGCTTTCGCCTTCTTGATAAGAGCCGTGATAACCTTTCTCTGGCGGTAGGTACGCATGAAGTCGGAATCGAGCTTTCTTATTCGGCAATAGACAAGTGCCTGTGCTCCGTTCATATGAACGCTCTCGCCGGACTGTATCTCTCTCGTCGCCCTCGCCGTGGCACGCATGAACTGCGCCTCTTTTTCGGTCACTTCAACATCGATGCCGCCGACAGAGTCAATTATCGTCTCGAACATATCGAACCCAACGAGCATATAGTGGTCTATCTTGACATTGTAGTTATATTCGATAGTGTCCATGACAAGCTGCGCCCCGCCGTAAGAGCAGGCGGCATTGAGCTTGTTATAGGACTTTGTGGACGGAATGACTGCCCATGTGTCGCGCAGGAAAGAAGTCAGCTTTATCTTTTTGTTATTGCGGTCTATAGACACCATGAGCATGGTATCGGAACGCAGTGACGTATCTGAGCTTGAGCCGTCAACACCGATGAGCAGAATATTAGTCACCTTGCTGTCGTGCATCAGAGTTGACGAATCGACATAGACATTGTCCTGATGCGTCTCGGGCTTATAATCGATTTTGCTCGCCGTTGAATACACTACGCCGAAAACGCACGAACCGATAAGCACGAAAACCAGAAAAATTATAAAAATATTTCTTGCGGCATGACTTTTCTTTTTTTTCTGAGAAGGCGTTCTGTTTTGCTGCCCTCCGTTCGGATTCTGTTGGGGCTGATTATTGGGATTCGGTCTGCGTTGTTCGCGGCGCGGATCATATTGCTGTCCCTGCTGCGACCGGTTTCTTTGACCCTGAGGCGGCACCTGTCGAGTGTTTCTGTTCTGTGCGCCGAGGTCGTTTACATTGCCTCTGCGCGGCGTTATCGGAATATCCTGAGTATCCTGATTTCTTTTTCCGTTGCCGGATATGTAAATATCTCCCATCTTCCTTACCTTCCTGTCAAAGCGTACTTAAATCATAAGGTGTACGCTGATATACAAAATAATTGAGCCAGTTTGAAAAAATTATATTTGCGGCACTGCGCCATTTGACCTCCGGAGCATTTGAGGGGTCATTATCCGGAAAATAGTTTTCCGGAATATCAATGTCCAAGCCCTTTTCAACATCTCGAAAATACTCATTTGCGAGCGTGTCTCGGTCATATTCGGAGTGTCCGGTCGAAAAGAAATTGCGGCACTCCATATCGGAAATCAGATGAACGCCCGATTTCTCCGAATAAGAGAGTATCTGAAGGTCCTTTATCAGCGCAATATCACCGCGCCTGACCTCGGTATGCCTTGAATGAGGCACCCAGAATTTATCATCGAGTCCGCGCATGAGCGGATGAAAATTATCGAGCGAAATGTGCTCGAAAACGCCGAACATCTTTTTGCCGAGCCGATACTTTTTCAGCCCGTATTTATAATAGAGCGCCGCCTGAGCACCCCAGCATATGAAGAACGAGGAATATACATTGGTTCGACTCCATTCAAAAATGCGGCACAGCTCGTCCCAATAGTCAACCTGTTCAAATTCCATATTTTCAACGGGAGCACCTGTGACCACCATTCCGTCAAAGCGCTCGTTCTCTATATCTTCAAAGACCTTGTAAAACTTGAGCATATGCTCCTTAGAAACGTTTTTCGCCTCATGCGTAGCGGTCTGGAGCAGCTCCGCCTCGACCTGAATCGGCGAATTGCTCAACAGACGCAATATCTGCGTCTCTGTCTCGATCTTCGTAGGCATCAGATTGAGAATAAGTATTTTCAGCGGACGTATGTCCTGCGACACCGCCCGTTCCTCGGTCATAACGAAAACATTTTCATTTTCCAGCAGCTTGTGTGCCGGCAAATTGCTGTCTATTTTTATAGGCATGATTTTCTTCCCTTTACCTCATATATGTGCGTAACAAAAATGTTCGTCCTATATGATACCCCATTTGGAGAAGAAAATCAATCTAAACGGCGTAAAAAGCAGATCTGCGGATGTTTTTGTCTTGCAATGTACTCTGTTTTAATATATAATATCTTATGGTTTTTAATAAATTTCGGATTGTGAATATAAATCTCAAGGGATGTTTTAATGGATTTTATAATAATGGATCTTGAATGGAACAATACATATGCCCGCAAAACAAGAGGCTTTATTAACGAGATAATAGAAATAGGCGCGGTAAAGCTCGACGAAAATCTTAATTTCAAGGACAGGTTTTCCTGTCTTGTCAGACCGCAGATAGGCAAAAAGCTGCGCGGCAGCGTAAAAGAGCTGACGAATATAACAAACGAGGATGTCAGAAGCGGCGAGCCGTTCACCAAGGTTTTTTCGAGCTTTCGCCGTTGGATCGACTCGGAGTGCGTTCTGCTCACATGGGGCGACGGAGACATCCGCGTGCTCATCGACAATTATAAATACCTGAACGGAATAGATACAGTCCCGTTTCTTAGTTATTATGTCGATATGCAGGCGTATATCCAGTCAGCCCTCGGAACGCCGAAATCGCGGCAGATAGGGCTCTCGACCGCGGCGCAGGAGCTCGGAATAGATGAGAGCAGCTTCTCACACCACAGAGCCTATGACGACAGTCTGCTCAGCGCGGAATGCCTGAAAAAAGTTTATTCCAAAGATGCGTTCAAGCAATATATCCGCGAGTGCAACAACGAATTCTATGCGCGCCTCACATTTAAGGCTCATCCGATAAGCAACATCCACAGTCCGCTTATTGACAAAAGCATTCTCGATTACAAATGCGAAATATGTTCCGGAAAATGTGAGCAGACAAAGCAATGGTCATATTCAAATCAGTATTTTCGCAGCAAATATTATTGCCCGCGCTGCGACAGAACGGTCAAGGTTGCAGTCAGATTCAAGCAATACTATGACCGCGTTGATGTCAGAAAAACGGTTTCGCTCGTCGTACCCGAAACTGACGAAAAAGCAGACGAGGCAGTTCAGGAGAGCGATAAGTAAACCGACGCGGCAATAATCAGAATATGCAGAAGCACCTCCGCCGGAAGTCCGAGCATGAATTTTTTATGCTTGGTCTTGTGGCGGATTTTTTTCATTGTCAGATACATCGGTCCCGCCGCGCCGAGCAATCCGACGGTCATAAGCGTAGCTTCGGGGATACGGCGCTTTTCGCTTGGGGCAATGCGCTTGTCATATACCGTCAGAATTATGCCGACTGTAGATATGACTGCGAACCAGCACACGGCCGTCAAAACAATATATTTTTTCATTATATTTCTCTCCTCACCGTGACCTGCGTTACACCCTTCGGAATCATAACGGCTCCGCGCTCACTGTCATATTCACAGCTTGCGGATTCTATGTTTCCGCGAAGCCCGATAAGCTCGAGCGTTGCTTCGCAAGTGCCCGCACCGTCTCCGGTCAGAGTGAGAGTAACCGTATCATTTGACGAAACGAGGGAGAATCCGATTTTTCTTCCGCCGTTGAGCGGATAATCACGAACAACCGTTCTTTTGCCGCTGTCTATCCAATCTGCCGGCATTCCCCTGCCGATAAGCAGTGTTGAATCCGCTTTCTGAGCAATGAGAGAGTCCCACAGGACTTTCGTTGCGGTGCTCTGCCCCCACATATGCGGGCACGAGCCGCCGCCCGAGCCGCATCCTCCGCTTGCCCATATGCCGCCGTCCGATTCGGGATAGCCTATACCCTCCCACCAGCTGAACGGACCGCTTTGGGCGCAATCTATCATAAACTGAT
The DNA here is from genome assembly GCA_963612725.1 of Faecalibacterium prausnitzii. Taxonomy (GTDB): domain Bacteria; phylum Bacillota; class Clostridia; order Oscillospirales; family Acutalibacteraceae; genus CAG-177. The sequence goes on along the minus strand of CAVDWM010000001.1, from coordinate 64,665 downwards.
ATGCTCTTATTCCGCTGTCGCGGTATTTTTCGCCTCTGAGAGCGGTGCTGCCGTATCCGGCATTATATGAGCTGCAAAAGTATCCGTGCGGGTATCCGCCGAAATTATAGGGGTTATCCGTTATATCCTTGCGGCTTTCAAAAATATGAGCATATGTGCTGTCGATTCTTTCTGTCATACCGCTTCCCTGTTCAGCACCGAAGAGATAACCGTCCCAGCCCCAACGACCGAACAGGAGCATCGAGCCTTGGTTTGCGTCGTGAGGATCGCTGCGCTGACCGTATTCATTCGGCTCGTCCATTGATATCGGGATATAATCAAGATTATATTTTTCCGAGGTCTCGGTAAGCCTTTTCTCAACGCACGCGAGAAGATCGGTATATTCTTTCTGCGCCCACTCGCTTTCAGCCTTGTTCCCGATTCTGTCGCAGATATATTTATATGTGCAGAGCCCGAACATTGCCGACCAGTTGTCGATAGTCCAGTGTCCGTTGCTGTCTATGGCGTTTGTGCGCTTCATTATTCCGTCCGAATCTCTGTCGGACGATATTTTATGGGTGTTTTTCTTTATCTGCTCAAAGCGTTCCTCTATGAGCTTTTTATCGTCTGTTTTACTGAGGTAGATCGCATATGTCCAGCTGAATTTCCATCCTGCATCGGGATACTGGACAAACCTGAGAATCGTTTTTGAATATTCGTCAAAATATTTGAAGTCGCCTATCGTAAGCAGCGATGCCATTATTCCGAGGACATCATGGTCAAATACCCTGTCGTAACCGTTCTCGCCGACATGGAGTCCGTAGCCGTCTTTGACTATCATCGTATACACATATCCCGCCTTGTAGGCGTCGATAAGCTCGCTGTCGGGCAGTTCGTCTATCTTTGCAAGCGGTGCCATGCGCTCTGTCCAGTAAGCTTTCATATGCTCATAGTGTTCATCAAACCCGCCGGCAGAAGCTATTTCACTGTTTGCGGGATAATCAGATTTCCCGCCGAAGCGATCCGCGCCGACGGCATAATCAAGAATAACCGTCTCATCGGGGTTTACAAAATGCGGCTGTTTATTGAGCGGGATGAGCAGCTTTGACACTCGGGGCGTATTCAAAGTCCTTCCGCTGATATTTTTGAGCGTCATTCTTGAATAGGCGATTTCAAACTTGTTGTCTCCTCTCTTGAGAATATCCGCAAAGCTCTCGACAGTACATTCAAAGCCACCCGCACGGTATTTGCTGACAAGGCAAGGCAGCCAGCCTTCTTTGTTGAACCACTCGATTTTCCCGTCTATATCGGACAGCCCGAAGGTTATGAGTGTGTTTTTTCTGTCTCGCAAAAGATAAGAACCGTCAATAAAGGCAATCGGGGCGTCTTTATCGCCCTCCCAGCCGAACACGGAGACATAGCCCGGATATTTGCGGCAGGCATAGCTTTTCTTGCCGAAGGCTCCCCTTCTGAATGTCAGAAAATTCTTTGTGTATATCTTAAAATACGCCGATGACACCATCGCCATAAGCGGCTTTTTCCTTTTCTTGCTCATCACAGTTCCTCCGTATTTTCTTCATATGTATATATTAAGTTTAAAGACGGCAAAAGTCAATCGCATATGGTCAATATAAACAAATAATTGATATTTCCGCTCGGTGATGCTATAATTAATATATAAAAGATGTTTTGCTATCCGGAGCTGAAAAAGATGAAAACGCTTATCGAACTTTTTGACGAATCACCGATACTCAATGTGCTCGCCTCCGTTGCATTCAAGCCCGAAAAGCTTATATTTTTCGGCGCGGATCCGCTGCAGGTTGAAGAAAGCCGCAACGACTACACGCGTTTTTTCAAGAGCCGCGGTGAAAATCCTGAAATAGAATATATAAGCACCGACATGGAGAATATGGACGAGGTAAATGATACGCTTGCAGAGATAATATCCGAAAATCCGGACTGCGTTGTAGATGTGACCGGCGGCAAGGATATAGCCCTGCTTGCGGCGGGGATAGCGGCGGTGAAGCTCGGAGTGCCGCTTATTGCATACAACCGAAGGACTAAAAAATACGCAAATATAAGCAAATATGAACACGCCATGAGAGCGGATATCTTCGGTCTGCTCGAATGCGAAGACTTTTTCAATGTCAGCGGCGGCAAGGTTATCGAAAGTGAAGATTTCAGCGAACACAGGGACGATTTCGGCGCCTTTTGGTCAAAGGTGCTGGATATCTGGAACATCTATCTTGAAAATATCGGCTCATGGGTGTCGCATGTCCAGTTTTTGCAGAGGGTGAGCCCTGCCTGCGAGCCTAACGAAAATATGCCGCTGAAGGTTCGCGCACCCGAGCACATCAGCGTCAACGGCAAGCAGATTTTCAGAAATGATGACATACTGCGTGCGCTCGATCGCTGCGGCGGCATAACGGAATTGAAATATCACGAAAACAGCGAGTGTACATTCTGCTACTGCGACAAAAATTTCCGCCACTATCTTACCGATGTCGGCGCATTTCTCGAGCTGTTTATTCATCTCTGCGCCGTTACAACAGACAAATTCAGCAGCGTCCGCTCGCGCGTCAGATATAATTGGGAATACAGCCGGATAAGGCGCGACAGATCAACGGTATACAGACCTGCGAGCAATGAGATAGATGTTATCGCCGTCAACGGAATAGAGCCGCTGTTTATATCCTGCAAGACCTGCGCGCCGGATATGAAGCACATAGACGAGATATACCCGCAGGCCATGCGCATGAGCGGCGGAGAGGGTCATGCCGTTTTCGCCTGCACTCACACGATAGACAAAGATATGCCAATCTACAATAAGGCGAAAGCTCTCGGGGTCTATATCATCGACGGCGATGACATAAAGAACAGACTCGTCACGGAGCGCCTTATCGAAATCGCGGAGGACAGATATATCTGGAAAGACGAGCCGGAATATAGCCGACTCACAAAATAAAAAAGAGCCGTCCGAAAACAGCTCTTCTTGTTAATTTATTCGGAAAGAAGCTTTTCTGCCGCCGCAAGCTGAACGCTTGTGCAGAGCAGATCAACGGCAAGCTCAAGCTCTTCAACGGGCGGGAAGGTCGGCGCAATACGGATATTTGAATCATCGGGGTCTTTGCCGTAAGGATAGGTAGCACCCGCAGGAGTGAGCACAACGCCCGCCTCTTTGCAGAGCTCGACCGTGCGCTTCGCACATCCGTTCATAACATTCAGACTGATGAAATAACCGCCGTTCGGGTCAGTCCACTCGGCTATACCCTTGCCGCCGAGCTCATCGCCGAACGCTTTGAGAACAACATCAAACTTGGGCGCAATTATAGCGGCATGCTTCTTCATGTGCGCTCTGACACCGTCCATATTTTTAAGGAACTTCGCATGGCGCAGCTGGTTTATCTTATCGTAGCCGATGGTCTGCGTCTTCATGCGGTTCTTTATCATTGCAACATTCTTGTCGGAAGCGGCAAGTGCAGCAATACCCGCGCCGCTGAATGTGACTTTTGAGGTTGAAACAACCTCAATAACCATATCCTCGGTTGAGTTCTTCTTACACTCGGGGAAAATATTGAGAAGCTTGTCGGGAGTGTCTCTGAGGTCATGGACGATATAAGCGTTGTCCCAGATTATTCTGAAATCGTTTGCGGCGGGCTTGAGAGCCGCTATGCGGCGGACAGTCTCGTCGGAATATGTTGTTCCGTCGGGATTGGAGTATTTCGGCACGCAGAACATACCCTTTACGCCGCTGTCTTTTATAAGCTCTTCGACAAGCTCCATGTCGGGACCGCCCTCGACAAGCGGAACATTTATCATCTCGATACCGAAATATTCGCAGATGCCGAAGTGTCTGTCATACCCAGGGACGGGGCAAAGGAACTTTATCCTCCCCTGCTGCATCCAGGGCTTGTCACCCGCGCCGTGAGTCATGCACTGCGCTATAAAATCGAACATGACATTGAGGCTCGAATTACCCATGACTATGACGTTTTTGTCCTCGACTTCGAGCATTTCTGAAAAAATCGTCTTGCACTCCGGTATGCCGTCGAGAATTCCGTAGTTTCTGCACTCAAGTCCGGTCGAGGATTTGACATCGTTTATCTTGAGCATATCCATTGAAAGATCGAGCTGCTGAGTGCAGGGCTTGCCCCTGGACATATCAAGCCTGAGATCCTTCGCCTTGAAGCTGTTGTACTTTTTGAGGAGCTGAGAGTGGAGTTCTTCGAGCTCCTTTTTGGACATTGATTCAAAGGTCATACTGATTCCTCCGTAAACAAAGATCTGGTATATTCTATTACATTTTACTTTAATTTGCAAGTCAAAAAGCCATATCCTGCAAAAAATCTTTGTTTTGCTCATATATACGCCCGTTTTCTGGGCAAAAATTGAGCACAACTTTTAAGAAGGGTGATTCTATGAAACAAAGGTCAACGCGCATACTCTCCGTTCTGATGGCGATGCTCCTTTTCTGCTCTGCTCTCGTCCCCTGTTCGTTTGCGGCGACTGCCGAGGAATGGGACGACAACTGGGACAGACTGAAAAATGACGCTTCGGCAGTTTCCATGTCTCCGGGAAGCGATCCGTCGAGCATGAATTTCACATGGCTCTCGCCGACCAAGGAATGCGTGGTAATGTTTGAAATCTCAACGGACAGCTCTATGAAAAACGGGAAGTTTCTGAAAGTCGAGCGCACGCACACTGTCCTCTACGGGTGGAAGAACGATGTAACCGCCGAAAATCTCAAAAGCGACACTACTTACTATTACAGAGTGGCTGAAAACGGCAAATGGTCAAAGACATATTCGTTCAACACCGGCAGCGACAAAGAATATAATGTTCTCTTTGTTTCCGATACGCAGATCGGGCGTTCCGGCGACAGAAAGCTCGACGAGGTTCTCAAGCACGATTCGCTCGGTTGGAACAACACACTTGAGGCGGCGGTAAAATATGAGCCGAATATCTCGCTTATAATCTCCGCCGGAGATCAGGTTGAAACGGGCATAACCCAAGACCAGTACAATCTTTTCTATAATCCGGAGCTTATGCGCTCCATTCCCGTTGCTGCCGCCATAGGCAATCACGATTTTTATTATCCTCTCTATTCCATAAGGAGCAATAATCCGAACAGCTTCAACCGCGAGCTTCTCCAATGTCCGGCAGGCAAAGGCTATTATTTCAAGCGCGGCGAGGCGTTGTTTATTGTCCTCAACTCAAACAATATTCTGACCTATGACCACGAAGAGCTGATAAAAGAAGCAATGGAGTTTTATCCCAATGCTCTGTGGCGCATAGTTGTAATGCACTACAGCATATACAGCCGCAAGGAAGAGGATAACTTCTACCGTCCGCTGTTTTCAAAGATGTTTGACAAGTACGACATCGACCTTGTATTGAGCGGACACGATCATATTTATACCCGTTCCGCACTCATGCGCGGCAACGAAAAAGTCAAAAGCGGCGGAACCCTCTACCTTGAAGCGAGCACCGCTTCCGGATGCAGCTACGATGGTCAGCCCGATAAAACTCCGTGGTATGCGGAGAAATGCGTTCAGCTTCGCACGCCGACATACGTACTGTTTAACTTCTCTGAGGGTAAGATTTCAATAAAAGCTCTGCGGAGCGATACGAATGAAATATTCGACTCCTGTGAGTTGACCAAATCCGCGCCGTCAAAGACAGAATACAAAGACGGTCTGCTTCAAAGGGTATATCTTTTCTTTGCAAATAAAATTTTTGAACTGCGTGATATGATATTCTGAAAACAACACAAATCACCTCTCGGCATTAACGCTGAGGGGTGATTTTTCATATAATATAACGCTTCTCGGAGCAAATATACCCGCAGGAGGAAACGAAATGTTTAACAAAGCGTCCGACAGGCTGTCGGATTATTACTATTTTCAAGCAGATATAAAAGGAAACAGCAGCGTACCTGATATGTCGGGCACCGCGAAATTTTATCCCTGGCTCGACGGAACAATGGTCGAAATAGAGCTCAGCGGTATGCCGACGAGGAATGAGCCGTTCGCGGTTCACATTCACGAGGGTGCATTATGCGAGCTTGAAACATTCGCAAGTGCCGGAGCACACTTGAAAAGCACGGATATTGAGCTTGAGGTGTCGCCCGAACGGCATGAGACAAATATAAAAAGCACGCAGAATCATCCGGGGCACATGGGCGATCTTCCGAATATTTTCTCAAACAACGGCTTTGCATATATGGCGACCTATACCGACCGTTTCATCCCCCGCCAGGTTGAAGGGAGAACGGTGATAGTTCACAGCTCTCCCGACAGCTCCGTTTCATCGGATACCTTCGGCAGCCGCATCGCCTGCGGCGTTATCCGACGAATGGAAATGAGCAAATCACTTTAATTTTCTCAGATCGTTAGCTCTTATCTCGGTGCGCCTGATCTTGCCGTTGACCGTCTTGGGAAGAGAATCAACAAATTCGATGACTCTGGGATATTTGTAGGGCGCAGTCTCCTTCTTGACATATGTCTGAAGCTCTTTTTTCAGCTCCTCCGAGCCCTCAAATCCGGGCTTAAGGACGATGGTCGCCTTGACGACATTGCCTCTTATCGGATCGGGAAGACCCGTTACGGCGCACTCAAGAACCGAGGGGTGCTCGGTAAGAACGCTTTCTATCTCAAACGGTCCTATTCTGTAGCCGGACGACTTTATAACATCGTCGGTTCTGCCGACATACCAGTAATAGCCGTCCTCGTCTTTCCATGCGGTGTCGCCGGTATGATAGAGTCCGCCGTGCCACGCCTCGGCGGTCTTCTGCTCATCTCGGTAATAGCCCTTGAACAGACCGAAAGGAACCTTGGGTTCGGTATGGACGACGATCTCGCCGGTGACTCCGGGCGGAACGGATCTGCCGTCTTCGTCAACAATATCAACATCGTAGTGCGGAACGGGCTTTCCCATCGAGCCGGGCTTGGGTTCCATTCCGACGAGGTTTGCAATCAGCAGAGTTGTCTCGGTTTGACCGAAGCCTTCCATAAGCTTTATTCCGGTCTCCTCGTACCACTTGTTGAAAACATCGGGGTTGAGGGCTTCGCCTGCGATTGTGCAATATTTCAGCGAGCTCAGATCATAGGACGACACATCCTCCTGAAGCATGAATCTGAACATCGTGGGCGGGCAGCATAAGCTGGTAATTTTATACTTCTCAAGTATCGAAAGTATCTCAGCTGCGTGGAATTTGTCATAGTCATAGACAAAGACGCAGCTCTCCATGAACATCTCGCCGTAGAGCTTGCCCCAGACAGCCTTGCCCCAGCCGGTATCGGCTATTGTAAGATGCACGCTGTCGGCGGTGACGTTGTGCCAATATTTTGCGGTGGTCAAATGCGCAAGAGCATAAGTATGAGCATGCATCGCCATCTTTGGGTTGCCGGTGGTGCCGGAGGAGAAATAGACTATCATCGGCTCATAATATTTTGTATCGACTCTTTCAAGGCGCGAATCGGCTTTTTTCATATCGGTCATGAAATCATCCCAACCGTCGCGCTTGCCGTTGACAATAATTCTTGTCTTTATCGAGGGGCACTCCGGCAGAGCCTCATCGACCTGCTCGGCAATGTTGCCCTCGCCCGTGCAGATGACCGCCTTTATTGTAGCGGCGTTTGCTCTGTAGACGATATCATGCTTTTGAAGCATGAATGTCGCGGGGATAATGACTGCACCGAGCTTGTGCAGAGCGAGGATGGTAAACCAGAACTGGTAATGGCGCTTGAGAATAACCATAACCATATCGCCTTTATTTATGCCCTTTTCGCGCAGCATATTAGCCGTTTTGTCGCTGTAATATTTCAAATCGCCGTAGGTAAATATTCTCTCTTCTCCGGCGGGATTGCACCAGAGAAGCGCACGCTTGTCCGGCTCGGCAGCCGCAATAGCATCGACAACATCATAAGCAAAATTGAAATCTTCGGGGCATTTTAGGGTATAATCAACTACATGTCCGTTATTGTCATATACCTCATCGACAAAGTTTTTATTTAAATCAAGCATATGTTAAGAGTCCCTTCGTTGAATAATGATTTTATTTCTTCTCCGTTTTTCTGAGGATTATTGCAAGAAAAACACAGTCCTCGCCGCCGGTCGCTATCATTCCGTGACCGTGAGCGGAATTATAAAGCACGGCATCGCCGGCGTTTAGTATCTCAACATGGTCCTCGAATACTGCCTTGAGGCTGCCGCTGATAATATAATCAAATTCCTGTCCCTCGTGGGTAGAAAGGGTTATGGGCTTATCCTGATCCTCGGCCGAATAAGGCGCGGTCACAAGGAAGGGCTCGCAATATTTGTCTTTGAAGCGATAGCCGAGATGAGAATAATTGAATCCGGTGCGGCGCTTCATCGGCAGTCCCTCGCCCTTGCGGACGATTGAATAGAACGAAAGTCTCGGATTATCACCGGTCAGCAGTTCTATCATATCAACATCGAATTTCTCGGCGCATTTGTAGATAAATGTAAAAGAAAAATCAACTTCGCCTTTTTCGGCAGCAATATATTCCTCCGGGGTGCAGTCGATGGCTTGAGCCATCTCTTCCACGCTGTAACCCATAATCTCGCGCAGGTCGCGTATTCGCTGTGCAATCTCGGTGATGATAATTTCCATAATTAACTCTCCTTCTCAATAAAAATATAATATAAAAACCGCCCCAAACAAAAAATGTCTGGGGCGGATGTTAACCGCGGTACCACCCAAATTCAGTGCCTTTTACGGCACCCTCAAGCTCCAATAAGCTCTTGACTTTAACGCAGTCCTACGGAAACGCCTACTCGCTTGAAGCTTTCGGATTTCTGCTCGGGAGTGATTAGATTCTCCGGTTCATACATCCGTTTTCACCAACCACGGACTCTCTGCGGTACTTATTCGGAATCTTTCTCCGTCATCGCCTTTATGGGCAAGATTCAGTTCTTAGAAAGTATATAACCGAAAAGTCGGTTTGTCAATAGTTTTTTTGAATTTATTTTTCAAACATCGTTCCGCCGTGCGAATCAATGCCGACAGTCAGCGGAAAATCTTTGAACTCCAAACGCTTGACGCTCTCGCATCCGAGATCGAAAAATGCAATCTCCTCACACCTTGTTATGCACTTTGAGGCAAGCGCACCCGCGCCGCCTATCGCGCAGAGATATACTGCATTATTGCGCTTTATCGCCTCGATGACCGACTCGTTTCTGTTGCCTTTTCCTACCATGCAGCAAAGCCCTTCGTCGAGGAGCCTCGGCGCATAGACATCCATGCGGCTTGAAGTGGTCGGACCGCAGCTGCCGATGATATCACCCGGCTTGGTCGGAGTAGGTCCGGCATAATAAATCGCCGCGTCTTTTAACTCGAACGGAAGATCTTCGCCGCTGTCAAGCAGTGCGCATACACGCTTATGCGCCGCGTCTCGCGATGTGTAAACAGTTCCGGAGAGCAGCACTCTGTCCCCTGCGCGAAGCTTGCCGCAATATTCGCGGAGTCCGCTTGTGCTTATTTTATATTCAGCCATCAGTCTTCTCCGAGAAATTTCTTTGTCAGCTCCGATATCTCTTCAGCCTCATCGACTTTAACGGACTCGTCGGAAGCTTCTTTCCCGCTATGTATGTCATCTTCCGTTCCCGTTTCTGAGTCTTCCTCAGGTGAAGCGAACTTTAGATCCAGTCCGCCGCTTGCATTGAGAACATTGACAAGATTATTTATTTCTTCGTCGGATATCTCAATCTCGGGATCGGTCGGATCTCCGAAATCTTCATCGGTAAGCTTCGGCAGTTTGACCTCGCCGTTCTCGCCGAAGGTGAACTGATGCTCGTCTATTTCTTCGTCCTGAGCATCGAGCTTGTCCGCAACGCTGTTGAGATTGCTTGACAGCGAATTTATCTTCGAGACGAGAGACGCGACAACAACGCCGAAATTATCGGACATCTGTGAAATGTCCTCACCTATCTCGTCAACTCCGCTCGCTGCCTCCTCAATGGTTTGTCTGGTCTGATTTGAAATGCCTTTGGCAGATGCCTTGGCACTGCGGATTATTTTATCCGAATAGAGCAGTGCATCAAGCACGAGGGCGCCTATTTGCCCCTCCACATCCTTGGCGCGTTCGCAGCCGACTTCAACGCTGTTGAGCTTCTCGTTGAGGGCATTGACTTCATCTTCAAGGGAAAATATCTTCTTTGCATATTCTTCGCTCAGCGCAAAATATTCCTCGGCGCGGGTCTGCTGCTCCGAGAAAAGAGCTTCAAGCTCCTTTGCACGCTTTGATGCGGACGCGGCATTTTCTTCCGTCTCCTTGAGCTTCTTCTGCGTATCTGTGAGCTGAGTCTGCTGTGCACGAATATATTCAAGGACATCTTCTTTGTTGAAGCCGCCGAAAGTCATTGTTTTGAAAAGCACATCTTTTGCCATGCTTTATCCCTCATTTCTTTTAATAAGCGATAATATTATACGCGCCGCTGTCGATTATAGCAAGCTCATTTTTAGAATAAATACATAAATCTCCGCCGCTGCGCATAAAGGATATGCCCTTGTCGGAATATTTCATATTCTTGAGCTCTGCCTTTTCTGATACTAACGAGGTCTTTTTGCCGTCATATAAATAAAGATCCGCAATCTCCCCGTCCTGAGAGGACACAAAATTCTTTACTATAAGGACGCTTCCGTCCGAAAGCACGACAAAAGACGCAACCTCGCTGTCTATTTTCTCTTTTTTTGACGAATATTTATACAAATCGCAAAGCGAAGACCCGGTAACGCTGCGCTGATACCATATATCTGTGCCGATTATATTTAAAGCCTTTATACTCGTATCAAGCATTTCAGCCGCAGAGACGACACCGTTTGTAACCGTGTGTCTGAACAGCGAGAATGTGTCGTTGGAATTATCAAACGCTTTAACAAACAGCTTGTCTCCGGAGATTATAAACTCCGCCTTCTTGCCGTCATACGCATCAAGCTTCATCGGCTGCGCAGAATGTGAGTCCGCATATAGATATCCGCTTTTCTTGATGCAGGCTTTGACTGCCGATACGGCACTTTCCGCCACCGATTCAACCGATGATGAACCGAGCTGTGAATCGAGATCGGACATTCTGACGGTGCTGTCGGAGAGCTCCGTCATATAGAACACTGCGGCAGGCTCGTCGGAGGCAGACACTGCAAAAACCTCGTCGGGAACAACATTTTCCGCGATTTTCTTTGAACCGTCGGCGGTTTTTGCATAGAGATTGTAGCCCTGGGTGAAAGAATCGTCTTTTATCTGTTCGTCAAGCGCCTGACGAATTTTATCGCGTGAAAGCTTGCGGTTGTATTTGCTCATGTCCAGCTGATATTGGATACTGAAGCCGAAAATGAATGTGTAGTCATTGCGATTCGGCTCTTTTATAAGCTCATCATCCTGCGCCATATCGTCGTCAATAATATCGCGCCACCCGGCAGGAGACTCTTTTTTGACAAAGTAATACAGGTTGCCGCCGGGCGAATATGAGTCATATAAAACGGAGCTGACCGTGGTCGCTATCTGCACCGGATTTTTTCCCGATGAGACAGAGAAAAGTTCCGCCTCACCTTCATTATAAGAGCCGGTCTCAAATAGAATTTCACAATTCTCGCCGTCATCGTAAAAATGGATGTTTGCGGCATTTTTCACAAGCTCGCGGCTGCCGTCGGAAGATGAATAAACATACAGAGACTGTGAATCGGAAAGCTGCTTGAGGTAATAAACATAATCTCCGCTCTCCGGCAGAAAAAGCTCCTTTATCGCAAAATCAATGTCCGTTTTTTTGTTCTTCTTTATGTCATATGCAGTCGTTATAACAGAAAGGTTGTCCTGATTCTGCTTTGAATAATACAGCGTTCCGTTATTATATTTGAACTCTTTTTCAACACCGTAATCCAAAAGCTTTGCGCCGTTTTTGGCACTTGCCGAATTCTTGATGCCGCACAGATAAAGATCATATTTACGGCTGACCTTTGCCGAGGCGGTGGTATAGATAAGGTACTCGCCGTCTGAAGTAAGTAGAACCGACGAATCGTCCGACACAGTCAACCTGTGCTTTTTGCCGTAGGCGGAAAGGTAGGTTGTGCCGTCGGCGGATTTATAAACAATTGCCTGAGCGTCGGCATCGGGCACCTTGTTTCTTTCCGAAAGCAGAAAAATCAACGCAGCCGTAGCTGCCGCCGCGAACACAACGATGATCACGGCAGCGACTGCGACTGTACTTTTTTTGAACCTGCTTTTAGCCATTTGAAAGCCTTTCGGTCTGCTGTCAGCGGGCAGCCTTCAGTTCAAGTGCCTGCTTTGCTTTTTTAACTATGTTCTCCGCATCAAGACCATAGATGTGGAGAAGCTCGACCGCCGGACCCGAACGCCCGAAAACATCCTCTACGCCGACCTTTACGACCGGCACGGGTATGGTTTCACAGACGACCTCGCTGACCGCTCCGCCGAGTCCGCCGATAACGGAATGCTCCTCCGCGGTGACGATAGCACCGGTGTCTCTTGCTGCATCGATTATCGCCTGTCTGTCGATAGGCTTGATTGTGTGCATATTGATAACTCTGGCGGAAATGCCCTCTTTCTCAAGCATATCTCTCGCCATAACGGCCTCGTTCACCATAAGACCTGTTGCGATTATAGTCACATCTCTGCCGTCTGCGAGCTGAACCGACTTGCCTATTTCAAACTTGTAGTTGTCGGGGTCATTGAATCTCGGCACCGCGAGGCGACCGAAGCGAAGATACACGGGTCCTTCATACTCGGCAGCCGCAAACACCGCTGCTCTTGCCTCGACATCATCTGCGGGATTGATTATAACCATGCCGGGAATAGTGCGCATAAGAGCAATATCCTCGCAGCACTGATGGCTTGCGCCGTCTTCGCCGACCGATATGCCCGCATGAGTGGCACCGATTTTGACATTGAGATGGGGATAGCCTATAGTGTTTCTTATCTGCTCAAAGGCACGACCTGCGGCGAACATTGCAAAAGAGCTTGCAAAAACGGTATATCCGATGGTTGAAAGTCCGCCGGCGACACCTATCATGTTGCCCTCTGCGATACCGGAATCAAAGAATCTGTCCGGATACGCCTTTTTGAACATAGCTGTTTTTGTCGCCTCTGCAAGGTCTGCATCAAGAACGATGAGCTTATCATTTATGGCGCCAAGCTCTACGAGCGCTTTGCCGTAACCGTCACGCGTTGCCGCTTTTATAATATCTGCCATAGCACGACATTCCTTTCCTGAAATTAGTTGGCTTCAAGGCTTGTGAGAGTTGTCTTGAGCTCCTCCATAGCCTCTTTGTACTGCTCTTCGTTCGGGGCTTTGCCGTGCCACGAGCACTGATTCTCCATGAAGGAAATGCCCTTGCCCTTGACACTCTTGGCAATTATCGCGGTGGGCTTGCCCTTGAATTCTATAGCTGCGTTGAATGCCGCATCTATTTCATCGAAGCTGTCCGCATATATCTCGAGAACATTCCAGCCGAAAGCCTTGAACTTCTCTGCTATCGGGTAAGGCGAGTTGACTTCTGCGATCGTTCCGTCTATCTGAAGGTTGTTGTTATCGACCACGGCAACGAGATTGTCGAGTCCCTTTGCGCAGGCATACATAGCAGCCTCCCAAACCTGACCCTCCTGAATTTCGCCGTCGCCGAGGATAGCATAAACTCTGAAGCTCTTGCCGGAAAGCTTTGCGCCCAAAGCCATGCCGACAGCCACGGATATGCCCTGACCGAGCGAGCCTGTGCTTGCGTCAACGCCGGGAACGGTTCTCATATTCGGGTGACCTTGAAGTCTCGAGTCGCTCTTTCTGAGAGTTTTGAGCTCCTCAACGGGGAAATATCCCCTGTGAGCGAGTACCGAATAATAAGCGGGTGCAGCATGACCTTTTGACATAACGAGCCTGTCCCTGTCCTCCCACTGCGGATTTTTGGGGTCGATGTTGAGTCGATGGAAATATAGGTAAGTGAGGATATCCGCTATCGAAAGCGAGCCGCCCGGATGACCGGACTTTGCGTTGTAAACGCCTTCAATCGCACCCATTCTTACCTTGCAAGCTTTGATCTTCAACTGTTTGCTGACAACTGTGTCCACAACAGCCACCTCCTGTAATACAGTATTTATTGGCAATTATTTTCAATATATTCAAGAAAGTCGGCAACGGCGCCGTGATTGCAGTGACATGCAACAAAAGTCGCGGCGTCTTTCATTTCCTTCGGAGCCTGACCGCAGACCGCGGGAACGCCTACGCTCTTTATCATATCGTAGTCATTGAAATAGTCTCCGATAGCACCCGTATGCCCGTGCGGAACACCGAGCATATCGGCTATTTCGAGCACCGCAGTGCCTTTATTTGTGCCCTCGAGAAGCATCTCATAGCTTGCTACAGAGGACGACATATATGTAACGCCCGAGGGATCTATGGAATCGAGATACTTCACCGTTTGCGAAACCATCGGCGGAAGTCCCATAAATATGACCTTGCCCCAGTTTCTCTTGGGAACATCTTCAAACCTCCTGAAGTTTTGGTGCGGTATTCCGTCCGCCAGCGACATTGCATCGCTGAAAACTCCGGGATTCAAAATAAAAATGTCTTTATCGGTACATATCTCTATCTGAATCAGCGGGAAGCGTTCATGCACTCGCCTTACAATATCTATGCCGCGCTCATCAATCGAATGAAACGACAGCATTTTTTCGTGCTCGTAGTCGTAAATTCCCGCACCGTTAAGAATCACTGCCGGCGTAGATTTTATCGGCAGACGCTCATAGTGCTTTCGGAGTGAAGATATATTTCTTCCGGAAGCAAGAGTAAAATTACCTCCGAGATCTTTGACAAAATGTGTAATGGCTTTGAAATTCCGTTCGGGCAGCCTCCTGAGCTTTGTATTCAGGGTGCCGTCAACATCGGAAACTACCAGCCAGTCGGAAAAATCTGTTTTCATGTCTCTCACTTTCTGATTTTTCTTAAAAAGCTCTCAAAATACTCTGGCAGTTCAGACGAGAGCTCGATTCTCTCCCCCGTTATGGGATGATCAAAACCGAGAAGCCTTGCATGCAGACACTGACCGCCGAGTTCGGTTATGACATTTTTCGGACCGTAGACGGCATCTCCTGCCACCGGATGCCCTATATATGCCATATGGACTCTTATCTGATGAGTCCGACCTGTTTCAAGGCGCAGTCTCATAAAAGTAAACTTTTCAAATTCTTCTATTGTGTAATAATGTGTAACCGCAGGACGGGAGTTTTTATCCGTCACAGCCATTTTCTTTCTGTCATTGGGATTCCTGCCTATCGGCGCGTCTATTACTCCCTCCGGCTCACGCAGTTTTCCGTAGACGACCGCCGCATATTCACGCGTCAGACTGTGCTCTTTAATCTGATGAGCCAGCGATGTATGCGCCGTATCATTTTTCGCAACAAGCAGGAGACCGCTCGTATCCTTGTCTATCCTGTGAACTATGCCGGGACGCAGAACGCCGTTGATTCCCGAAAGACTGCTGCCGCAATGATACAAAAGCGCATTGACAAGCGTTCCGCTTCTGCTGCCGGGCGCAGGATGAACAACCATGCCCTTGGGCTTGTTGACAACGAGCATACAGTCGTCTTCATATCTTATGTCAAGCGGAATATTTTCCGGCTGTGCCGTATCGTCCTGAGCAGGCTCGATATAGACGGAGACCTCATCGTCCGCCTTCGGCTTGAAGCTTTTGCCGACAACTTTGCCGTTGACGGTTATACACCCGTTTTCAGCCATATGCTGAATACGCGAACGGGATAGCTCCGGAAAAGCATCGGCGACAATGCGGTCTATCCGCCGATCGGCCGTTTCAAAATCAACCGTAAAGCTCAGCGAATAACCGCCCGACAGAGGCTCAGACATCTTTTCCATCCCCGCCGTCTTCGGCTTTTTTGTCGTCATCGGACAGATATTTTCTGTTCTCTTTTATCAGATCATATACTGTCTTAATAATAAGCAGTGCGGCTCCGACGGTAACACAGCAATCGGCAAAATTGAAGACCGCGAAATTCACAAAGGTCGGCTCAATATAATCCACCACAAAGCCTCTTGACACGCGGTCGATGAAGTTACCGGCACCGCCCGCTGTCACGGCGGCGACGCACCAGTATATAAAGCCCGGCTTTATTTTTTTAGTCATCAGCAGGAAAATGAGCATGACTATGACAACCGCCGTAAAAACCGTCAGGAAAATCGTTTGATTTTGCATTGAGCTGAACGCCGCACCGGTGTTTTCAACATAGCGTATACGGATAAGACCGAAAAGAATATCCACGCTGCCGCCTGCCGCAAAGCGATTGACAACAGCAACCTTTATAACCTGGTCGATCGCAACAAGCGCAGCGATAACCAAAAGCGTTATTGCCTGAATCATAAAAACCTCAAAACTTATTTTTTGAAAAAGCCTCTGAACCGCGAATGGCGAGTGTAACCGTCACCGTCGTCATCATCGTCATCGTCGTCATTTAAAAAATCATCGACATTGGCGGGCGCATCCATCTCCTCATCTTCGTCGGCATCTTCAAATTCGTCGGGAGTAATATGATGCCTTATCTCGCGTACATTTATCACAAAGCCGTTTGCAGAAGCACCGTCATCCGAACTGTCGGAATCGGACGCGGTTTCTTCCGCCGCGATCATAGGATCATATGTATCTTCAGCTTCGGAGGACTGCATCAGTATATCATTTGCCACTATCTCATCGGGAGTTGCCGTCTCTTCGCTGAATTCAGACTCATTGGCAAACGCAGTAATCAATTCATCCGGAGCACCCTCGTTGGCGTCCGATTCGGTATTTTCCGACGGAGCTTCATCCGTTTGAGTCTCTTCCGTCTCTTCGGGTTCCTCTGTGAAAACATCGCTGCTTGCAGCTGTGTTATCTTCGACAGGCGTTGAAATTACGGAAACATACTCGTCGGTGTTTATAGTCGGGACCGCAGGCATCTCCTGTTTTTGAGGAAGCGAAGAAATAAGCTCAATATGCTTTTGATAAGCATCGAGAATAAAATTACGGAATGCGGAAACTTCGCTTTCCAGCTTTTCAAGAGTCGAGGAATTAACTCGAATATCGGCATTTATTCTGTCGAGCTCAAGCTGTGCGTTTTTCTTTGCGCTTTCGATTATTTCGTTGGCCTTCGCCTCTGCGTTGCTTATCACGGCTGACGCCGTGCGCTCCGCCGAGGTTATGCGTTCGGTGGCGTTACGATTTGACTCTTCGGTAAGCTGCGAAGCCTTTACCGACGCAGCTGTCTCCAGAACATCGGCTCGGTTCTGCGCCGACGCTACCAGCTCCTGTGCTTTCTTTTCCGCCGAATCGAGCTGCTCCTGTGCGCTCTGACGGGAATCCTGTTGGATCTTGTCCGCCACGCGCTCTGCGGTAAGCAGTGCGCGTCTGATATTGTCCTCGTCCTTCTTATACTGCGAGACTCTCTCGGCAAGAAGGCTTATTTTTTTAACGAGATCTCCGTTCTCTCTGAATACCTGCTCATAAGATGCTGACACTTCTCTCAAAAACGCATCAACATCGCCGGCCTCGTAAGTTCCGCGACCCGCTGAAATAAAACGATGCGATCTTATCTGTTCGGGTTTAAGCATTATCTACACCTCTTAAATGGGAAATAA
This sequence comes from Faecalibacterium prausnitzii, assembly GCA_963612725.1. Taxonomy (GTDB): domain Bacteria; phylum Bacillota; class Clostridia; order Oscillospirales; family Acutalibacteraceae; genus CAG-177. The sequence goes on along the minus strand of CAVDWM010000001.1, from coordinate 47,040 downwards.
ATATCAATCAAAATATCCGTCGCTCATGCTCTCGATATCCTCGAGTACATCACCTGAGAGCGGAACGCTGTCGGGAGTGATGATATAAGCCTTGCCGGCTACCTTCTTGATATCTCCGGAATTTGCATATGCAACGCCGGAAAGGAAATCGATAATGCGCCTTGAATCGTCTGCGGGGCAGGTCTCAAGGTTAAGAATAACGATTCTCTTTTCATTGAGAACATCCGCAACGCTCTGAACATCAAGATACCTGTCAAGCTTCTTGAGCACAACAGGAGTTCGGCTCGAAGAACGCAGATCAACTATATTGGGTGTTGAAGAGATTGACGACGGTCTTGAAGAAGTGCTGAAATCGCTGAACGACTTTGCGGGCTCAACGCTGTCGGATGAATAAGCGTCATCTGCCGAATCGTCGTAAACGTTTTCGATATTCTCATCGATTGTGTCCTCGTCAGAATTGTCAATGAAGTTTTTTACCTTGTCAAAGATTCCCATGATTTTTTCCTCCCGTATTTATAAAGAAATCAATATTGCCTGTCTCCGAATATCGCCGAACCTATACGCACCAGTGTCGAACCTGCCGCTATTGCCTCTTTGAAATCGCCGGACATACCCATTGACAGAATGTCCATATCTATATTATCCATTTTTTTGGCGCCGATGTCAATAAACAGTTTGTGCATATTATCAAAAACACACTGATTTTTCACCGAATCTTTAAAATTCGGTGCAACTGTCATCATTCCTTTGACTCTGACATACTCAAGCTCCGCTATTTTCCCGAGCTGATCCGCGACCTCGTCTGCGGAATATCCGAATTTGTTTTCATCCTCGCCGATATTGACCTCGAGCAATATATCGGTCGTTATCCCCTGCTCTCCGGAGCGTCGGCTTATCTGCTGCGCAGTCTCGAAGGAATCAACGCTCTGTATCATATCAACCTGACCGACTATCTTTTTTATCTTATTGCTCTGCAAATGACCGATAAGGTGAAGCTTGCAGTGCTCGAGATTGAGTTCCGGTCGTTTGACCAAAATTTCCTGAACCTTATTTTCGCCGATGAGATCGACTCCGCAGGCTATCGCATGATTTATAAGCTCGACCGAAACGGTCTTTGTCACCGCCATGAGTTCCACCTCCCGAGGGTCTCTGCCGCTCTTTATGGCGGTTTCGGCTATCTCATCGCGAATCTTTTTCAGGTTGTCCTCAAGGAGTCCCAGCCGCGCATCAGTGACTGATAAGTTTTCCATCTTCAAGATCCTTTCCCTCCAGTATCACCGCATCATAAATTTTCAGATACGGCACTTTGTTTTCGTCGTATGTATCCTCCTTTATCATCTTGGAGATTACATAATCGTCGCCCGTATATATTACATCGAGTCTTTTAAACCGGACGATATTGCCTGTAAGCACATATACGCCCTGAACTCCGTTGACAACTCTGACTGCGGACTTGTTTATTCTTATTCCGTCGGTCTCATTTATCACTATCTCGACATCCTCCGTTCTGAGGCGTGCTATGTCCGAATCCATTATCCTTGAGGAAAGAATCAAAACCGTATCGTCTGTATTGATCGAACCTCTGTAATATACCGTGGCATTTATGCCGTCGCGCGACATATTGTCGCATCTGAGGGTTACGCTGTCTCCGTCGTTAAGCTTTGTGGCGTCGGACTTGTTGACCACGCCGACAAAGTACCATGTATATCCGTGAACAAGCTTGCCCTTCGTGTCGGCGGACACTGCTGCGGGAGAAGCGGACAGTGCCTCCTTTATCTTATCGCTGCTGAGATTTTTTACATCCGAAAAGCTGAGAGTATTCTCATATCCGTCGGCGGACGAAACATAGTAGCCGGTATCGTCAGCCTTGAGATAATCGACGCTCCCGACCTTTGCCGTAAGAGACGCTATTTCGGCTTTAAGCGAGGCTATCTTCTCCGAAAAGTCGATGTTGCCGTTTATCAGTATCTGCTTTGCGGTCATCTTGTCGCTGAATTTTTCGGCACTGTCTTCAAGCTCTGAAATTTTGTCCGACCGCACATCGTCGAGCATTTCATAAAAATAGGAATCCGCCTGAAGATTTATCTTTGATATGTCAAGCTCGGTGAGATTCTGTTGGCTGTTTAAATTCTCGTATCTCTCAAGCTCGTTTTTGAGATTTTCAAGATCAACATATGCCGAAGCCGAATCGGCTTTTCCGAACTGCGCCGCGATAGCCTGACCGCCCGCAACACGCTCGCCGTCCTGCAAAAGAGGAACATAGGTGAGCGAAGAAGAGCCGTTTATAAGCGACTCGTCGCGCACGGCAAACATCCTGACGGTTATGCTGTTGCGATAAGTAGTGGCAGTCGCAGGCTGGGTTTTCACATCCGAAGAATTGAAGTTGCTTATCTCATAGCACAACACCGCCACCGCCAAAAGTGCCGCGACTGCTGCAACTATTTTTCTTACGCCTTTTTTGCTTACCTTAATTTTCTTCATTCCGTGAGCCCCCTCTCGATTATCTCGACTGCCGTCTTAAGCAGTTCGTCATATGACATCCCGTCTATATACAGATGTGTTATTCTCCCGTCGCGTCTGAACCATGTCAGCTGACGCTTGGCATAACGGCGTGTGGATCGCTTTAAATTATCTATTGCGTCATCGAGCGAAATTTCTCCGTCGAAATAAGGCAGCAATTCCTTGTAGCCTATAGCCTGTCTTGATGTCTTGCCGAGTTCGCCGGAGAGGAAGTGCCTCGCCTCCTCGATAAGACCGTTTTCTATCATTGCATCGACTCTGCGGTCGATTCTGTAATACAAAAACTGCCTGTCGCGCACATTAAGACAGATCGCCGTGCAATCATATTCAGACTCGGTAAGTCTTGACCTGCGCTGCTGTTCGCTCATTGTTACTCCGGTCTTGTAATAGACCTCGAGCGCCCTTATAATCCGTCCGCGATTGTTGAGATGAAGCTGCGCGGCGGTCTTTGGGTCAACAGCCGCAAGCTCGCGGTGAAGCGTTTCAATGCCGTCACACTCTGCGCGGCACTCAAGCTCGCTTCGTACAGATGTGTCATCGTCCTCGTCGGCAAATAAAATATTGTTAACAAGCGATGAATAATAAAGCCCTGTTCCGCCGACGAGCACAGGAAGCTTTCCTCTGTCGGATATATCGTCTATACATTTGCTCGCCTGCGCACAGTAAGCGGCAACGCTGTATTTCTCGTCGGGTTCGAGAAAATCAAGCATATGGTGAGGTATACCGCACATTTCCTGTTTGGTCGGCTTGGCGGTGGCAATATCCATATGTTTGTATATCTGCATCGAATCGCAGGAAACAGCCTCTCCGTTGAGAGCGCGGCAGATATCAACTGCGAGCTTTGTCTTGCCTGACGCAGTGGGACCTACGACGGCGGCTATTTTTATTTTTTTACGCTCGTCCAAAGTTTTTCTCCAATTCACGCCTGGTTATCTCTATCATGACAGGTCTGCCGTGCGGGCAGTATCTTATCTCCGGATTTGCAAATAAGTGCTTTATAAACAGCTCGCGCTCGTATTCGGTGGTATACATTCCGCCCTTTATCGCCGCCTTGCATGCCATGAGACTGAACAGCCATTCCTTCTTTTCGGATACGAGCTTCTGTCTGTTTTCGACAAGATATCCCGCAAGCTCCGCAACAACATCGGAAACTTCATCGGCTGATATCTCCATGGGGCACTCGCGGACTATGACAATCGAATATCCGAAATCCTCAACCGCAAATCCCGCCTGCATGAGCATATCAAGATTATCGAGCACAGCGGAATATTCTTCTTTACTGAGCGTTACGGTTATCGGGGTTAAAAGTATCTGCGTGGAACGTCTCGTATCATTTTTGACAAGCTCGTTGAACAGCATCCTCTCGTGCGCCGCGTGCTTATCAACAAGAAAGATGCTCTCCCCTTGCTGAACGATTATATATGTTCTGAACGCCTCGCCGATAACTACCACGGGAGGTTCATCGGGTTTATCTTCATTTTTATCTTCTGTTGCCACATTAACAGCCTGAATTGCTTCTTCTGCTTTTTCTTTGTAAGCAGCAACAGCGTCTGTCGTCAATTCGGTTTCGGCGCACACCTCCGACTCAAGAACAGCCGTCTCTTCTTTCTTCGCCCTCTGCGCATCGAGAAAATGCTGAATGGTAGACGGCTCGGTGTCGGCTGTTTTCGGCTTTTTATCGGGGCTTGCAACGGTTTCTATATCTTTGCGCAGCTCGGATGTCGGCTTCTCCGACTGCCGTGCCGAACGGTATTCGGAAGATGACATACGGTTCCAGAAATCGGGCTGCTTTTCCGGCAGTCTCATCTGTTCCGTTTTCGGACGCGCAGGCTCAAAAAGCTCTGCCTGCGGCGTTCTTTGAATAGTCACCTTCGGGGCTTCGTCTCTGCGCTCCAGCGCATTTTTCGCAGCATAATATACCGCGCTGAAAACCGTGCGCTCGTTTGCAAAGCGCACTTCCGTCTTTGCGGGATGGACATTTACATCGATAAGACCGGGAGCGGTTGTTATATTGAGCACACAATACGGGAACTTACCGACCATTATTGAATTCTTATACGCTTCGCTCAGCGCCGCAGAAGCCGTGCCCGACTTCACAAGTCTGCCGTTGACGAAGAAAAACTGCATATTGCGGTTCGGGCGCGATTTTGTCGGCTTCGAGACAAGTCCGCTTATCTTCACCGATTCAAAGCTGTAATCGGTCTGAATAAGTCCGTCGGAAAAGTCCTTGCCGAATATCTCATACGCCGCAGTTTTGAGGTCTCCGCTGCCGGAGGTGAACAGTGTACTTTTGCCCTCTCTGATAAATCTTATCGAAACGTCCGGATTTGAAAGCGCTATCTTATCAACTATGCTTGCAACTGCGTTTGCCTCGGAGACATCTTTTTTGAGAAACTTCATTCTCGCCGGAGTGTTGAAGAAAAGATCTCTGACAACTATAGTCGTGCCGAGCGGGCATCCTGCATCATCGACAAGAGTCTCTTCGCCCGCGCTGATACAATATCGCGTCCCTGTCTCTTCTTCGGGCGTTCTTGTGAGCACCTCGACATTTGAAACCGCAGCTATGGAAGCGAGCGCTTCACCTCTGAATCCGAGAGTGCCTATGGCATACAGATCGTCACGTGTGCTTATCTTGCTTGTGGCGTGACTGACAAACGCGGTGCGTATATCGTCGCGGCTTATTCCGCACCCGTTATCGGTTACGCGAATATAAGTTATTCCGCCGTTTTTTATTTCGACCGTGACCGAAGAAGAGCCCGCGTCTATTGCGTTCTCCATAAGCTCTTTTATGACGGACGCAGGTCTTTCAACCACTTCGCCCGCGGCAATAAGCTCCGCTATTTCTTTTGGCAGGACTTTTATCTTCGGCATGGCTTCCTCCTGTTATATTTCTTTGGCGCTCTTTGTCAGCTCATACAGCACGCCCATTGCCTCTATCGGCGTCAGCGTGTTGACATCGAGCACCTTGAGCTTTTCAACTATCTCATTTGAGCTGTTCTGACCGAACGAAATCTGTCCGGCATCGGGCTCGACGGCGGCACTCGTTTCACGGTCGCGAACGAGCACAAGTCCGCTGTCTTCAAGCTCCCTGAGGACTTTTTTTGCCCTATCGACAACCGGCTTCGGTACTCCGGCAAGCTTCGCAACTTCGATTCCGTAGCTTCCGTCCGCTCCTCCGCGCACTATACGGCGCAGGAAGGTTATATCGTCTCCGCGCTTCTTGACAGCTATATTGTAGTTCTTGACGCCGTCTATCTGACCTTCAAGCTCGGTCAGCTCGTGGTAGTGCGTAGCGAAAAGAGTCTTTGCTCCGATACGTTTTTTGTCTGCGGCATATTCAAGCACGGCTCGTGCAATGCTCATGCCGTCGAAAGTGGAAGTACCTCTTCCTATCTCGTCAAAGATTATAAGGCTTCTCGAAGTCGCATTGTTGAGTATAGAGGCGACCTCGCTCATCTCAACCATAAATGTAGACTGACCGGCAGAAAGGTCATCGGATGCGCCGATTCGGGTAAACACGCTGTCAACTATTCCGAGCTCCGCGCTTGCAGCGGGAACAAAGCTTCCCGCCTGCGCCATAACGCAGATGAGGGCAACCTGGCGCATATATGTTGACTTACCTGCCATATTGGGTCCGGTTATTATCGCGCAGCGGTCGTCGCCGCAGTCGAGTACCGTATCATTCGGGACAAACGGTTCTCCGTTGAGCATCTTTTCAACTACCGGATGGCGTCCCTCGTTTATTTTAATAACCGGCTCTGCGGACATCTGCGGGCAGACATAATTATTTTCGAGTGCTGCCTGAGCAAACGAGCAGAGAACATCGAGCTGCGCCACAGCCGCAGCGGTACGCTGAACACGAGCAAGCTCTGCGCCGGTACGCTTTCTGATGTCGTCAAATATCTCGTATTCGAGCTTGACTATTCTGTCCTGCGCCCCGAGCACCTTAGCTTCAAGGTCTTTGAGCTCCTGAGTAATAAATCTCTCGCAGTTTGCAAGAGTCTGTTTTCTTATATATTCATCGGGTACAAGCTCTTTGTAAGAGTTAGGCACCTCTATGTAGTAGCCGAACACCCTGTTATATCCTATTTTGAGCTTCGCTATTCCGGTCTTTTCCTGCTCCTGCTGCTGAATGCCGGCAATATAATCCTTGCCGTTGAGCACTATATCGCGCAGAGAATCAAGCTCGGGATGGAAGCCGTTCTTTATCATGCCGCCCTCACGGACGGAGAACGGCGGCTCTTCGACTATCGCAGCATCTATCAGCTCATATATATCGGAGAGCGTGTCTATATTTCCGGCACACTCCTGCATCAGCGACGACGAGAGTGCCGAGGATTTTTCTTTGAGTTCGGGCAGACACGACGCCGCGAGCGCAAGCGCACGAAGATCCTTTGCGCCGGCAGTACCGAACGAAATTCTTGTTATAAGTCTTTCAAGGTCATGTATGCCGGACATGCTCTCGCTGAGTTCCTGTCTCGCCATCGGCAGAGAGACAAGCTCCGCGACGGCGTTGTGGCGCTTTGTTATACGCGCCACGCTGAGCAGCGGGCGTTCGAGCCACGCTCGGATCATTCGCTTTCCCATAGGTGTACGCGTCCTGTCGAGCACCCAGAGCAAAGAACCGCGCTTTTCACGGTTTCTGAGAGTCTCGACTATTTCAAGATTTCGCAGAGCCGCAACATCAAGGCGCATAAAATTGAACTCGGAATAAAACGATATCGAAGATATATTATCGAGCTCGTTGCGCTGAACCTCGGTGAGATATTTGAGTGCCGCTCCGAGTGCCGGAACAGCCGCACCCGTCTCGTTGAGCTCAAGCTCGGAGAGACTGTCTTTTTTGAAATGCTTAAGTATTATTTCGCCACTTGACTGCGGGTCGAAATAATTGTCGCCGAGCTCCTGCGCAAGGGCTTCGGTTTTATTGGAAATGAACGAGAACACCTTCGTAAGAGACAATGACGGGGAGTTAAAAACTATCTCGCTGGGCATAAATCTGCCTATCTCATTGATGATTTTGTCGGGAAGCGCGGGAGCTGCAAGCTCGGTCAGGTCGACCGAGCCCGTCGAGACATCCACAAAGCAGACGCCCGCAGACTCGCCCGTGAAATATACGCTCGCAAGGAAATTGTTTCTGCCCTCGTTAAGCATACTGTTTTCAATGACCGTACCCGGAGTCAGAACTCTGACCACCTCGCGCTTGACGAGACCCTTCACAAGCGCCGGATCCTCCATCTGCTCGCATATAGCGACCTTGTAGCCCTTTGCGACAAGCCGTGCCATGTAGCTGTCCGCGCTGTGAAACGGCACTCCGCACATCGGGGCGCGCTCCTCCTGCCCGCAGGCTCTGCCGGTCAGCACAAGCTCAAGCTCACGCGACGCAGTTACCGCATCGTCAAAGAACATCTCATAGAAATCACCGAGTCTGAACATCAGTATCGTATCGGGATATTTCTTTTTTGTTTCAAAATACTGTTTCATCATCGGAGAAAGCTCTGCCATTCAGATACCGTCCTCTCAGCGGTCGTGCCGCAAAATAAAAAGCTTTCGGCTCCGCGGGAGCTGCCCGCGGAGCATGATATGCAGAAATCAGCAGCCCGAGCAGCCGGAGCAGTCTCCGCCACAGTGATGGTGCTCTTCTTCGGGCTCACAGGTAGCGGGATCTTCGCCCTGGATGCACAGAGCGAGGATGCCGGTGATATAATGCATCATTTCATCTATCTCGGCTCTTGCAACTTCGTAGTCGCGCATATGCTCGTTTAACATAACCTTATTGTAGAGCTCGTTGAACTCGGTCTCGTATGCCGCAAGCTTCTGCTCGTTGGCATCTTCCTTGCTCGCCTCGTGCTGATAAGACATATGAACGAGCTGGATCTTCCCCATAAGGTCGTTGAGATCCTTGTCCTCTTCGTTTGCCTTCTGAGCCGCCTGGAACTTTGCGTATCTTTCGTCCTGCTGGATAGCTGCGCCGAGTTCTCTTGTAAGTTTGATGATGTCCATAACCGTACTCCTTGAAATTTATCTTATATCATTATCCGCAAAGCGGAGATATAGCGTTTTTAATCGGCGAGTTCGCCTTTGAGCATCCATATCAGAGCTTCGGTCACTCTGACGGTTCTGAATGAGCCTATGACCGACTCGTCCGCCGGAAACTCGATTATTATATTGCCCTGCGTTCTGCCCGATATATAGCCGTCTTTTTTTGCTTTCGATTCGCAGAGAACGCGATATTCCCTGCCGACCATCGCGGAGGTTCTTGCCGCCGCAATCTTCTCCTGTGCGGCGCAAAGCTCCGAAAACCATTTTCCCTTTTCCTCACGCGAAACGGGGTCGTCCATCTTTGCGGCACGGGTGCCCTCGCGGGGTGAAAAAATGAATGTGTAGAGAGATGTGTACTGCGCTTTTTCGATAAGCTTCACCGTGTCAAGAAACTCTTCGTAAGTCTCGCCCGGAAAACCGACAATTATATCGCTCGTCACTGAGAGCTCCGGCATGACGCTGCGTGCATATTCAAGCAGAGAGAGATACTTTTCAGCCGTGTATCCGCGATTCATTGCCTTTAATACCCTGTCGTTTCCGCACTGAACGGGAAGATGCAGATGCTTTGCAACCTTTTCGCACTGCGCCATGGTATCAAGCAGCTCATGCGTGCAGTCCTTCGGATGTGAGGTCATAAAGCGTATTATAAAATCGCCGTCAATATTATTTATCTCGCGCAGAAGAGATGCGAAATTCATCTCGCCCTCGCGGTCGTTTCCGTAGGAATTGACATTCTGCCCGAGCAAAGTTATCTCTTTATATCCGCTCTTAATAAGCTTGCGTGCCTCATCAATGATAATATCACTGCTGCGGCTGCGCTCGCGTCCGCGGACATAGGGCACTATGCAATAGGTGCAAAAGTTATTGCACCCGTACATTATAGGCAGCCACGCTTTAAAGGTACTGTCTCTGTGCAGCGGCAGATCCTCCGCTATAACGCCGTCGGAATTTTCGGTATCGAATACTCTTTTTCCGGTAGACAATGCACGGTAAAGCAGCTCCGGAAATCTATGTGCGGCATGAGTTCCGAAAACTATGTCAACAAACGGATAGCTTTTCCGAATTTTTTCGGCTATCCTCTCCTGCTGCATCATGCACCCGCAAAGTATTATTTTGAAGTCGGGTTTTTTCTCTTTTATTTTCTTGAGTGCGCCGACATTCCCGAAAAGTCTGTCTTCTGCGTGTTCACGGACGGCGCAGGTGTTGAACAGCGATATATCCGCGTTTCCCGCCTCTTCGGTAAACCCGAAGCCCATTTTTTCAAGCAGACCCTTGAGTCTCTCGCTGTCAGCAACATTGCCCTGACAGCCGAAGGTATGGACATAAGCGAGCGGCTTGCGTCCGTCAAGGCGCGTTTCGAGCACTGTATGTACAAGTCCGCAGAACTCCGTCTGCCTGTCGAGCTCCTCCTGCGGAACAATTACATTTCTGTCTTTGGAAAGCGGCAAATCAGTTCTCCTCCGAAAAATTTCTAATCAGTTTATTATACAACGAAATGCGGATTTGTACAAGCTCAATAATATAAAATATTCCGTATATTTGCAAAATCCGCGTTAATAAAAAATTTTTCTCTCAAGGCTGTTAATGAAGCCCGAAATAGGATATAATCAATGTATGCTATTTTAATCGGAGGCACATATGGACAGGCACTACAATATAACAGTTATCGGCAGCGGTCCCGCAGGGCTGTCGGCTGCGCTCTATATAAGGCGCGCAGGACTTACCTGCGCCGTTATCGGCAAGGACGGCGGGGCGTTGGAGAAGGCAGAAAAAATAGAGAATTATTTCGGCACGGGCGCAATTTCCGGGTCGGAGCTTGTGAAACGCGGCATTGAGCAAGCGAAAGAACTCGGTGCGGATATATTTGAAGAAGAAGTTTTTTCGCTCGGTTGGAACGGCAATTACACCGTATCGTGCTCGGAGGACAATTTCATCTCCCCTGCCGTTATAATCGCTACCGGCTCGACAAGAAAGAGCGTAAGCATCCCCGGTATCAAGGACTTTGAGGGAAAGGGCGTCAGCTACTGCGCAGTCTGCGATGCGTTTTTTTATCGCGGGAAGGATGTTGCCGTGCTCGGGAACGGTGCATATGCATTACACGAAATCGGCGACCTTTCCGGAGTCGCCGGTAGTATTACTCTGCTCACGAACGGAGCTGAACCCGAGGAGAATTTCGGCGAGACTAAAGTCGTAACCGAACCGATAGATTCACTTTACGGCGAAAGCAGGCTCGGCGGAATTAATTTCAGGGACGGTTCAAGCCTGCCTGTTTCAGGACTGTTTGTCGCGCTTGGAAGCGCCGCCGCAAGCGATCTTGCAAAGAAGGTCGGCGCACCGATTGACGGTAATTCGATAAAGGTAGGCACGGACATGTCAACGGGGCTGCCGGGGCTCTTTGCCGCAGGAGACTGCACAGGAGGACTGCTTCAGGTGAGCGTTGCCGTCGGAGAAGGTGCAAAAGCGGCGATGAGCGCGATAAAATTCGTAAAAGCATCCGGCGGGAGGAGCGGCAATTGAAAAGCTTCAATATAGGAAAAAACGATGCCGATCAGCGCGTTGACAAATTCATAAAAAAGACCGTTCCGAATCTTCCGGACTCGCTGATGTACAAATACATCAGGCTCAAGCGCATAAAGCTAAACGGCAAGCGGTGTGAAATATCCACGCGCCTTAAACAAGGCGATAAGGTGGACATGTACATAAACGATGAATTTTTTGAGCAGCGATTCGACAGATATGATTTCATGCACGCCTCAACCAATCTCACGGTTATCTACGAGGACGAGAATATAATGCTGCTCGACAAAAAAGTCGGTCTTCTTTCTCATCCTGATGAGCGCGAATATAACGACACACTGCTGACCAGAATCAAACGGTATCTCTATGAAAAAGGCGAATACAATCCGTCCGAAGAAAACGCTTTTGCTCCGGCTCTCATAAACAGAATCGACCGCAACACAGGCGGAATAGTCATGGCTGCAAAAAACGCGGAAGCCTTGAGAATAATGAATCAGAAGCTCAAGGACAGAGAGATAAAAAAATTCTATCTCTGCGTTGTTCACGGAATATTGAAGGAAAAGGACGGCGTTCTGCACGGCTGGCTGACAAAAGATGAAAATAAAAATCTCGTCAAGGTATTTACCCGACGGGTCGATGGGTCGAAAGAGATAAAGACAAAATACCGTGTGCTCGCAGAAAACAGAAATATGAGTCTTGTCGAGATCGAGCTTTTAACGGGACGCACACATCAGATAAGAGCTCATTTCGCCTCGATCGGTCATCCTCTGCTCGGCGACGGAAAATACGGTCGCAGCTCCACGAACAGGGAGAGCGGATATAAAAAGCAGTTTCTGTATTCCTACAAACTCAAATTTGACTTTATCACCGATGCGCAAGCGCTCGCTTATCTCAACGACAAGCAGTTTGAAGTCAATAACATATGGTTCAAAGACGCATTTCTGAAGGATGAGCTGTAATTTGATTATGAACTAACTATAAAACTTGCAAATTCGGCTTGTCAAAATTAATAAAATAGTATAAAATAAGAATGTTATCGACCGTCAGGTCAAATCAACCTTAACAAAGAAAAGGATGAAAAAGAATGGCAAACAAAAACACTCAGCGGACTTCTGCCGCGTCATACCGTGACGACAGAAAGGCCCGCCTCGCTCAATCTGCGAAAAAGAGCCAGAAAAAGAGCGAGAAGAGCAAGGCAGCGGCAAAGATAGTCAAAATGGTAGTTGCTATCGTCCTCGCCGTTGTGGTTGCAGGCGGTATCGTATGGAAGGTTCTTGACGATACAGCCGTTATCAAGAAGAATACCACTGTGTTCTCCGTTGGCGATGACATACGCATTTCGGAAGTTGAGTTTACATATTACTACAGCCAGTATCTCAACAACATCTACTCATACGCTAAGCAGTACGCTATGTACGGCTACAACATCGGCATCGATTCCACAAAGTCTCCCGATGAGCAGAACTACGGCACCGATGCAGACGGAGACGATCTGCTTCTTTCCGATTACATCAGGGACGAGACCGTTTCCGCTCTCCAGTCATATAAGATTCTCTATGCGGAGGCTCTCAAGGCAGGATACAAGCTCACGGAAGATGAGCAGAAGTCTATTGACGATCAGATCGAAGAGATCAGAAACACCGCAGCTGATGACAACTACTCTCTCAACGCTTATCTCAAGGCGAGCTACGGCAAGGGCATAAACGAAAAGTTCCTGCGCAAACAGCTTGAGATGCAGAACATCGTCACAAGATATCAGAGCGACATTTCGACCGAGCTCACAAATTCCTACAGTGACGAAGAGATCAAGGCCGTTTACGATGCAGCTCCCGATACATATAATGCTGTAGACGCGAGAACACTTTCGTTCTCGGTAGAGACTCTCACGGCAAACGACGGCGAATCCGATGAGCAGCTCGCCACACGTCAGAAGGCAGCGGCGGCAAAGGTCAAGGCTGAAGCCGAAACCGCACTCAAAGCTTGCACCAGCGAAAAGGCATTCCTTGAGCAGGCGTCGAAAAAGAACAGCTCGACCGAAGACTATGATGCAGAATCCTCCACTGCTCTCACGGAGGCCGCAAAATCAACCATCACCTCTTATGTGTCCGAGGATGCCGCAACATGGGCATTTGACAGCGCAAGGAAATCCGGCGATGTCAAGCTCTTTGCAGTAGGCAGCGACGACAGCGTGTCCTCTTATGTTATACTCTACATAGTCAAGGGCAGCTACGCACCGATGGCATCGAATGTAAGGCACATCCTCATTTCCTTTACCGATGACACAAGCTCGACCTCCGAAGCTACCGACGAGCAGAAAGCTGCGGCGAAGTCCTCCGCAGAGGAGATTTATAAGCAGTGGCAGAGCGGCGAAAAGACGGAGGATTCCTTCGCCGCCCTCGCAAAAGAAAAGTCTGCCGATACCGGAAGCGCGTCTGACGGCGGTCTTATCAGCGGCATCACCGCAAACTCCAGCTATGTTGAATCCTTCCTCAATTGGGCAACGGACAGCAGCAGAAAGGTCGGAGATACCGGTATTATCGAGTCCGACTACGGCTATCACATAATGTTCTATTCCGGCAAGGATTATGCGTGGAAGAGCACTATTCGCTCCTCAAAGTCCGGCGAAGACTTCGAGAAGAAACTGACCGAGCTTGAGGCTTCAGATGAGTACAAGCTCACAAAGAACGACAAGAAGCTCAACAAGGCGCTCAAGTCCTACCTTAAGACCTTCAAGCAGCGTCTTGCGATAAGCAACAGCGACTCCTATTAAACAACCTAAAAAGTCCCTCGGAGTTGACCCTCCGAGGGCTTTTTATGCTCAGAAAGCAGGCCCGGGACTTTGCAGCCCGGGCCGTTTGTCTTTTTATTCGTCCGCAAGAGCGGCTTTTATCATTATCGCACACTCAAGTCTCTTCTGTTCAAGAGCGCACGAGAGCTTGTGCGGCTTGAAAATGGTGTTGTTGTACTGCATATTGTTTGCGTTGCAGCCGCCGCTGCAGTAGAACTTCGCCCAACAGGCGGCGCACTCTTCCTTTGAATAGATATTCGCTTTTGAGAACATCTTCTTCATCCTGTGGTCAATAGAATCGTCAAGCACGCTGCCCATCTTCCATTCGTCCATACCCACAAACTGATGGCAGGGATAGATATCACCCTCGGGAGTAACCGCAACATACTCGTTGCCGCAGCTGCATCCGCGAAGTCTCTTGATGGCGCAAGGTCCCTGATCAAGGTCGATCATGAAATGAAAGAAGTTAAAGCTCGTGCCGTTTTGCTTGCGCTCTATGAGTATTTTTGAAAGCTTCTCGTATTCTTCTGCGATAGCCGGAAGGTCTTTTTCGGTCAGCGCATACGGGAGCTCGGGATCGGTAACGACAGGTTCGACGGATATCTGATCAAAGCCAAGCTCGTTGAGATGCATGACATCATCGGTGAAGTCAAGATTATATTTTGTAAATGTGCCGCGGACATAATATTCCTTGTCCCCTCTCTCGGCGACAAGCTTCTGATACTTCGGAACGATTATGTCATAGCTCCCTTTCCTGTTGACGGTCGGGCGCAGGCGGTCGTTGATCTCTTTTCTGCCGTCGAGCGAGAGCACGACATTCGACATCTCACGGTTGATAAAGTCAATGCTGTCATCATCAAGTAAAATTCCGTTTGTAGTCATAGTAAAACGGAAGTTTTTGTTGTGCTCCTTTTCTATTGCTCTTGCATACTCGACAACTTTTTTCACGACATCGAGATTCATGAGCGGCTCGCCGCCGAAAAAGTCAAGCTCGAGGTTGTGTCTGTTTGCGGAATGCTTGATAAGAAAGTCTATTGCGGCCTTACCGACCTCAAACGGCATGAGCTTTCTGCCGTGACCGAAGTCCCCCTGAGCCGCAAAGCAGTACTCGCAGCGCAGGTTGCAGTCGTGCGATATGTTGAGACACATCGACTTTATCGGTGCCTCTGTAAGCATATCGGCAAAGGGTCTGTAAGTATCTTCGGAGAAGAGAGAATCGTCATCACACAGAGCCTTGAGCTCGCCGTAGGTATCGATGATATCCTGCTTATCAAAGCCCTCGGTTACAAGAGTTGCGATAACCTCATCGGGACACTCACCCCTGAGCTTTTCGGTAAAGAAGTCGAGCAGCCTGTATGCAAGCCCGTCCACAATATGAACGGCACCGCTGTTTGTGTCGATGACTATATAGTAGCCGTTGAGAAAATATTTATGTATCATATACGCCGGGTCTCCCCGCTTTCGCTCCTTTTGACCGCGGTTATGCGCGGCAAGTTGTTTCAGACAGAATTTTAGGGACAGGCGCAAAGCCTGCCCCTAATTTACGTTCAAATCAGATTACTTCTCGCACTTCTGGTTTGCAACGGTGCAGGAAGTCTTGCAAGCTGACTGGCAGGAAGCCTGGCACTCGCCGCAGCCGCCCTTAGCAGCGCTCTCCTTGAGATTCGAAGCGTTGATGGTCTTGATGTGTTTCATGATATAACACCTCCAAAATTTACTGAAATCATTATAGCATAATGGCACGGGTATTGCAAGTGCAATTATTTCGTGCCGAAGATTCTGTCGCCGGCGTCGCCGAGACCGGGGACGATATAGCCATGATCGTTGAGTCTCTCGTCCTTTGCGGCGGCAAAGATATCAACATCGGGATGAGCCTTGCTGAGAGCTTCAAGTCCCTCGGGAGCCGCAATGATGCACATGAACTTTATCGACTTGGGATTTCTCTTTTTAATCTGAGTTATGGCATCGATAGCCGAGCCGCCGGTGGCAAGCATGGGATCAAGAACAATAACATCACGCTCGCCTATATCGCTGGGCAGCTTGCAATAATATTCAACAGGCTGCAAAGTCGCGGGATCACGGTAAAGACCGATGTGACCGACCCTTGCGGAAGGAACGAGAGTCAACACACCGTCAACCATGCCGAGACCGGCTCTGAGAATCGGAACAAAAGCCAGCTTCTTGCCCGCAAGAGCCTTTGTGGTCGCCTTGGAAACGGGAGTCTCTATCTCAACATCCTTGAGCGGAAGGTCTCTCGTGGCCTCATAGCACATGAGCATGGCAATCTCACCGACAAGAGCGCGAAACTCCTTGGACGCTGTGCTCTTGTCCCTGAGAATAGACAGCTTGTGCTGAATAAGCGGGTGATTTGTTATTGTTATGTTTGCCATTTTTGAACTCCTCCAGAGATATATAATTAAAAATTTTCTGACTTCTTTATTTTGAGAGCTTCTCGTTCTCTATAGCCATGACCTGATCGATTCTTCTCTGATGTCTCTCTTCGCCGCTGAAGGGCGTATCGACAAAGAGATCAACCATATCAAGCGCAAGACCCGCGCCTATTACCCTGCTGCCCAGACAAAGAACATTTGCATCGTTATGAAGCCTTGTCATGCGCGCGGAAAAAGTATCCGCACAGTTTGCGGCTCTGACGCCTCTGACCTTGTTTGCCGCCATCGAAATGCCGACGCCGGTGCCGCAGCAAAAAATTCCGAGCTTGCACTCGCCGGAGGCGACCGCCTCGCCCGCTATCTTCGCAAAAACGGCATAGTCAACGGACTTGTCGCTGTCGGTTCCGAAATCCCTGACATCGAAGCCCCTGTCCAAAAGATGTTTTTTGATTTCCTCCTTCAAAGGGTATCCTGCATGGTCGGCAGCAAGAGCTATCATGATAATTTCTCCTTTTGATTTATTGGTTGTGAGACTTCTTCAAACTGAGCTCTCGCTCCGCCTGCGAAGGTCTCAGATACACGGGCAAAAGTTGAGCCGGAGAAATGAAGTCCATATTCTCGCAAACAGCAGCGCAGGCGGCACCGTATGCACGCTGAAAACGCCTGCCGTCCTGTGCGAGGCTGACGCTCCGAAAGCTGTCTTTAACAGCCGTGTAAGCGATATGCGCTCCGTCTCCGACACAAATTATACGCTCATTTGCATATTTTTCAAGTATTTCCGAAAGTTTTGATGCGGGAATTGCGTCATCCTCGGTCACTCTCTCGACTTTCCCGTCAAAACAGCGGAATATTGCCGAATAGACCTGCGAGCATCTTGCGTCCATTGCGCAGCAGGCGATGCAGTTATCATAACGCAGATTATACGCCATAGCCTTGAGAGTGGACACTCCGCAGCACTTTGTGTTATTGGGCATTGCAAGCCCCTTTACGGCGGCGATGCCTATTCTTATACCCGTAAACGAGCCGGGACCGTCGGTTATAACGCAGCCGTCGATATCGGTCATAGTGAGGCGCGCAAGGCTCAGGACGGAATCAACCATGGGAAGAAGTGTTTCACTGTGCGTGAGTCCGGCATTGACAAACGCTTCGCTTATCAGCTGTTCGCCGTCGGTTATCGCGGCACTTGCGGTTTTTGCGGACGAATCAAGCGCGAGTATCTTCAATGTCGGCACCCCCCTCCAAAGTAATTATTCGTTCATTCTCGTTATTGTTTTTAGATATCGAAACTCTTATCGAATTTTCCGGCAGACAGCTCTCGATATTTTCGCTCCACTCTATCACAAGCACACCGCCCATATCAAGGTAGTCAAAAAATCCGGTTGAATAAAGATCGTCCCATGTGGTTATCCGGTACATATCGAAGTGATAGATGGGTATATCGGACGAATACTCATGCACGAGCGCAAAGGTCGGGCTGCTGACTTCGCCGTCAAAGCCCATTCCGTGTGCGAGACCTCTGGTGAACGCAGTTTTGCCTGCGCCGAGATCCCCGAACAGGGCGACGACATCCCCCGCCTTGAGACTCTTGCCGAGCTGAGCGCCGAGCTCCTCGGTCTGTTTTGAAGAATAAGAATGAAAAACCGTCTCCATCTGAAAAATACCGCTGCCTTGCATCAAATTCAGATAATTATATCACACAAATCAAAGATATAAAAGTATTTTACTTGAATTTGATTAAAATTCGCTTTATAATATCAGTATAATTTCTAAGGAGCTGCCCATGAACATACTTCAGGCAATCAAAAGAGGATTCAAAACTACGGACAAGCTGCTGATACTGCTCTGCCTTCTGACCTCGCTGTTCGGTGTTCTTATGGTCTATAGTGCCACATACAGCAGTCTTGAGGACGGAAGTCTCATCAGCCGTACCGCACTTGTTATGCTGCTCGCCGTGCTCATCGGTGCGGCGATGTGCATAGTCATATCGTTTATCGACTATGAGATAGTTCTCCGTTTCTGGATGATAATCGGCGGCGTGTGTCTGCTGATGATGCTTCTGCTTTTCCCCTTCGGCAGCGGAACCGCCGACAGACCGGACGCCAGAACATGGTTCGACTTCAAGGTCATTAACTTTCAGCCGTCTGAGCTTTTTAAAATAGCGTTTATAATAACCTTTGCCGTCCATCTCGACTATGTAGGCGAAGAGATAAACAAGCTCAGGAACGCTCTGCTTCTCTGCGTTCACGGCGGAATTCCGGCGGTATTGGTCATTCTGACCGGCGACCTCGGCTCTGCGCTCGTATTTGTTTCTATATTCATCGGCATGATGTTCGCCTCCGGTCTTGCCGCGAGATATTTTGCGGCTGCCGGAGCGGTCATACTTGCGGCTGTTCCCGTGCTCTGGTTCGCATTCTTCAGCGACTTCCAAAAGGGGCGTATTCTTGCCGTATATGCTCCGAGCAAGCTCGATACGGCGCTTTATAAGAAATATATCTTCCAGCAGCAGCAAAGCGTCAATGCCATCGGCAGCGGAAGATTTTTCGGTCGGGGATTCCTCAAGGGCGCATATACTCAATCGCACTCCGTCCCCGTCAACGACAGCGATATGATATTCTCCGTTATCGGCGAGGAGCTCGGATTTGTAGGAGCCCTTGCAGCACTTGCGCTCATCGCGCTGATAATCGTTAAGATAGTATTTGTCGGCAAAAAAGCAAACACAAATATGGGCTCGCTCATTTGCTACGGAACTGCGGTAATGATTGGCTCACAGACTGTTATGAACATCGGAATGTGCTTGAAGCTCCTCCCCTGCATCGGCATAACTCTGCCGTTTTTCAGCTCCGGCGGTTCGTCAAATCTCTGTATATATATTGCAATCGGACTCGTCATGAGCATCTACAGATGCAGTCAGCGCGGCGAAGTAACAAACTTCAGATACAACAGGATAAGCACACCGTTCAATTAAATAAAAGACGCTGTACGAAAATTACAGCGTCATATTATATTTCAAGACAAGGAGAAAAAAATGAGTCAAGCAGATAAACCCGTAAGAGGTTCAACGGAACAGCCCGACCACATAATGCTCAGCATAAAGGGCGACGCCGCAACCTCTATGACAGTCACATGGAGAACCCGCACGGATATCAAAGAGGGCTATGTTCTCTACCGCGAGGACGGCAGCAGCGAAAGCAAGCGCACCGACGCGGTAACGGAGGTTTTCAAGAGCGACATAGACATAAGCAATATGTTTTGGGCAGACCTCAAGGGGCTCAAGCCGGACACTAAATACTTCTATACCTGCGGCGATGACAAACACAGAAGCGAAGAATTTTATTTTTCAACCGCACCGAAAAATCTCACAAAATTCAAGTTCCTCTGCGTATCGGATCAGCAGAAAGGCAGCCCGTTTGACTGCCCTGATTATTCCCATTTCAACGCCTTTGTTAAGGAGATGCTTGAAAAGAACCCCGACACCCGCTTCATTCTGACCGGCGGCGACAACACCGACTGCGGACAGCACGAGGTTCAGTGGAACGGAGCGTTCAGCGGACTTGTCGGAATATCCGAACACATTCCGTTTATGATGGCTCTCGGCAACCACGACAACCGCGGATTCAAGGATTATAAAAACGCTATAGGCAGATATTACGCCGAACCCGCAGAATTTTTCGGAAAGCAATTCAAGGGCTCATATGCCGATAACGGTCCTGAAAATTGGAAAACAGAAAACTATACTTTTGACTACGGCAATGTCCATTTTGCAATAATCGGGATAAACGGACCTGAAGAAGTCAATGAATGGCTCATAAAAGACCTTGACGCCTGCGACAAGCAGTGGAAAATCGGTTCGTATCATTTTCCGATATGTTATTCCGGCTCGGACTGCCAAAACTATGATGCCTATCCCGTTATGCGCGAGGGAATGGAAAAGCTCGACATACTCTTTTCAGGTCACGAGCATAATTTTTCGAGAAGCTTCCCTGTCAGAAACGAAGAAATTTTTGACAGACCGTCTCAGGGAACCGTCCACTATATGCTCGGTAACTCAAACCTGAATCCTCCCGGAACCCGTGCCGTTCCTAAGGTTTGGCACAGTGCCTTCTATTCTCAGGAGGAAATGGTTTCTATGGTCGTTGTTGTTGAGGTTGACGGACCGAAGATAACGCTGACCGCACATCTCAATGACGGACGCATTGCGGATCGCTGCGTGATAAACAAAGAAACCGATTCTATCGACCCGCCTGCACTCGCGCCGATATATAACACAACGCGCATGAAGTTTAAAGGAATGGATCTCGGTCTCTGCCAGTGCAGCACGCCCTGCGAATTTAAGGATGGGGTATGGTTTGCCCCTCTTTCCGTTCTCATCGGCTTCATCGGCGGAGAAGTCAGAAAAACACCGGGCAAGGTATATCTTGGTGTATACGGTCACAATGCAGAGTTCTCCCTTGACAGCGATGTGGCGCAGACCGACCGCGGCGAGTTCAAGCTTCCCGCAAAGGTCTACAGGGGCAAGAGAGAGCAGCTCTACATACCGCTCGACGGAGTAAAGGCGTTTGAAATGCGCTGGGCATATGCGCCGCGCAACAACTTTGTCTCCGTGGAGCACGAGAGCGAAGATAAGCCCATAACGGTTCAACCCTAAAAACATTCAGCAAAACGCCGGACAGCATACACAAGCCGTCCGGCGTTTTTTATGTTGTCTGTTCCTGCCGTTTTATTCCGAAAATGAGCCTGAGTATTCCGGAAAAAAGCTTGGGGCTTCTGACTACTACCACTTTCATCCCATTCTCACCCTCCGTCACCAAAAGCTTCGTGAGGCGGTGCAGATAAGCAAAAGCAGGATGAGCATAAGAATAATAAACAGCGAATACGGGAAAAATTTTGCGGCTATTATCCCCGCCGCAAATGAAATGATTATAACGCACACGGAGCCGTTTCTGCCGCATCCGCATCTTCTCACGCCCGCCACCGCCCTCACATACAACAGTCTCGCCTTCAGTCCATTATATACGAGGCACAGTGTTTGCGTTACTTTATTTCCTCTCCCATTCCTTTATATCTTTCGCTTCGTTGTAAAGGGCAACATAGCTGTTATGGCGCGATTCGCTGATCTCTCCCGATTTGACGGCGGCAACTATTTCGCAGCCCTTGTCGTTGATATGCCTGCATGAAGTGAATCTGCATTTTCCGAGATGTTTTACAAACTCAGGAAAGCAAAACGGGAGCTCATCAACCGGTATCACTTCGCTGTTCTCGCCGGTAAGGGAAGAAAATCCGGGCGTATCCGCAACATATCCACCGCAAAGCTTAAAAAGCTCAACAGCCCTCGTTGTGTGTCTGCCTCTGCCGAGCTTTTCGCTTATTTCTCCTGTTTTCAGCGAAAGCTCGGGGGCGATAAGATTGAGCAGTGACGATTTTCCGACGCCGGTATTGCCGGCAAAAGCACTTATATGACCGCTGAGCATGACTTTCACTTCGTCCGCTCCCCTGCCGTCGCGGCTTGACACCGAAAAAAACGGTATCCCCGCTTTTTCATATATCCCGCGAAGCTCAGAAGTATCTCCGAGATCGTCCTTTGTTATAACAACAACGGGCTCTATGTTTCTCCAACAAGCTATCGCAGTCATTTTATCAATTATCAGCGCACTCGGGGCGGGCTCACGCACGGACGAAAGAATAAACAGCCTGTCGATATTCGCAACCGGCGGGCGCAGCAGCTCGCTGCGGCGCGGATATATCTTCTCAATAGTATTGTTTGCCCCGTCCTCGCCGACGAGTATGTCCACTTCATCGCCGACGAGCGGTTTCTGTCCGCTCTTGCGGAAGATCCCGCGTGCTTTGCACTCAAATACCGTATCGGCGGTCTCCACAAAGTAGAGGCCACCGATTCCTTTTAATATTATTCCTTTTTTGACATTCGCCATAATAAAGACCTTAGCCGACAAACTTGCCGACGGTTATCATTACCGTTGTGCTCAAAGGATAGGACTTAGAGCTGCTCTTCGGAGTTTGGGAAATAACCTTTCCGTTCTTTGAAGAATCGACAACGCTTATATAATTGACTTCAACGGAGGTAAAGCCGTGACTCTTGAGAGTGCTGATAGCCGTTGCCTCGTTGTCGCCGACAACATTGGGAACCGTGGAATTCTCGGAAACATTGTATCTCTTGACATTCGATATCTCCGCAGGACTCTTTGTGAAGTCAACATCACATTCATAATACAGTTCAGAGTCAACATAAACCTTGATATGGTTGTTGCTGCCTGAGCCGGTTACGGTTATGGTATATTCGCTTCCGTCAAGAATAACGCTCTGATCCATAAAAACATTGTTATTGATTGCCGCCTTTATGGACTTGGAGGTACCGCTCGAATATTCGGGAAGCGTTATGGTTATATTCGCCTCGGAGGAAGCCGCAACGCCCGTGCTGACGGTAACTCTTATCTTCGTTCCCTCAGGCACTTTTTCGCCCTCGGCATAGCTCTGCTCGATAATAGTACCCTTTGGCTTGTCGCTGTCCTTCTCGTCTATCGTGTCGTCGAGAACAAGATTGAGGGACTCAAGTATAGCCTTTGCGTTCTCGGTATTCTCATCTATGAGCTTGGGAACCTCGATAAGCTCCTGCTCGCTCGCATAATATATTGTTATTGTCGAGCCCTTTGACACCTGTCTGCCGTATTCCGGCGATGTGCTCAAAACCGTACCTGCCTTTTCCGTGCTCTGCTGAGGAACGGAATAGACTTCAAATCCCGCATTTTTGAGCTTTGTTATGGCGTCATTGAGCTGATACTTGAGAACATTCGGAACAGACGCTTTTTCTTCGCTGACCGCGACGGTAACGGTAATAACATTGTTGGACTTATCAACCTTTGTACCCGCCGCAGGATCCTGCGCATAGACCTGACCGGGCTCATAGAAGCTGTTCTGAACTTCGTTGACCTTGATAACAAAGTCCTTGTAGTCGTCGTTGCCGAGAATTTCTTCGGCATAGTTCTTGTTAATAAGCTTGGGCACGGTAAGCTTTCTGTTGAAAACATCCGTGAATGAATACAGGCAAATAAGAACTATCGCGAGAACGGCAATAAAGCCGATAACAATTCCGGAAAGAATCGGGATCATCTTGTTTTTTTCTGCGGTCTTTTCTGTATTTTCCGGTGTCGGCTGAGGATTCTCTATAACGCGAGTGTCGCCGGCAGTAGCCATGGGTACAGTCACCGGTGCGGTTTTGTCAACGAACTTTGTAGGCTCATTGTCAACAAAATAGCTGTAATCAAATTTTATTGAGGGATTGCGCTTAAACTCCTCAAGGTCGAGAATCATCTCGGCAGCGGACTGATATCTGTCCTTCGGGTTCTTCTGCATGGCGCGCATGGTTATCTGCTCAAGTCCCTCGGGAATGGAGCTGTTGATCTCACGCGGCTTTACCGGGTCTGTCTGGAGCTGCATAATAGCGACCGAGACGGAGTTGTCCGACTGGAAGGGCAGCTGACCCGTGAGCATCTCATACATGACAACGCCGACGGAATAGATATCCGACTTGTCGTCGGTTATATCTCCGCGAGCCTGCTCGGGGCTGATGTAATGGACCGAGCCGATAGCGGTATCTGTCATTGTCCTTGTTTCGCTTCTGCTGAATCTCGCAATACCGAAGTCGGTGACCTTGATAGTCCCGTTTTCGAGAAGCATTATGTTCTGCGGCTTGATGTCGCGGTGAACGATACCCTTGTCATGGGCGTGCTGAAGTGCGCGGAGGATCTGCGTTGTAAAATGCACGGTCTCCTTCCACGATATAACCCCTTGCTGCTCAATATACTCCTTGAGCGTGATGCCCTCGACATACTCCATAACAATATACTGGAGCTTGTCACCGTAGCTGACATCATAAACCTTGACTATGTTCGGATGGGAAAGCACTGCTATCGCTTTGGATTCATTTTTAAATCTGCGGCGAAACTCCTCGCTTGCAAGGAACTCGTCCTTGAGAATCTTGACGGCTACCGTCCTGTCGTCGATATTGTCGTAGGCCTTATAAACAACCGCCATTCCGCCGACGCCGATGACTTCCTGGAGCTCATACCTTCCGTCAAGTCTTTTTCCGACATAATTATCCATTAAATCTCACACTCCTGTTGGGATACAGAAACCTAAAACGCCATTGCTACGACAGTGATATTGTCTCCGCCGCCGTTCTCATTGGCGAGGTTTATCAGTCTGTCTGCAAACTCGTAATAATGATCGTCTCTGGTGGCATTATATATATCATCGGTCTCAACATAATTCGTCAGACCGTCAGTGCAAATGATAATAACGTCTCCCTCATCAAGAGTATCCTGATAATAATCCGTCTCTATGTCCGCGCTCACGCCGAGCGCTCTTGTGATTATATTCTTTCGCGGGTGATCCTTTGCCTGCTCCTGGGTAAGCTCCCCGTGTTCAACCATATCCTGAACAACGGAATGATCCCTTGTGAGCTGCGCTATACCCTGTTGCGAAATGCGGTAAGCCCTGCTGTCTCCGGCATGAACGAGATAAAGCTCTCTGTCTCTTATCATGGCGGCGACGACTGTCGTGCCCATGCCGTTGAGGCTCTCTACCGAGCACGCCATCTCATAAATGGAAGAGTTGGCATT
This sequence comes from Faecalibacterium prausnitzii, assembly GCA_963612725.1. GTDB lineage: Bacteria > Bacillota > Clostridia > Oscillospirales > Acutalibacteraceae > CAG-177. The sequence continues at coordinate 22,153 of CAVDWM010000001.1, read as the reverse complement.
CTCAACGACAGAGGTCAACAGATTTTTTATCGATCTGTCACTCATTCCGTGCTGGTAGCCGGACGCGATTTTCTCGCTTATCATCTTAACGGCCGTCTGGCTGGCAACGCTTCCGCCTGCCGCGCCGCCCATACCGTCACAGACAACAGCCCAAACCACGCCGCCGGGAAGCTCTCCCGCAGCGAATGAGTCCTGATTGTCTTTTCTGACCTTTCCCTGGTCTGTCTTTGCAACAATTTTCATATTTTCCCCCGGAAATTGAGAAAATCCCGAATTAAGCTTACTGCTCTTTTATTTTACGAAGCCGAAGCTGACCGCACGAAGCATCTATATCCGATCCAAGCTTCCGCCTTACCGTAACATTTATCGATTTCTTTTCGAGTATGCTTATAAATCGTTCAATGCGCTCAGGTGTTGACGGTTTATAGGGACTCTCGGCAACCTCGTTGACGGGTATGAGATTGACATGGCACAACATACCCCGCAAAAGCTCTGCGAGCCTTCCGGCGCACTCGTCGCTGTCATTGACTCCGCCGAGCATAGCATATTCAAACGATATTCTTCTCGAAGTTACCCTTGCATATTCACGGCACGCCGGCATCAGTTCATCGAGCGAATACCGACGGTTAATCGGCATTATCCTTGACCTGAGCTCATTATACGGCGCGTGAAGCGATATTGAAAGCGTGAGCTGAAGCTTTTTTTCAAGAAGCTTGTATATCCCGGGAACTATTCCGCAGGTGGAAAGCGATATGTTCCTCATGCTTATGTTGAGCCCGTCTTCACAAGTCACAAGCTCAAGAAAGCGCATTACATTATCAAAATTATCGAGCGGCTCACCCATACCCATTAAGACTATGTGGGAGATTCGGATGTTTTCGTCGCGCTGAGCGGCATATATCTGACCAAGGATTTCCGACGGAAGCAGGCTTCTGACATAACCGCCCAGTGTGGACGCGCAGAACGAGCAGCCCATTTTGCAGCCTATCTGAGTCGAGACACAGATAGTATATCCGTACTTATATTTCATCAAAACGCTTTCGGCATATTCATTGCCGCCGAAGCCAAAAAGGTATTTTACCGTTCCGTCCTCCGCCGATACCTGCTTGCGTTCGACAGTGCATTTTTTGAGCGGCAATTCTTCTTTCAGCTTTTCGCGCAGAGACAGCGGAAGATTGGTCATCTCATCGTAATCAAGCGCGCATTTCTGATGAATCCACGAATAAATCTGCTTCGCTCTGTATGACGGAAGCCCCATATCGGAAAGAGCCGCGGAAAGCTCTGTAAAGTTCATTGACTTTACATCTGTTGTATTCAAAAGCTCACTCCGTTCTGATAAATGCGGCGATAAAGAAGCCGTCCGTCCCATGTGTCTGAGGCATTAAAGTCAGGTAGTTTTTGTTGCCGTCTACTCTTTTTATGTCCGGAAAAACCGTAACAGCCTCGAAATTTTTATGTTCACTGAGAAACTTGTTGCAAACCTCGGAATTTTCTGCCGGGTTCAGCGAGCAGGTAGAATAGACTAACCGACCGCCGACCTTGACATATTCAGAGGATGAACACAGGATATCATACTGCAAAACCGGCAGTTTGTCAATATCTTCAAGGGTTTTATAGCGTATCTCGGGCTTGCGGCGGAGTATTCCGAGTCCAGAACAAGGGGCGTCGCACAAAACTCTGTCCGCCTTTTTCAGTGCCGGATTCACTTTTGCGGCATCGTTGGGTATAACCGCAATATTTGAAAGTCCGAGTCTTTCCGCTCCGTTTTCGATAAGAGCAAGCCTTGAGGGATAAATATCCATGGCAAGTATTTTACCTTTACAATTTGTCATTTCGGCAAGTGTAAAGCTTTTACCCCCCGGAGCCGCACACATATCATACACCGTCTCTTCCGGCTGCGGGTCAAGCGCCATACAGCAAAGCTGCGAAGAAAGATCCTGCACATGAAAAAGTCCTTTTTTATATGCGTCAAGATGCTCCACCGCGCCGCCGCTCACCAATTCGAGAGCATTGGGAAAACCGTCCGTTTTCCTGCCCTCAACGCCCTGTTGCGCCAATATTGCTATCAGGTCGTCTGCTGTGCATTTTTGAGTGTTCACGCGGACAAATATCTTCGCTCGTTCAGACATCGCTTCAAGCATTTCACAGGCAGTCCTGTCGGAATAAGCATCGAAAAAAAGCTTGACGGTCTGCTCCGGAACAGAGTATTTGATGCTCATAAATCTAAGCTTATCGTCCTCGTCGGGCAGCTGCAATCCGTTTAAAGCCATTTTTCTGAGCACTGCATTTACAAGTCCCGCCGCAAATTGCGCACGGTTGTTTTTGACGAGCTTCACGCTCTCGTTGACCGCCGCACTATTGGGAATCCTGTCCATAAACAGCAATTGGTAAGCGCCGATGCGCAGCGCAATGAGCACCTCGGGCTTGAGCTTTTTCAGCGGCTGACGCAAATAAAGCAAGATGTTGTAGTCAAGCGTTAAAAGTCTTTCGAGCACTCCGTATACAAGTGCCGTAAGCAGTGCCGAATCGCCGTCAGATCCATCCCGAGACGAGAGCTGTGCGTCGAGAGCAAGATTTGAATACGCCCCGCTGCGCTCAACTTTATAAAGTATTTCAAACGCGCTCTGGCGTGCGCTCTTACTCATTAACGATACACTCCGTTCAATTCCTTCGATTTCTGCCGCTGAAGCGTATAACAAATCTCAGCAGATTTGCAAGCGACACAAGAAGCGAAGCAACATATGTCATCGCCGCAGCAAAGAGAACTTTCCTTGCGCCCGTGCGCTCATCGTCGTCTAAGACGCCCGTCTCTTCAATAACCTTCAACGCTCTGCGGCTCGCATTGAACTCGACCGGCAGAGTGACAAGCTGAAACACCGCGATAAGCGCATAGAGCAGCAGACCGAGGGTGATAAGCGGCTCAAAGCTGAGAATATATCCCAATATTGCAAGCGGCAGACCTATCGTTGAGCCGATATTGCAGACAGGGATAATCGCATTTCTGATTTTTATCGGCGTATAGCCCTCTGCATGCTGTGCGGCGTGCCCCGCCTCATGGCAGGCAACGCCTATGGCAGCTATAGAAGTGTTGTTGTATACTTTATCCGAAAGTCGTATGACATTCGTTTTCGGGTCATAGTGATCCGTTAAGTCGCCCGCTACTCGCTCTATGTGCACATCGTTTATTCCGTAATATCTGAGCACCTGCATCGCCGCCTGTGCACCGGTAAGACCGCGTGAGCTGAGTCTTTTTGACTGCGAAGCGAAAGTGGTCTTCACCTTTATCTGAGCCCACAGCGCGATAAGCATTGCAGGGACAACTAAAATCAGGAAATAGTAATCATAATAATACATCCAGCCCATAAGCCGAACCTCCTAACGGTCATTTAAAGAATGTACCTTTTTCAATCGGATTGCCGCGCAGGAAATCCTGAGCCAGCATCGCCCGTTTTCCGGGAGTCTGGAGCACAAGTATCTCAACGGCATTGCCGTCTCCGCAGCAGACAACAAGACGGTTATCGCTTTCAACTATTTCTCCCGATCTTCCGCTGCACGAACCTGCAAGGCGCGACGAATGTATCTTTATGACCTTGCCGTCGAGTTCGCTCGACGCGCCCGGCCATGAATACAGCCCTCTTATCTTATCATGTATATGCTGTGCGGTATCATCCCAATCTATTTGTGAAAGCTCCTTGGTAAGTATAGGAGCGTATGTGCTCTTCCCGTTATCTTGCTTTACGGGATGAAGACTGCCTGCCTGAAGTGCAGATATCGTCTCGCGCATAACCTCCGAGCCGAGCAATGACAGTCTGTCGTGGAGCTCCTCGGCGGTCTCGTTTTCACCTATTTCAACGCTCTTTGAGATAAGCATATCTCCGGTGTCGAGTCCCTCATCCATCTGCATGGAGGTAACTCCGGTGCACCTTTCTCCCGTGATTATAGACCACTGAATCGGCGCTGCGCCGCGCAGCTTCGGAAGAAGCGAGGCGTGCATATTGATGCAGCCGTATTTCGGTGCACGGATAAACTCGCCGGGAAGTATCTTTCCGTAGGCAACAACTATCGCAAGCTCCGCATTGAGCGATTTGAAAAGCTCTTTTGCTTCGTCCGTTTTCAGCGTTTTCGGCTGGTATACGGGGATATCATATTTGAGTGCGAGCTCTTTGACGGGCGGCGGAGTCAGAACGCCGTGACGCCCTTTCGGCTTGTCGGGCTGAGTGAACACGGCGCAGACATCATGCCCGTCATCTATAAGCGCCTGAAGGCACGGAACGGAAAAATCCGGAGTGCCCATAAAAACTATTCTCATAAAATCTCCTTGTGCTCCATAGGATCCGCAAGTCTCTGAGTGAACAGGACTCCGTCGAGGTGATCTAGCTCATGGCAGAAGCATCTCGCCTTGAGTCCCTCTCCCTTGAGAACCTGCCACTTACCGTTTCTGTCCTGTGCCTTGACCTTTACCACTGCCGGACGAATAGTTGTGCCGTACTCTCCGGGAATCGAAAGGCAGCCCTCTGCTTCGCACTGTTCACCGTCGCTGAAGATTATCTCGGGATTCACAAGCTCAATGCAGCCGTCGCCGACATCGAGGACAACTACCCTCTTGAGAACACCGACCTGCACCGCCGCAAGTCCGCAGCCGTCGTTTGCATACATCGTCTCTTTCATATCGTCAATGAGCTGAGCCAAGCGGTCGTCAAACTTTTCGACCGTCCTGCTGTGCTTTTTAAGCATCGGATCGCCGAGCTTAACTATATTTCTCATCGCCATTATTTATCGTCCTCCTTGGATCATACGGTTATTTCCGGGTTCATGTCGGCATAGACGGAGACATCAGAAAATTTACTGTCGCCGTAAAAGCCCTTGAGTATCTCCGATATCATGCTGCGAAATCTCTTTGTATTTCTGCATTTTATTATAAGTCTGTATCTGTATTTTTTATTGACTCGCGGTACCCGCGCAGGCAGAGGTCCGAGAACGATAAGCTTTTCGTTTTTGTATTCCCCTGCCGTCAGTTCCTTTATTTTGTCGAGTGTGCGCTGAGAAGCAATGCGGGTCTTTACTTCGTCCGCTCCGGAGAAGCCGACGACGCATATGTCGCAAAACGGCGGATATATCATTAAACGCCTCATGCGTATTTCAGTATCATAAAATGCGTCGTAGTCCTGCTTTGCCGCAAGTCTTATTATTTCATTTTCGGGAGTCAGCGTCTGAATAACCGCTTTGCCGGGATGCTCTCCGCGTCCGGATCGTCCGACTACCTGAGTAAGCAGTGCGAAAGTGCGCTCAAGGCTTCTGAAATCGTCGTTATAAAGCTGCTGATCGACCGAAACGACAGCCGCAAGCGTAACATTTTCAAAATTCAAGCCCTTTGCGACCATCTGAGTGCCGACGAGTATATCGTAATCGCCTCTTGCAAAAGCACTCAGATATTCCTCGTGGGCAAATCTCGATGAAGCTGTATCGGTATCCATACGCATAATACGCGCCCCCGGCACGGCCTTCTCAAGCTCGTCTTCTATTCTCTGCGTTCCGAATCCGGCATATCTCAGCGCGGGCTTATGGCATGACGGACATTCCTGTGTAAAGCGCATGGAATATCCGCAGTAGTGGCACATCAGCCTGCCGTTTGCTGCGTGATAGGTCATGGAGATACTGCAATTCGGACAGGTAACCACCTCGCCGCACGCGGTACACGAGACAAAAGTATTATACCCGCGGCGGTTAATCAGCACTATCGACTGTTTGCCGTCCGCACGGTTTTTGTTCAGCTCCTCTATTAGCTCGCGGCTCAGCTCACGGTTTTCCGGCTGCTGTTCGTTGCGCATATCAACGGTAATTACCTGCGGAAGCACCGCTTTGCCGTATCTGTCTTTCAGCTCATAGAAAGAATATCTGCCGTTCTTTGCTGCGGCGAAGGACTCGACGCTCGGCGTAGCCGATGCGAGAAGAGTCAGACCCTTGTGCCATGCGGCTCGGTATCTTGCCACACTCTTCGCGTTATAGCGCGGCGTCTGCTCCGATTTATATGTATGCTCCTGCTCCTCATCGATTATTATAAGTCCTATATTTTCAAGCGGAGCAAAAACTGCCGAACGGGTACCTATAACTATTTTCGCGTCACCGTTCTTCACACGCTTCCACTCGTCCGCCCTTTCCCCGGCGGACAGCGCACTGTGAAAAACCGCAACTCCGTCCTTATATCTCGAATGAAACACCGAGAGAGTCTGCGGGGTCAGCGATATTTCGGGTACCATGACTATAACCGTCTTGCCGTCTGCGAGAACCGCATCTATCAGCTTCAGATAAACGGAGGTTTTGCCGCTTCCGGTAACTCCGTAAAGAAGTGCAGTCCTGCCCGTACCGCTCTTATAATCCTCGAGCAGACCGTTATAGGCTTTCTGCTGCTCATCGGTGAGATGTATCTCTCCGTTGTCATACGCGCTTTGCACGGCATATCTGCTAACGAAGCTCCGAAGCTCCTCGCGCTCAAAGCATTCGACAACACCCTTCTTTTCGAGCGCAGATATGACCGACGGCGTATAGCCCGTAAAATAGCACAGCTCTTTGACGCTCACAGAACCGACTTCCTTTAAAATGTTCACGACCTCATTCTGTTTCTTCGTCATCTGCACATCGTCAGAGCTTTCGCACAAACGCACCATGCGAATATTATTATCTCCGACATTTCGCACCGCGTCATCGTTTGCCGCGAGAAGTCCCGCCCTGAAAAGGCGTTCCGGTATATCGGACGAAATATCGAAGCCGAGAGTTCTCAGAAAATTCTCGGGCTTGACATAACCCGAGCGCGAGAGCAGATAGTCATAGACCTGCTTCTCGTCCGCATCGAGCGAAGCAACTATACTCTCCTCTGCGCCCGGAACGGCGCAGAAGGAGCGTATTATCCTGTGATTTATCCCGGCAGGCAGCATAGCCCTGACCGCCTCATAGTAGGTGCAAAAAGTCTGCTCGGATATCCATCGGGCAAGCGCCATCATCTCATTACTAAGAAGCGGCGCTTCATCGAGCACCGCTGAGATGGACTTTATTCTTTTTCCTTGGGTCGAATCGGTCAGCCGCGTGATAATTCCTATGCGATTTCTGTTGCCCGCGCCGAACGGCACGACAACGCGGCAGCCGACGAGAGCTTTACTCTCGAGCTGCTGCGGTATGCTGTAATCATAGTCCTTATCGAACGTACAGTTGACGTTCTCGACGGCGACCTGTGCGTACATTTGAGTCACACTCCGTGAAAAAAGCGTCAGATGTTGCGAATCTCTTCCGGCTCGATAATAATATATTTGCCGCTGAGGATCTCGTCGATAGCCATTGAGACCGGCTTCTCGGTGAGTATTATCTGCTTATCCTCGGCATCTTCGGAGATGGCACGTGCCCTCTTCGCAGTTGCAGTGACAAGGGAATAGCGGCTCAGATGATTTTTAAGAACGCCTCTGAGATCGGGATTAAACATTGTTGATTACCTCACTTATAATGTTTTTGCAGCGGAAAGTTTTTTGTTTTTCCGCATCAAGAATAGTGCATATATCACTCACGGCATATGAAACTATGTCGTTGATGACTATGTAGTCATATTCAACAGCGCGTTTTATCTCGTCAACCGCGATGGTAAGGCGACGCTGGATATCCTCCTCGTCCTCGCTCTCACGGCAGCGAAGTCTCTCCTCAAGAGCTGCCATCGACGGGGGCATCAAAAAGATGCTGACGGCTTCGGGATAGAGCTTGCGAATCTTCTCCGCGCCCTGAACCTCGATTTTGAGGAACACGGTTCTGCCCTGAGCAAGAAGCTCGTCAACGGGAGCTTTGGGCGTTCCGTAATAATTCATGCCGTACTGCGCATATTCAAGAACCTGTCCCTCATCTATTTTACGCATGAAATAATCTTCGTTAACGAAATAATAATGTATTCCGTCAACCTCCCACTCGCGCTTTTTGCGTGTCGTCATGGATGTGGACACCTTGATATTCATGTCGCGCTTAGTAAGCTCGGTCAGAATGGTATCCTTTCCCGAGCCCGACGGACCGGAAAGGATAACCAAAAGACCGTTGTTGTTATTATTCATCGCTTTCTTCCTCCTCAATATCAAGCTCATCGCCGTCGTTGTTGAGGCGGTTTGCTACGGTCTCGCTCTGCAGATAGGTAAGTATAACATGGTCGCTGTCGGTTATTATGACAGCGCGTGTACGCCTGCCGTGGGTCGCGTCGATAAGAGTTCCCCTCTCCTTGCAGTCCTGAATTATCCTCTTTATCGGGGCCGATTCGGGGCTGACTATAGCCACAAGACGATTAGCGTTGACCATATTGCCAAAGCCAATGTTTATCAGCTTCATTACGATAATACCTCCGCAGTTATTCGATATTCTGTATCTGTTCTCTGATTTTCTCGATCTCGGCCTTTACATCGACAACGCAGCGCGCCATCTCAATATCCTGAGCCTTTGAACCGATAGTGTTTATCTCTCTGTTTATCTCCTGAACGAGGAAATCCATCTTTCTGCCGATGGCGCCGCCATCCTCTTCAAGGAGCTTTTTGAATTGATCGATATGACTGCGCAGACGAACCGTCTCCTCCGCCACGGCGACCTTGTCGGCATATATCGCCACCTCGGTCAACAGGCGCTGCTCATCCACATGGACATCGCCGAGAACCTCGCGCATTCTCGTGAGAAGCTTTTCGTTGTATTCTTTCACGGTCTGCGGAGAACGTTCTTCAATAAACGCGACCTTATCGATTATGAAGTCAAGACGCGAGGTGACATCATCCTTCAGCTTTCCGCCCTCGACCGCACGCATGGCAATGAATTTTTCGAGTGCTTCTGCCGCAACGCTGAGAACATCGGCGCAAATCTTCTCTTCATCTTCGGGCTCTTTTGATACGGTAAAGATTTCATTCACCCTTGCGAGATCGGACACCTTTATGTCATTCTCGATTCCGCAGATTTCGGAAAGCTCCTCGTAAGCCGCAAGGTATCCTTTTGCAAGAGCGCCGTTGAGCTTGACGACAGCCGATTCTTCGTTCGCCGTATCTACCTGAACATAGCACTCGACCTTGCCTCTTGATATTTTTTCCTGAAAAAAGCTCTTTAGCTTCTCGTCAAGAAAGCCTAAATTTCTGGGTACACGCGATGAAAATTCAAAATATCTGTGATTTACGCTCTTGAGCTCAAGAGTTATATCCATTCCGTCGAACGAGCCTGTTGCCCGCCCATATCCGGTCATGCTTTTTATCATCGGCAGAACTCCTTTTCGTAGGTCTTGTAAATCATTTTATTCTATCAGTTTAAACATACTTTTGTCAATATGCAAGGTACATAAAAAGGCTTATTTGGCGCAATGACCGCAGCTTCCCGTAAGGGCGGACGGTATATCGGACTCATAAAAGCCGTTTTTCTCTTCAAAACCGAGAGTCAGAAACGCCTCTGCTTCAACTCTGCCGACATCCGCACGCGCCATATAGGCACTGCGGTTAGCGGCAAAATTCAGTGCGCTGCGTATCAGACCCTCCTCAATGAGCCTGTCCGCATTGCGGGTTTTCACGCTAAGGATCTCTGCATAAATCTCGCTGAGCAAAAAGATGCATTCGCCGATATTTTCGCCGTTTTCCTCGGCACGGTATCCGTAAATGTTATCATCTATATCAAAAGGCTTGAACTCAAGCATTTTATCTTCTTTTCTCCTTTTTGTTCGCCTTTACGCCGGCGGCTGAGAGTATATGCGAAACCTCCTGCGGGGTCAGCTCACGCCATTTGCCCTGTGGGAGCATACCGAGCTTAACACCGGCTATTGCGGTTCTCTTGAGGCGTGCGACCTCGATTCCGAGCTCCTCGCACATTCTCCTTATCTGCCTGTTTCTTCCCTCGAAAAGAACTATTTCTATAACCGCTCTGCCGTCGCGCTTTTCGAGCACCGTAACCTGCGCCGGAGCGGTCATTCTGCCGTCAAGCATCATTCCGTCGCTCATGGCGGCTATCTGCCCGTCGGATATGTCGGGTCTTACGGTTACCCTGTAAACTTTTGCAACGTGCTTTGACGGGTGCATTACGGCATTTGCAAACTCTCCGTCATTGGTCATCAAAAGCAAGCCCTCTGAGTTTCTGTCAAGTCTGCCTATCGGGTACACCCTCTCGCCGACATCCTCGACAAGCGATGCCACGCATCTGCGCCCGAGCTCGTCGCTCATGGTCGTGACAAAACCGCGAGGCTTGTGGAGCATAATATATTTTGCAACCGTCTTATTTTCTATTTTTTTGCCGTTTAGCGTTATTATATCGCGCTTCGGGTCAACAGAATCGCCTATTCTTGCAACAGTACCGTTAACTTTAACGGCTCCTTTGGCGATGAGCTCCTCCGACTTTCTGCGCGATGCAACGCCGCATTCGGACATATATTTCTGAAGTCTTATTCTGTCGTCTGACAAATGTTTCACATCCAATTTTTGAGAATGTTCTTTATTTTTTCAATAAGCTTTTTTATCCGGCTTTTTTCTTTTATGGGTTCTTCGGCAACAACCGTTTGCAGCTGAACCGCGCCCGCCGTCAAAATTTCCGTGCGGTCAACGGCTTTGCCGTCTATTATAAGTTCAACCGAACCGACTACCGTGTTTTCTTCTATCGGTGCATATTCAAACTTTTTCAGGCTTATTTTTTGCTCTGTTTCCTTTGATTCATCTGTTCGTGAAATGTATTGAAGCGGTCTCAAGAGCTTCAGCGTCACGCTTTCACTTTCCCCGCCTGCAATTTTTAACGAAAGCACAGACATATCGGTGTCCGCCTCATGCCGCTCAACGACCGAAAAGCCGTATTCGAGCATTTTTGAATGGTCGTTCCAGTCATCAGGCGCATTGAGTGTCACGGCAACAAGAGTAACTCCGTCACGCCGTGCCGCAGATACAAGGCAGCGTCCGCTCTTTTTTGTAAATCCGGTTTTTATTCCGACTGCGTCATCGTATATACGGAGCAGTCGGTTGTGATTCGTAAGCGTGCGGCGATACGGCGGGTTGCCGTAGCACACAACGGCACTTTTTTGCGAGCAAACAGCGGCAAATTCAGGATTTTTAATAGCAGTGCATCCGAGCAGAGCCATATCGTATGCCGTAGAATAATGCTCTTTTGAATCAAGCCCGGACGGAGTCTCGAAATGCGTATCATTCATGCCGATTTCTCCAGCGCGCTTGTTCATCATTGAGACGAAATTTTCAACACTGCCGCCGAGCGTTATCGCAGTAACATTCGCGGCATCGTTGCCGGACTGCAAAAGCATCCCGTAGACAAGCCCCTCAAGAGTCACGGTATCTCCCGCAAGAAGTCCCATTGAAGTGCCCTCGACATTGAGCATATCCGCGCCGACTGTTATCTTTCTCTGCGGTGTCAGCTCTTCTATTGCAAGGAGTGAGGTCATTATCTTCGTCGTACTCGCCATAGAACGCCTGTCATGCTCGTTCTTGCCGTAAATAAGCTCCCCCGTTTCGGCTACCATAAGCGCCGCGCACGAGGCAGAAACATCCGGCTGGGCAAATGCCGTCAGCCCGGACAATACAAAACAGACCACCGCAAAAACAGCAGTCACAAAAGCAACCGGTCTTAAATTCACCAAACACACCGCCATTCATCATCCGTTACTGATAATGAATATGCGGTGTGCAGGAAAAAAATCAATATAAGCCTTCGAGGTTCTCCTCGGTCTTCTTGCTCTTGCCGTCAACAAACTTGTTGACAACATCCGTAACGCCGTTGACAACATCGGGGATCATACCGATGGTTCTCTCGATCGAGCCTTCCTCGGTCGAGATATGTTTGATGCTGACCTCGCCGTTATTGACAACGATGAATGCGATAGGAGTGATGGTGATGCCTGCTCCGCCGCCGCCGCCGAAAAGCTCGGCGTTCGACTTCGACGGGAAGTCCGAACCGCCCGACGCAAAGCCGTAGGACACCTTAGAGACGGGAATTATCTTTATGCCGTCGCCCAGATCCATGGGATCGCCGATAATCGTGCTGACATCAACAAGATCCTTTATCTTTTCGATTGAAGTTCCGAGAATTCCGGATGCTGACTGTTCTTTCATTTTTAAGTCCGCCTTTCATTGGATTTCAAACAGATTTATTTTTTCTTTTTACTGCCTTTAAGCAGTTTTAAAAGCACTTTGAACAAAAGCCTGAACGCAAGGACAACCACCGCATTCGTGAGCTTTATGGGTCTGACGGAGAGCGAGAGTGCAAACTGCGCCTTGTTCTCCTGCGAGATGAAGTCAGGCACGACATTCACCTCATATTTTTTGACCTTCATATTTGAGCATATAAAGCCCATTGAAGGATAGACCGCCGAACATACCTTGCCGTATTTTATGGCGTTTTGAGCCGCGTCATCTCCTGAGCTGACTTTCAAAAGGAGCTGCAGATTTTCTATGACAAAGGCTCTGTATACGCTGCCCAGAAAGCCGCCGAGCTGGGCCGCTGCAGTCTGAACGAGCTCGACCGTTGCGCCGAAGCCCTGATTCTCATAGAAGTCTTTGAAGATATTTTTCTTAGGCTCGGACGGCTTGTCCTCCTCTTTCTTTTCTTCCTTCGGCTTTTCTTTCTTCGGCTTCTTCTTTTTCTTCTTTTTTTCTTCTTTCTTAGCCTTTTTTGCTTCTCTCTTCGCCTTTTGCTCCTCGGTCTGCGGGAAGATGTGCAGCTTTATAAAGAGCCATTGCACATCAAGCGAAAAAGAATCGGCATATTCGGCAGTCACGCTGACCTTTATCGAAAACAGGATAACTATAAGCGCAACAATGCCCAATATTATGTAAAGAGCTGTCAAACAAACACCTCCGCATCATTCATACATATTTTCAAGCTCGCCCGCATCGACATCGAACTCGTCAAAATCGAAATCTTCGTCATCTTCCTCGGGCTCCGGCCGAACGGGCTGTGCCGCACTTTTCTCCGCAGGGACTTCAAAGGTCTCGGTCTCCTCCTCTTTTTCCGTCTCCTGCTCTTTTTCCTCACGCTCAGGAAGCTCCGGCAGTTCGGAGAGAGATTCGATGCAGAAGCACTTGAGAAACTCCGGAGTAGTGCCGTAAAGCAACGGTCTGCCCGGAAGATCGAGTCTGCCTTTTTCTTCAACAAGACCCTTTTGGCACAGCGTGGATATAACTCCCGAGCAATCCACTCCGCGCACCTGCTCGACATACGCCTTGGTGACAGGCTGGTTATAAGCCACGACCGCAAGCACCTCAAACGCCGCAGAAGATAACGGAACGTTGCGCTTCATATCGAGCACGCTTCTTATATTCTCTGCGTATTCCTGCCGCGTACACAGCTGATATCTTTCGCCGAGCTTCAGGAGGCACACGCCGCTCTCGCGCTCATCGAGCTGCTCGGCGCAGGAGCGCAGTACGGTTTCGGCGTCCTCTATCTCTATATCGAGAGCCTGCGCTATTTTAGCCGTTTCCACCGGCTCGCCCGCCGCAAAAAGTATCGCCTCCGCCGCGGCGCGCATCTGATTGAATGTCAAGCTGATTCTCCCCTCAAAATCTCATCGTCTGTCCGTTATCAAAGTGACTTCGGCATCGCCGCCGTCACCGTTTATCTCGACCTTTTTCGACTTGACGAGCGCAAGCATCGCCATAAAGGTTGCGACCATCTCCGAGCGCGAAGTTGAACGCTCAAAGAAAGATATGAATTTCTGTTTTTTGTTCCTGCCGAGCTTTCTGAGTATGTAAGAAAATCTCGACGAGACGGAAACTATCTTTTTTGCGATTATTCCCGAAAAAGCTTCAACTGGCGGCGGCAATTTGCGCTTACCCTTTCCGACTGCCGCCATATAAGCTTTGTAAAGCTCGGACGGCTCGTGAAGCCTCGTATATGTCATATCGACATCAATTTCCTGCGGTTCGCGCGAAAAGAAGTTGAACCCGTTTGCCTGTTCAGCAAGCTTGCCCGCCATAAGCTGGCAGTCGCGGTACTCCGTGAGCTCGCCGCGAAGCTCTTCTGCGAGTCTGTCCGCCTCCTCATGGACAGGCAGAAGCGACACAGTCTTAATATACACCAAACGCGCCGCCATTTCAAGGAATTCGCTCGCGACTTCAAGATTTTCTTCCTTAATTCTCTTCATATAATCAAGATATTGGTTGATGAGATCCATTATCGGCACATCTTCTATCCTGACCTTATGCTTGCTGATGAGGTGAAGAAGGAGATCCATCGGGCCCTCGAAAGATTCAATTTTATAAGAAAGAGTCTCCATAAAAACCTCACATTGCGGATGAAACTATCTGCATGAACATATCGCCGTATTCGCCGAACGGCTTTGAGACAAGCCATGATATGCCATAGAGCACCTTGTCGGTAAGCCACGACAGCGGGGTAGAGAGCCAACCGAAAGCGAGCAGAAGAAATACGACCATTATGATATAACGTTCATATTTCATTATCTGATAATAGACTTTGTTCGGAATAACCAGTCCGATTATACGAGAGCCGTCGAGCGGCGGGATCGGGATAAGATTGAAAACCGCCAAACTGATATTTATCATCGCGGCATAGAAGAAGAACAAAAATGTTACCTTTGCAACGGTTGAATCGCCCATATTGTAATAAACAATAAACGCGACATTCGACAGCAGGATAAAAATAACCGACATCAAAAGGTTTGAAGCGGGACCTGCCGCCGCCGTCAATGCCATCCCCGCCTTTGGATTTTTGAAATTGCGCGGGTTCACCGGCACCGCCTTTGCATAACCGAAGCCGACAAGCAATATCATTGCGGCACCCAAAATATCAATGTGCGCCATGGGATTGAGCGTAAGACGCCCGTTGAGCCTCGGGGTATCGTCGCCGAGCTTTGTCGCAACAAACGCATGGGCATACTCATGTACCGGCATGGTACAGAACACGACGAAAGCACTCGCGCACAGACCTATGAGCACATCTATGGAAAATCCGTTTCTCAAAAGAGATAAGATCATTTGTTGAAATCCTTTCCGCTTCAGAACATATCGGCGAAGACCGCCCGCTGAAGCCCGAATATATCCGTTATTATTTTCACTCGCATCGCATACGGCATGAGCATATCGGCAATTTTAAGTGCCTGCGACGGGTCGCACTCAAGGATGATGCCGCCGTGGTTGTTCACATTGGGCAGCCAGCGCGAAGCGATTACGCGATAAAAATCGGTGCCGTCGGTTCCGCCGTCAAGAGCGGTGACCGGCTCATGCATAACCTCTGTTGAAAGTCCGCCGAGTTCGTCCGTTTTGAGATACGGCGGATTTGAAACTATAAGATCGGGCGTTTCGGGAAGCTTGTTGTCGTAACCCAGGGTTATATCATACTGAACGGTCTGTGCATTTGTAAGCCCGAGCTTTTTGACATTTCGTTTGAGATAATAAAAGGCCTCATCATATTTTTCAAAAAGCCATACGTGAGCATCCGGTCGCTCGGCGGCAATCGTAAGTCCGACGCATCCGCTTCCGGCGCAGAGATCGAACACCACCGGATATCTGACATTGCGAAGCTTCTCGAGCGCCAGCTCAACCAGCAATTCCGTCTCGGGTCGCGGGACAAGCACACCCTCGCCGACCTCAAATGTCCTACCGAAGAAATCCCATTCTCCGAGGATATACTGGAGCGGTTCGCCGGATATGCGGCGCAGAACCGCACGCTCGACAAGCCCGACCTGCTCGTCGGAAATATCGTCGTCGCAGAGCATTATCTTTGTGCGTGAAAGCCCTGTGATATTTTCGACAAGACAGGACGCGTCAAACGACGCATTTTCTATCTGTGCCGCCCGGAGCTTTTCCGCCGCCGTTCTGAGTACCTGTTCAGCCGTCACGGTTCACATCCCCCTTCAGAATGCCATATCAGCTTTCTTCTTCGTTCTCTTCGGATATGTTTTCAATCTCGCCGACTTCCTCAATATTCTCTTTTTTCTCCTCCGTGTGCGGAACAACCGCATTTATTGCCGCTATTCCGACCTCGATCATGCTGTCGTCGGGCTCTGCTGTGGTTATACGCTGCATCCAAAGTCCCGGAGCCGAAAGTATCTTGACAAAAAGATTGTCGTGTCTGCCGGCGTATCTGATGAACTCGTAGCCGAGTCCCATAACTATCGGCATTATGAGCACCTTGACGCATATCCACACGGGGCGGATATGCGTAAGAGCCGGAAAAGCCAGCGCCACTACGGACGAAACGAGAATACTGAGTATTATCATAACAAATATAAAGCTTGTGCCGCAGCGCGGATGGAAACGACTCTGCTTTCTGACATTTGCGACCGTCATCTCCTCGCCGCTCTCATAGCAGAATATTGACTTGTGCTCCGCGCCGTGGTACATGTAAACGCGCTTTATTTCTTTCATCTTGGAAACCGCCACCATATAAATGACGAATATTATTATTCTGAGCAGTCCTTCAAACAGGGTGCGAAGCATTGAGATGTGCTCGCCGGTCCATTTGTTTATCAAATCGAACAGGAATGACGGCATCCATACGAACAGCGCAAACGCAAGAGCGAAGCCGAGCACCATTGATACGGCGCCGATGACATTCATCATCTTTTCGCCGAAATGGTCGGTTATCCAGCGGTCGAGCTTCGACATATCTTCCTCTTCTTCGCCTATGTCCATTCCCGTCTTTTCTGCGGACTCCATGAGACATTTGTAGCCGAAAATCAGAGCCTCGATAAAATTGACTATACCGCGAATCATCGGCAGAGCAAAGAATTTGTTTTTATCCTTAATTGAATTGAACATCTTTTTTTCGACGGAGATGCTGCCGTCCGGCAATCTGAGCGCCATCGCCTTGCCCTCGGGTCCGTTCATCATTATGCCCTCCATCAGTGCCTGACCGCCGACGGAGCCGTATTTAGTTTGAGCTTTTTGCTTCTTCATCGTGTACTTCCTTTTCGTCTGTATAGGTCACTGCTTCTATCGGCAGCGTTATCGTTACGGTAGTTCCCTCATTGAGAATGCTGTCGATATTGAGGGTTCCTCCGTGAAGCTTGACTATTTCATCCGCCACGGCAAGTCCGATGCCCGAACCCGCAACGGTATTATCCGTTTTATAGAACTTTTCTTTTACCCTCGGAAGATTTTCGGGCGATATTCCCCTGCCCGTATCGCTTATTGATATTTCAAGCACGGTCGAACCGGTTATCTGAGCGAGTACTATTACTCTGCCGCCGTGATAGTTGTATTTTATGGCATTATCAAAAATATTGATGAACACCTGGCGTATCCTGTCTTCGTCAGCCTCCATCGGCGCAGGCAGCTCGGGAGCGTTATATATAATCTCTATGCCCTCTTTTATTGCGCGTTCTTTGAATGCGAACACCGTCTCATCAAGCTCGGCAAGAACATCAATCTTCTTGAGCTGAAGATTCATTCGATTGCTCTGAATTTTTGAAAAGTCGAGCAGCTCTTCGACCATACCGGAGAGACGCGATGCTTCGCCTATTATGACAGTCATGCCGCGTTTTGACAGTGCCGGATCCGTATTTCCGACCTGCATAAGCGTTTCGCCCCAGCCTTTTATGGAAGTAAGCGGGGTCCGAAGCTCATGCGATATGGTCGAGATAAAGTCATTTTTGAGCCTGTCTGCATCGTTGAGCTCTTCTATCATATTGTTTATCTTGCCGCAGAGCTCGCCTATCTCATCATCGTATTTATAGTTTTCGATTCGGGCACTGAGGTCACCGTCCGCAACCTTGCTCGCGACATTACCTATGTTTCTCAGCGGTCTTACTATAGACCGTGTGAATATAAGACCCAGTATCGTCGAAACGGTAATGATAACTGCCGCTATAAGTCCGATTATCAGGCAGGCGAAGCCTATCTGCGAATCGACATCCTCGAGAGAAACGATGTATCTTATGGCACCGGCGGCAGTACCGTCTGTGTTCATTACCGTTTCGGTCATTGACATTATCTTTTCTCCGGTGCTGAGCTTTCCTATCCATGTAGCCTTACCCGACGCCGAGTTCATCGCCTCGATAAAGTCTGGCATATTCTGCTGGGGAGAGACCTCAAAGCCGCTTGACGACAAGAGCACATTGCCGCTGTTGTCGATTATCCAGATCTCCATAAGATCGAGCATACCGCAGTTTTCGATAAATTCTCTTCCGGCGATTGCAAAGCCGTCCTCATTATCCGCGCCGTAAATATTGAAGAAGGTGGTAATAAGCTCTCCCGAATTTGTTTCAAGCACGTTTTTTATTGAGGTATAGTAGTAGGTTCTTATAAAGAGACAGGCAGCGACCGAAACGGAAACCACAAGCACCAGAACAACGCTGAAGATATCCTTCAGCCATCGCCTTGTTATACCGCCTATCTTCTTCACATTACCTGCCCCCTCTCGTGTTTTTTGACTTAATTTACGCTATCCATTTATATCCCACGCCCCACATCGTCAGCAGATGCTTGGGGGCAGACGGGTTGTCCTCAATTTTCATTCGCAGTCTGCGGATGTTGACATCGACTATTTTTTCTTCGCCGAAGTAGTCGCCGCCCCAGACCTTTTCGAGGATATCCGTTCTCGAAAGCGCCGCATCCTGATTAGTGAAAAAGTACTCCATTATCTGGAACTCGACCTGCGTGAGCTCTATCGGGATTCCGTTCTTGGTCAATGTTCTGTTTCTCATATTGAGTTCAAACTCGCCGGAGGTTATGACATTGGCACGGGAGTTGTCCGCAAGTCCGGCACTCATCTCTACACGGCGGTAAAGCACATCGACGCGAGCCATGAGCTCAGACGGCGAAAACGGCTTCGTAACATAATCGTCCGCGCCTATGAGCAAGCCGGACACCTTGTCCATCTCCTGAGTCTTTGCAGTCAGCATTATTATGCCGAGATTCGCATTCATCGCACGCAGCTGCTTGCATACCTCAAGCCCGTCAACATACGGCATCATAATGTCAAGAATGGCAACGTCAATATCGCCGTTGCAGGCTTTATACTTCTCGATAGCCTGCGCACCGTCCGCCGCTTCGACAACATCATAACCGTTTCTCTTGAGATTGATAACCACAAACTCTCTGATTGAGGACTCATCCTCGGCTACGAGAACTCTTTTCATTTTGCCGTCAACTCCTTATCCTTGAATATCCTGATGCACGATTTTATGGATTTGACGGTTATTCCGGCCTCCGCACCCTTATCACGGGATTCAAAGTAAACGACCGTTCCGTCATCGTTCTCTATAAGATAATTTTCGGACTTCACGCCTTTTTGGTTAGCACTGTCTTTTGTTGTGCAAATTATGGCGAAGAGATCATCACCCACCGTCTGATATTTTGCGCTGTATTCCTTGAATATCCATGTGCGCGTGCTGTCGTAGGCATACACGGTAAACTCGCCCATAATGTTCTCGAGCGGTTTTAGGTCGAGTATATATGAATCGCTTGCATTGACAAGCGTATCGGTAAAGTCAAAGTCCTTTGACGAACGAACCTCGATCCAGCTCGTAACATTCATCTGCTCATATGTGTTTTTCGGAGATTCATATTTTCGGCTGCCTATCAGCGGACGCTGACTCGGTATTTCTATTATCCCGTCGCCGTCATAATCCTGCGAGGCGAGCAACTCCGAACGAGCGGTAAACATATTCGACTGTGTGTCAAGACTGAACATCGGAGTCACGAGTGATTTGCTCGAGGCACTCCAGAAGATTACTTCGGTTATCGCCTGATTCTCGCCCTTTATCGCATCGACATATATTCTCAACGGCGATGAGGCGTTCACCTTGTCCGTCTGAACGGAGCAGTATCTGCTGATTCCGCCGTCAAGCTTTGCGGTGCCGAATTCATCAAGCGTGCCCGAGGCGTTCATCTTAAAGACCTTTGCGGTCGAGCGCGGCGAATTGTTGTTTGTCAGATCCTGCTGAATGAGGAATATGTCAAGCAGACCGTCCGAATCAACATCGACATTTTCCATAATGGAATACACTTCGGTACAGACATTCTTCACCGAGAGCTTCTCTTCGTTTCCGGTGCAGACATAGACCGAAAGTATTTTGCTTGTGTCATTTTCATAGAGACTTTGGGAAACGAGTATCGCGGGACATCCGGTTTCCGTCATCTGGACAAAGCTGACAAAGTTGATGCCTGTGCCGGTGCCCGAAAAGTCGTTTACGGAGACCCACTTGCCGTTGACATAGTCAAGCACATTCATATGCTCTTTTGACGGCTCGCTTTCAAGCTTATAAAACACGAGAGCCTCATTGACGCCGTCGTTATCTATATCGTGAAGCACAAATGCGGAGCGGTGATCTCCAGAGAGCGGAGATATCAAAGAGATGGCAGACGAGGACGCGGCCTTACCCTTACCGGTCGCGGCAGAAAGGAATGCGCTTTTAAGTTCGCTGTCAACACCCGCAGAAAGCGGAGGACGCATAAGCCCCGTCGGCGATTTCATTTTTGCGCCGTTGCATCCGGTAAGAGCCGGAAATATCAGGCAAAACGCAAGCATCAGCGCCGCCAGCCGTCTTTTCAAGGATCATTCTCCTTTCCGCAAAAGCCTTATTTTTCATCGTGATATTATACCATATATTATACAAGCTTTTCAACACCCGAGCACAACAATTCACAAAAAATCCATAAACTCGGCAGTCGGGACTATGTGTTGTTTTTTTGATTTGCGCCCGGTATTCAAATAATTTTTAGTCTTTATGACGAAATTCTGATTTTTTACCGTCGTATTTCCGTCCGGCAAATTTAAAAAGCGTTTATGGTGTTAGTATCAATGGTAATATTAATCCCGGGAGGGCTAAACAATGAAACAAAAAAAAGCAAACAAGCAACTTATTTATGTCGTTACGGCAGCACTTTTTGCAGCTATAATAACCGTCGTCACCGCGTATGTTCTTCACATTCCGACCGGCAACGGATATATACATCTCGGCGATTCGTTAATTTTTCTTGCGGCATCTCTTCTGCCGCTGCCCTATGCGATTGCCGCCGCCGCAGTCGGTGCGGGACTTGCCGACGCGCTGACCGCACCCATTTGGGTCATTGCGACGGTAATAATAAAGACGCTCGTCGTTTTGCCGTTCACTTCAAAGAAGGACAAAATAATCAACGTGCGCAATCTCATCGCACTTATTCCCGCGCTTGCAGTCACCTGCGTCGGCTACTATCTCGCCGACAAAATACTTTTCGGCGCATGGGGTGCGTTTGCGGCAGTTATACCCAATATTATCCAGGTCGCCGCAAACGCCGTGATATATATAATTTTCGGTCTCGCGCTCGATGCCGCAGGATTCAAGAAAAAGGTTCTCAAATAAGGAGGCTTTCATTTTGGCTGACATAGTTTATACCTACAGGGGCAAGGTTTATCTCAACATAACCAACCGCTGTCCCTGCATATGCACATTCTGTATCCGCTCAAACGGAGACGGACTCGGCTCGGCGCACACGCTTTGGCACAAATCCGATCCGTCTGCGGAGGATATTGCAAAAGCTATCAACGAGTTTGACTTCTCTGCTTTTCCGGAGGTCACTTTCTGCGGATACGGCGAGCCTCTCTGTGCTTTTGACAATCTTATTGCGGCAGGCAAGCTCCTCAAGAGCAGATATCCCGATATAAAAATACGCATCAACACCAACGGACTCGGAAATCTCATCAACGGAAAGGACACCGTCCCCGCAATTGCCGAATTCACCGACACGGTTTCAATAAGTCTCAACGCGCCGAGCGCAGAGCGCTACAATGAGATATCAAGACCGAAATTCGGCATCGGCTCCTTTGAAGAGCTTCTGAAATTTGCCGAAGAGTGCAAAAGACACATCGAGACAGTCAAGTTCTCGGTAGTCGATGTTATCAGTTCGGAGGAGATAGCAGAATGTCAGACTCTTGCCGACAGAATGGGGATTCCCCTGCGCGTAAGAGCCAAAGAAAACTGAACGGCATCGCAGACATTCGGCAAGCACACGGAGGCAACACAGCCTTGTTGCTTCCGTCACTTCTTCTATCCCGTGCCGCCGTAACCTTGCCGAGATCTACTGTGTTTTGCGGTTCTCCGCGACTGTGCGTGGCGATATAAAAGCAGCGTCTGTCACAAGCGCGAAACGCAGTGATTATTAGATATAAAAAGCCGCCTTGCTTTGATATAATCCCCTTAGAGTAGACACTTGAAAAAACAAAAAGTTTTCGAGACTAC